>NZ_JBIGIN010000021.1:0-85487 GCF_043558715.1 Scandinavium sp. M-37
TCTGATAAATTGTTAAAGAGCAGTGAGTTACGCGCTTTCGCTTGCTAACTCGAGGTGGCGTATATTACGCTTTCCTCATTCAGAGTCAAGCAATTATTTTCGCTTTTCTCTGTCAGAATTTCCGGAGAAACCCTGCTGACCCGGCGGCTTGCTTGCCGTTGTTCCGTGTCAGTGGAGGCGCATTATAGGGAGTTATTCTGAGACGGCAAGTCTAAATTCAAAAAAACTTTCCGACCGCTCAATTTCCAGGCGCCATGCCGTTTTTTACGCCTATTTGCGTACAAGTTGAGCGATTTCACGAGCAAAATGAGCGACTTGCTGCCAGTCGGTATACACCACTTCTTTACGCGTATCGGTTTCACCCCCTGTCATCTTCATAATCAGGCGGATCATCATTCGGTCATACCAACTATAACGTGGGTAACGCAGCGCCCCGGCAAACACCGCGCAGAGATCGGGAGCCCACGGAGAACCGAGTAAGAACTTACGGGTATAGCTGTTGGTCTGCGGGGTACGCTTCTCAGGTTTACGCGCTACGAGGTTCACGGAATAGAATGCGCTTGGTAGCTGCGCCAGAGAGTGCTGATGCTTTTTCACAAAGCTATCCAGTGCCGCATGGAAATGGCCGTAACGTATAGAGGCGCCGATCACCACGCCGTCATACGCGGACCAGTCGATATTGTCGGCCCGGTGCAGGTTAACGATGTCTGCATCGAAGGCCAGCTCTTTCAGTTCAGTCGCCAGTGACGCGGCAATCTCACGCGTTTGCCCATCCCGGGTGGAGAAGAGAATCAATATTTTCACAAACGCTCCTGTTATTCGCGCCAGAAAGTCGGTGTAAAGAGCACCAACAGAGTGAAGACTTCCAGACGACCAAACAGCATGTTGGCGATCAGGATCCATTTAGCCACCGGGTTCATACTGGCAAAGTTATCCGCCACGACACCCAGGCCCGGGCCGAGATTGTTCAGCGTGGCGACGACGGACGCAAAGGCCGAGAAATCATCCACGCCGGTGGCAATAATCGCCAGCATACTGACGATGAACACCAGCGCATAGGCGGAGAAGAATCCCCACACCGCTTCGAGAATACGTTCCGGCAGCGCACGGTTGCCCAGCTTGATGCTATATACCGCATTCGGATGCACCAGACGTTTGAGTTCGCGGTTCCCCTGTTTAAACAACAGCAAGATACGAATCACCTTCAGGCCACCGCCGGTTGACCCCGCACAGCCACCGATAAAGGCAGAGCACAGTAACAGCACCGGCAGGAACAGTGGCCAGCGCGCAATGCTGTCGGTCGTAAAGCCTGCCGTGGTCGCCATCGATACCACCTGGAAGAAGGCCTGGTTGAGGGTCGTGACCGCCGAGGCGTAAACATTGTGCAGTAACAGCACCAGCGTACAGATAACCACCAACGTCAGCTGCACGCCGATAAACATGCGGAATTCCGGATCACGCCAGTACACCTTCATATTGCGACCGCTTAATAAAGAGAAGTGCAGACCGTAGTTACAGCCTGAGATAAGCAGGAAGATAGCAATAATGGTGTTGATGGTCGGGCTGTCGAAATACCCCACGCTGGCGTCATGGGTAGAAAAACCGCCGATAGCAATGGTTGAGAAGCTATGCCCAATGGCATCGAAAGCAGGCATTCCGGCAAACCATAGCGCCAGTGCGCAGGCGACGGTCAACAACACATAAATAAGCCACAGCGTTTTGGCCGTTTCGGCAATTCGTGGCCGCATCTTGTTATCCTTCAGCGGCCCCGGCATTTCCGCACGATACAGCTGCATCCCGCCCACGCCAAGGATTGGCAGGATAGCGACCGCCAGTACGATTATCCCCATCCCGCCGAACCATTGCAGCATCTGACGATAAAAGAGGATGGCATGCGGTAAAGAGTCGAGCCCCACCAGCGTGGTTGCGCCCGTGGTGGTCAGCCCTGAGAAAGATTCAAAGAAGGCGTCAGTAATGGTCAGGTTCGGCTGTTCCGAGAAGATGAACGGCAGCGCACCCACGCTCCCCAGCACGGTCCAGAACAGCACGACAATCAGAAACCCCTCGCGGGATTTCAGTTCGCCCTTTTGTTTACGGTTCGGCCACCACAGCAGGGAGCCAATCGCCAGCGCCACAAAAAAGGTCTGAGTAAATGCCCGCCCAGCCCCGTCCCGGTAGATCAATGCCACCAGCCCAGGAACGATCATCGTCCCCGAAAACAGAATAACCAGCAGTCCAACGATTCGGGTAATGGCGCGAAAATGCATCTCTGCCGCTTCCTTTGATAAGCAAAAAAGTAGACCGGGGATTATTCGCCAATCGGGCGCAATTGCAACGCGCCGCGGCTAAAATCCGCCAGTCTTGTCGAAAAAGCCGCCAGTTCGGCCTGCGGAAGCGCCACCCGAAGATGCACATCGGCCTGATAATCACTGCTGACAACTTTACCGGAAAATTGCGCCAGCAGGGATTCGACACCGGCCAGCAGTCCGTACTCGCACTGCAAAGTATATTCGGTCAACGGCGTCTTGCGCTGCGTCGTGAGTTCTGCCAAGGCCTGGTGCACTCCGCCACCGTAGGCTTTCACCAGGCCACCCGTGCCCAGCAAAATACCGCCGTAGTAGCGCACCACCACGGCGGTTATTTCCCCGACGCCACTGCCCATCAACTGGGCGAGCATCGGTTTACCTGCCGTACCCGCCGGTTCACCGTCATCGGAGAAACCCAGCTGTTGCGAGTCGTTGGGCGGCCCGGCAACCCACGCCACGCAATGGTGACGCGCATCCGGGTGTTCCGCCCTGACCGATTCGACAAACGCTTTCGCCGCTTCCACGCCCTCAGTATGGGCGAGTAAGGTAATGAAGCGGCTCTTTTTGATTTCGTCGACCACGGTCACCGGCGCGGCCGGGATCAGCCAACTGTCCATCAGGCCAGCTTCAGATCCCGGGTCATGTTTTCGATGCTGTTTTCGTGGAGCACTACGTTATCTTCGATGCGGATCCCCCCAAACGGCTTCATGGCATCAATCTTCTGCCAGTTGAAATGCTTGCTGAATTGCCCTTCACGCCACGGCGCCAGCAGCGACTCAATAAAGTAGATCCCCGGTTCGATGGTCAACACCATGCGCGGTTGCAGAATACGGGTACAACGCAGGTAAGGGTATTTCGACGGTGCGGCAAGGTGCGTACCTTTATCGTCCTGCATGAAGCCCGCCACGTCGTGAACCTGCAGGCCCAGTGGATGCCCAATCCCGTGCGGCATAAACGGCCCGGTAATATCGTTATCCACCATCGCCTCTTCGCTCATATCGGTAATCAGCTGATGCTTACGCAGCAGTTTGGCGATGCGTTGATGGAACTGGATGTGATAGTCAACGTAGCTCACGCCTGTTTTCAACGTGTCGATAAGCGCCAGCTGCTCGGTATTGACGTCTTTAATCAGCTGCGCAAACTCGGTATCGGCGTTCCCGGCCCAGGTGCGGGTCAGGTCAGCGGCATAACCGTTATACTCAGCGCCCGCATCCAACAGGAAGCTGCGCATTTCAGACGGCGCGCGATGATCCAGTTTGGTGTAGTGCAGCACTGACGCATGCTCGTTGAGCGCCACGATGTTGCTGTAAGGCACGTCAGTATCACGATGACCGGTGGCGGTCAGATACGCGAGGTTAATGTCGAACTCGCTCATCCCGGACAGGAACGCTTCATGCGCCGCCTGATGGCCATTCACCGCCATTTTCTGCGCTTCGCGCATACAGGAGAGTTCGTAATCGGTTTTATAAGAGCGATAGTAATGCAGGTAATCAATCACCCCTTTCGGGTTAATGTTGGCGGCAGTAATATCCAGCCCCAGCGCGCGTTCAGCCACTGGGCCAATGTAGGCGATGTTGCCGCGAGCCGCAGGCAGCTGACTGCCTATACCGTCAGCTTTTGGCAGCGCAATAACCTCTACGTCTTCAGTCCAGAAGGAAGATGGCAGCGGCTCAACGTTATGCCAGTAATCCACCGGCAGATAGAACCACAGCTTCGGTTTATTAACGCCATCCACCAGCAGCCAACAGTTTGGCACCTGCGTCACCGGCACCCAGGCCTTAAATTGCGGGTTCACTTTGAACGGGTAAGGATGATCGTCGAGGAAGACGTTAACCAGCTCGCCAGAGTGAATTAACAGCGCGTCGAGCTTAAAGCGGTCCAGTACGTCACGCGTGCGTTCCTGCAACGTAGCAATATGATTTTTATAGAGTGTGGCCAGTGAATCCATGTTTTACCCTTCTCTGTTTTTGCCCTAATTCCCCGCATCTTAGCACATCGGTTTAGCACTGCGTGATTTCTGCCGAGCGTGATCCAGACGTCATTTTCTTAAAGAGTAATTTGCAATTTATTAACATAAAATCCACACTCCGTCTCATCTGGTAAGACCAGTAACCGTACTGGATTCAGGAGACTGACATGCTTTACAAAGGCGACACCCTGTACCTCGACTGGCTGGAAGATGGCATTGCCGAACTGGTGTTCGATGCCCCCGGCTCGGTCAACAAGCTCGATACCGCAACCGTAGCCAGCCTCGGCCAGGCGTTGGACGTTCTCGAAAAACAGCCAGGCCTTAAAGGCTTACTGCTGCGTTCTGAAAAAGCGGCATTTATCGTCGGCGCGGACATCACTGAATTCCTCTCCCTGTTCCAGGTGCCACCGGAACAGCTCAGCCAATGGCTGCACTTTGCGAACAGCGTGTTCTGTCGTCTGGAAGACCTGCCGGTCCCGACGATTTCTGCCGTCAATGGCTACGCGCTGGGTGGCGGTTGCGAATGCGTGCTGGCGACCGATTACCGTCTGGCGACGCCGGATCTGCGGATCGGCCTGCCGGAAACCAAACTCGGGATCATGCCGGGCTTTGGCGGCTCAGTTCGTTTGCCACGCCTGCTCGGGGCTGATAGCGCCCTGGAAATCATCGCCGCTGGCAAAGACGTGGGCGCGGACGAAGCGCTCAAAATCGGCCTGGTCGATGGCATTGTGAAAGCGGAAAAACTGCGTGAAGGCGCGATTACCGTCCTGCGTCAGGCGATTAACGGCGATCTGGACTGGAAAGCCAAACGTCAGCCGAAGCTTGAGCCACTGAAACTCAGTAAAATTGAAGCCACCATGAGTTTCACTATCGCCAAAGGCATGGTGATGCAGACGGCGGGCAAACACTATCCAGCCCCGATCACTGCGGTGAAAACCATTGAAGCCGCGGCCCGCTTAGGCCGTGACCAGGCCCTGGTGCTTGAGAATCAAAGTTTTGTTCCGCTGGCACACTCGAATGAAGCCCGCGCGCTGGTCGGCATATTCCTTAACGACCAGTTCGTCAAAGGTCAGGCCAAGAAGCTGACCAAAAATGTCGAGACCCCAAAACAGGCCGCCGTACTCGGGGCCGGGATCATGGGGGGCGGCATTGCTTACCAGTCAGCCTGGAAAGGCGTGCCGGTTATCATGAAGGATATCAACGACAAATCGTTGACCCTCGGGATGAACGAAGCTGCCAAGCTGCTGAATAAACAGCTGGAACGCGGAAAAATCAACGGTCTGAAGCTGGCCAGCATCATCTCAACGATTCATCCCACTCTCGATTACGCCGGATTTGAACGCGTCGATGTCGTCGTCGAAGCGGTTGTAGAAAACCCGAAAGTGAAGAAAGCCGTTCTCGCTGAGACCGAAGACAGAGTGCGCCCGGACACGGTACTGGCGTCAAACACCTCGACCATTCCGATTGGCGAACTGGCCAGCGTCCTCAAGCGTCCGGAAAACTTCTGCGGGATGCACTTCTTTAACCCGGTGCACCGTATGCCGCTGGTTGAGGTTATCCGCGGGGAGAAAACTTCAGAAGACACCATCGCCAAAGTGGTCGCGTGGGCCAGCAAAATGGGCAAAACGCCGATCGTGGTGAATGACTGCCCAGGCTTCTTCGTCAACCGCGTGCTGTTCCCTTACTTTGCCGGGTTCAGCCAGCTGCTGCGCGACGGGGCCGACTTCCACAAAGTCGACAAAGTGATGGAAAAAGTATTCGGCTGGCCAATGGGCCCGGCCTATCTGCTGGACGTGGTTGGCATCGATACCGCGCATCACGCGCAGGCCGTGATGGCTGCTGGCTTCCCACAGCGGATGCAGAAAGATTACCGCGATGCGATTGATACCCTGTTCGAAGCCAGCCGCTACGGCCAGAAAAATGGCCTCGGTTTCTGGTGTTATAAAGAAGACAGCAAGGGCAAGCCGAAGAAAGAGGAAGATCCTGCGGTTGAAGCGCTGCTGGCGGACGTCAGTCAGGCCAAACGTGAATTCAGCGACGAAGACATTATCGCCCGCATGATGATCCCGATGGTCAACGAAGTGGTGCGTTGCCTGGAAGAAGGCATTATCGCAAGCCCAGCGGAAGCAGACATGGCGCTGGTGTACGGTCTCGGTTTCCCTCCGTTCCACGGCGGCGCGTTCCGCTGGCTGGATACGCTCGGCAGCGCGAAGTACCTCGACATGGCGCAGCAGTATCAGCATCTCGGCCCGCTGTACGACGTGCCGGAAGGCCTGCGCAACAAAGCGCGCCACAATGAAGCATATTATCCACCGGTTGAACCTGCCCGTCCGGTGGGTGAGCTGAAAACGGCTTAAGGAGTCACAATGGAACAGGTTGTCATTGTCGATGCAATTCGTACCCCGATGGGCCGTTCAAAAGGCGGCGCATTCCGTAACGTACGGGCGGAAGACCTCTCCGCCCATCTGATGCGTAGCCTGCTGGCACGTAACCCGGCGTTGGATCCTGCGGCGCTGGACGATATTTACTGGGGCTGCGTGCAGCAGACGCTGGAGCAAGGCTTCAACATTGCGCGAAACGCGTCACTGCTGGCTGAAATTCCGCACTCCGTTCCGGCGGTCACCGTCAACCGTCTGTGTGGTTCTTCCATGCAGGCGCTGCACGACGCGGCTCGCATGATCATGACCGGCGACGCACAGGCGTGTTTGGTTGGCGGCGTGGAGCACATGGGCCACGTGCCGATGAGCCACGGCGTGGATTTCCATCCGGGCATGAGCCGTAACGTGGCGAAAGCGGCCGGAATGATGGGCCTGACCGCAGAAATGCTGTCGCGCCTGCACGGTATCAGTCGTGAAATGCAGGATGCGTTTGCTGCCCGCTCTCACGCTCGCGCCTGGGCTGCAACGCAGTCCGGCGCGTTTAAAAGTGAAATCATCCCGACCGGCGGTCACGACGCTGACGGCGTGCTGAAGCAGTTCACCTACGACGAAGTGATCCGTCCGGAAACTACCGTCGAAGCGCTGTCTACGCTGCGTCCGGCGTTTGACCCGGTGACCGGCACCGTTACGGCGGGAACGTCATCGGCACTGTCCGACGGTGCCGCCGCCCTGCTGGTGATGAGCGAAAGCCGGGCACGTGAACTGGGTCTGAAGATCCGTGCTCGCGTGCGTTCAATGGCGGTGGTGGGCTGCGATCCGTCAATCATGGGATATGGGCCGGTTCCGGCGTCAAAACTGGCGCTGAAAAAAGCCGGGCTGTCCGCCAGCGATATCGACCTGTTTGAGATGAATGAAGCCTTTGCCGCGCAGATCCTGCCGTGCATTAAAGATCTGGGTTTGATGGAGCAGATAGACGAGAAGATCAACCTCAACGGCGGGGCGATCGCCCTCGGTCACCCGCTGGGCTGTTCCGGGGCACGTATCACCACCACGCTTATTAACCTGATGGAACGCAAAGACGCCCAGTTCGGTCTGGCGACAATGTGTATCGGTCTGGGTCAGGGTATTGCGACGGTGATTGAACGGGTCTAATCGAAGAATTAAACCCCTAAATAATTCGCGCTGCATCGCGGCGGCAACTGAGCGAATCCCCGGGAGCATAGATAACTATGTGACCGGGGTGAACGAAGGCAGCCAACAAAGAGGCAACGTGAATTATGACGGGGGAGAATTTAGTTGCCGTTTTTCCCGCCTGTCAGGGGCGGGTTTTTTATTTAAATGAACGAAAACGCATCGCCGAACAGGCGGTCTTCACGGGCATTCCGCTCATTGCAGAACAGGTCCCGGGCAATTTTCGCCATCTCAAAACGTCCAGCAATATAGATATCGTGCTCCGCCAGCGTGCCGTAATCCTGCAATACTGCCGTTAACACGGTGCCAGACCGGCCACGCCAGCCCTCTTCCGGCTGCTCAACCACAGGTTCAACGCGCAGATTCGGATGGTTCACCGACAGCGCTTCCAGCTCTGATAAATCGTACAGATGCTTCTCTTCACGCCCGCCCCAGTAAATCGCGATATCACGATTTGGGTTTTGCGCCAGCGCGGTGAGCAGAATAGAACGTACGTACGAGAAGCCTGTGCCACCCGCAATCAGCACCAGCGGGCGCTCGTTATCGTCGCGCAGCCATGCCTCGCCGTGGGGGATATCAACCACAACCTCACGCTCTTTGAGAATTCGGTCCATCACCGCCATCGCGTACAGATTCAGCTCTGACGCGCCGATATGCAGCTCAATAATGTTCTGCTCGGCAGGCGTGGACGCCATAGAGAACGGACGCTTATCACGTTCGTCCATTACCACCATCAGATACTGGCCCGCGCGGAAGGAAAAGGCCGCTTCCGGTTCTAAACGAACGCGGTATACCGTGTCGGTAATGGCATCTACCGAAGTGACTTTACAGCTTAAGGTTGTCATGCGCTCCCTCTGTCGGGTCTATTCTCGTCATTAAAGATAGCCAGCTCATCCCAAATGGCGTCAACTCGCGCCGTCACTTCGGGATCTTTCTTGATTGGACGTCCCCACTCACGTTGGGTTTCGCCAGGCCATTTATTCGTGGCATCCAGCCCCATTTTCGAGCCTAAACCGGAAACCGGCGAGGCGAAGTCCAGATAATCTATCGGCGTATTTTCGACCAGCACCGTATCACGGGCGGGATCCATACGCGTGGTAATCGCCCAGATAACGTCGTTCCAGTCACGGGCGTTCACGTCGTCATCGCAGACAATCACAAATTTGGTGTACATAAACTGGCGCAGGAAAGACCACACGCCCATCATTACCCGCTTGGCATGGCCGGCGTACTGCTTTTTCATCGTCACCACGGCGAGGCGATAAGAACACCCTTCCGGCGGCAGATAAAAATCAACAATTTCCGGGAACTGCTTCTGCAGAATAGGCACAAACACTTCGTTCAGCGCCACGCCCAGCACCGCCGGTTCATCCGGTGGACGGCCAGTATAAGTGGAATGATAAATCGCATCTTCACGCTGGGTCACATGGGTGACGGTAAAGACCGGGAAGCTGTCCACTTCATTGTAGTAACCGGTGTGATCGCCGTACGGCCCTTCCGGTGCCATCTCGCCGGCTTCGATATACCCTTCAAGCACGATTTCCGCGCTGGCTGGCACTTCGAGGTCGTTCGACAAGCATTTAACCACTTCGGTTTTGGTGCCGCGCAACAGCCCGGCAAACGCATATTCTGACAGGGTATCAGGCACCGGCGTCACCGCCGCAAGAATGGTGGCCGGGTCAGCGCCCAGCGCCACGGAGACCGGGAAACGTTCGCCCGGATGCGCCGCACACCACTCCTGGAAATCAAGCGCGCCGCCGCGATGCGACAGCCAACGCATAATCAATTTGTTTTTGCCTATAAGCTGCTGACGATAAATACCAAGATTCTGCCGTTCTTTATGCGGCCCCCGCGTCACTGTCAAACCCCAGGTGATCAGCGGGGCGGCATCTTCCGGCCAGCAGGTCATGATCGGAATGCGGTTCAAATCAACGTCATCACCCTGGGTGACTTTTTGCTGACACGGCGCGCCACGCAGGCGTTTGGTCGGCATGTTCAGCACTTGTTTGAACTGTGGCAGCTTATCAAACAAATCGCGGAACCCTTTTGGCGGTTCCGGCTCTTTCAGGAACGCCAGCAGTTTCCCCACGTCACGCAGTGCGCTCACGTCTTCCTGTCCCATCCCCATAGCCACGCGCTTCGGCGTGCCGAACAGGTTGCACAACACCGGCATGTCGAATCCTTTAGGATTTTCAAACAGCAGCGCCGGGCCACCCGCACGCAAGGTGCGATCGGCAATCTCGGTGATTTCCAGATGGGGGTCGACTGGCAGAGAGATGCGTTTCAGCTCGCCCTGTTGTTCCAGTTGTGTCAGAAAGTCGCGCAAATCATGGTATTTCATGGGGTCAGTCATGGCCTCTTCGTAAGGGCCTCATTATACGGCCTTCAGACGCGGGATGCTGTAATTTTGTTAAATTAGGGTGAAGGTAGAGATGCCCTGCCCGGGCACAAAGCCTTTCGCTATCACGCCTGGCTTTTGTTATGCTTTCATCAGAATTAAGAGAAAGAGTCATTATGCAAGCCTGGTATTTACTGTACTGCAAACGTGGGCAACTTCAGCGCGCCCAGGAACATCTTGAACGCCAGGCGGTGAATTGCCTGATGCCCACTATTGCGCTGGAAAAAATCATCCGCGGCAAGCGCACGACCGTGGATGAACCGCTGTTCCCCAACTATCTGTTCGTGGAGTTTGACCCGGAGGTTATTCACACCACGACCATTAACGCCACCCGCGGCGTCAGCCATTTCGTCCGCTTTGGCATGCAGCCCGCGATGGTGCCGTCCAACGTGATTCACCAGCTCTCTATCCACACCCCGGAAGGCATAACCGATCCCGACACGCCCTACGCCGGCGATGACGTGGTGATCACCGAAGGGGCGTTCGAAGGGTTACAGGCCATATTTACCGAACCCGACGGCGAAGCACGTTCCATGCTGCTGCTGAATCTGTTGAACAAGCAGGTTTTACAGAGTGTGAAAAACACCGATTTCCGCAAAGTCTGACGTCAAAAATCTATCCCAAACACCTTTTTCACATTCCTGTCGGTCATGTCTGACAGCGCCTGTACGTCTTCGCCACGCCAGTGCGCAATACGCTGCAAAATGTGAGGTAAATGGGCCGGTTCATTGCGCCGCGAAGACGGTTTGGGTGACAAATCGCGCGGCAGCAGCCACGGCGCATCGGTCTCGATCAGCAGGCGCTCCGCCGGAATAAACGGCAGCAAGTCGCGCAGCTCTAACCCGCGACGCTCATCGCACACCCATCCGGTAATGCCGATATACAGCCCGTGCGCCAGGCACTCCTGAAGTTCTTCCCACGTGCCGGTAAAACAGTGCAGCACGGCACCCGGCAGCTTATCGAGCCACGGCGTTAACAATGCGATAAAGCGTTCATGCGCCTCGCGACAGTGCAGGAAAACGGGCATCTTCAACTCAGCGGCCAATGCCAGTTGCGCGCTGAAGGCGGTTTCCTGTTCCTGCGGGGTGGAGAAATTGCGATTAAAGTCGAGCCCACATTCACCTACCGCGACCACGCCAGGCATCTGCGCCAGGCGACGGAGAGTGTCAGCCACTTCCGGTGTCCACCGGCTGCTGTCGTGAGGATGGACCCCCGCCGTGGACCAACAGTTTTTATAGCGCTGCGTCAGCTGCTGTGCCGCGTCGCTCTCTTCCGGATTGGTGCCGGTTATCAGCATTCCTTTCAGCCCAGTAGCAAACGCGCGTTCCACAACCTCATCACGGTCGCGGGAAAACTGAGAACTGGTCAGATTAACGCCAATATCAAACATGGTGCCTCCCATACGACAACCGCCCTTTCGGGCGGCTGTTTATTCTTTTCAACGACTAATTATTCTTCTTTCCCGGCGGCTTCTTCTTCCGCTGCGGCGTCTTCATCTCGCGACAGCCGTTTGCCGGTATAGAACCGGGCGAAGAACACCCCGACTTCAAACAGGCAATACATTGGAATGGCGAGCAGCGTTTGTGAGAACACGTCCGGCGGGGTTAACAGCATCCCGACCACGAACGCTCCCACCAAAACGTATGGGCGCTTCTTACGCAGGTCATCCGGAGTTGTCACGCCTACCCAGCACAACAGCACGATGGCAACCGGCACTTCAAACGACACGCCGAAGGCCATAAACAGCGCCATCACGAAATCGAGATAACTGCGGATGTCCGTCGATACCTGCACGCCAATCGGCGCGGTATGGGTCAGGAAGCCAAACGCTAACGGGAACACCACAAAGTAGGCAAACGCCATGCCGATGTAGAACAGCAGCGTACTGGATACCAGCAGCGGCACCACCAGACGACGCTCATGTTTGTATAGCGCCGGGGCAATGAACGCCCAGACTTGATGAAGGATAACCGGTGCCGAGAGGATCACCGAGACCATAAAGGTCAGCTTGATCGGCGTGAAAAACGGCGATGCCACATCGGTCGCAATCATCGTTGCGCCAGCGGGCATCTGCTTGATCAGCGGCGAGGCCACCAGTTGATAAATGTCGTTGGCGAAATACACCAACGCCAGAAAAATTGCGAATACCGCGATAATGCAATTGATTAGGCGCTTACGCAGCTCAATCAAATGCGAGATCAGCGGTTGAGTCTCTTCTACGCCCATGATTACGGTTTATCGCTGTTTGCAGGGGAAGGGGAGGAAGCCGGTGCGGCAGTTGGCGCGGTAACTTTCGCTGTAGAAACGTCGGTTTCCGGGGCGTGCTCGATGGGTTCTTCCGTCACGTCCGTTACGTCGGGTGCCTGAGCTTCCGCACTGGCGTGATGCTCAGGCGTCACCGGCGTCACGCCCTCGCGCTGCGCTTCGCTGCCCTTCACCACCGGGTTATGGATGGTGTTGGCTTCATCGCTGGCGCGTTCAGGATCGGCCTGGGTATAAGAGCGTTTCATGGATTCCGCCGCTTCACGCAGCTCGTCCATTGACTCCTTCAGCTCCGGCGACAGGTTGCCGAGACTCGCCTTTTCCACCTTCTTCAGGCTGTCCTGAAACTCCTGGAGCTTCAGCTCCTGAGCCAGTTCGTTTTGTACGGTGGTTGCCAGCGAACGGATCGCCCGTATCCAGCCAGCCACCGTTTTCACTGCCACCGGCAGCCGTTTTGGCCCGAGGACAATCAGGCCAATAACGAAAACCAGGATCAGTTCACTGAAACCAATGTCGAACACGAATTACACCTGCTCTTTATCGTGGCGTTTTGCATCGTCTTTGCTGGAATCACCCGGCTTTTCAGACAGTGATTTCGCAGGGAAATCAGCGTCTTCAGCGGAAGGCTCTTTCTTTTCCTGTTTGTCGTCTTCATCACCCATGGCTTTTTTAAAGCCCTTGATAGACGCACCCAGGTCAGATCCCAATGAGCTCAGCTTTTTCGTCCCGAAAAGCAGAACCACGATAACGACGACAATCAACAACTGCCAAATACTGATACCACCCATACATGTTCCTCTGTGTCAGATGATAATGGATCCACTGGCGTGTAGCTTACACGCCTTCGTCTGAATGATGCAAAAATCAGCGGCCTTTAAACCAGCCAATCAACCAGGCAACAACCCCTGCCCCCATCAAACCTACGGGATGCAGCCCCAAATCAGGACGGGTTATCAATAGCAAGGTTCCACTCAACATCAACACGGCACCCACGCCAAACAGATAGCGGGATTGCCCTTGTCGGACATGGTTGGTTCCCATCTCGCGGGCGATTTTATCAATGCTCCGCTGAATACTTTTGCCCTGGCGCAAACTGTCGTAAATCAGTTCCGGCATTTCCGGCATTTTTTCGATCCAGAACGGCGCTTTTTCTTTAAACGCCCGAATCAGCGCCGGAATACCTACCTGATCTTTGAGCCATGATTCAAGGAAAGGTTTCGCTGTCTTCCATAAGTCTAACTGAGGATAGAGCTGGCGGCCTACCCCCTCAACGTAAAGTAATGTTTTCTGAAGTAAAACCAGTTGCGGCTGCACTTCCATATTAAAGCGGCGCGCGGTGTTAAACAGATTCAACAGCACGTGACCAAATGAGATCTCTGCCAGCGGCTTCTCGAAGATGGGCTCGCAGACCGTGCGGATAGCAAATTCAAACTCTTCCACGTTGGTATCGGGCGGCACCCAGCCGGAATCCACATGCAGTTCAGCCACTTTGCGGTAATCGCGGTTAAAGAAAGCGATAAAGTTTTCCGCCAGATAGCGCTTATCTTCCTTATTCAGCGAGCCCACAATGCCGCAGTCGATGCCGATATACTGCGGATCCTCCGGGTGCTCGTAGCTAACGAAGATATTGCCCGGGTGCATGTCGGCATGGAAGAAGCTGTCGCGGAACACCTGCGTGAAGAACACCTGCACGCCGCGTTCGGCCAGCAGTTTCATGTTGGTATTCTGTTTTTCCAGCGTTTCAACATCCGACACCGGAATGCCGTAAATGCGCTCCATCACCAGCATGTCTTCGCGACAATAGTCGGAATAGACTTCCGGCACATAGAGCATCGGGCTGTCTTCAAAATTGCGGCGCAGCTGAATGGCGTTGGCCGCTTCACGCAGCAAATTCAGCTCATCAAGCAGCGTTTTTTCATACTCTTTTACCACTTCCTGCGGACGCAGACGGCGACCGTCGGGCAGCAAACGGGGCACCCAGCGCGCAAGACGGTAAATCAGCTTCATGTCCGCTTTAATGATCGGCAGGATATCCGGGCGAATCACCTTGATGACCACCTCTTTGCCGTTCTCTTTCAGACGGGCGGTGTGCACCTGAGCAATAGACGCCGAGGCCAGCGGCTGAATGTCAAAATCGTCGAACCAGCTCTCAACAGGAATATCCCCCATCGATTTTTCAATTTGCTGCTTCGCAAGCTTCCCATCAAACGGGGCGACGCGGTCCTGCAGCATAGCCAGCTGATCGGCGATTTGAGGGGGGAAAAGGTCACGGCGGGTGGACAGCATCTGGCCAAACTTGATCCAGACCGGGCCGAGCTCCTGCAAGGCAAGGCGCAGGCGATCGCCTAACGGTAAATCTTTATGGCGGTTGGGCATCCAGAACAGCATCCGCCGCCAGAGTCGAAGCGGCAGCGTGATACGCATTTTGGGAATGAGCTCATCAAGCCCGTAACTCAAAAAGGTGCGGATGATAAAATACAGGCGCCGAATTTCTCCTGGCGTCATTTCCCCTCCAGATTTTCCAGCCGTTTGGTTAAGGCTTCAACGGCGCGCGCGACGGCAGCGCTCTCTTCGGCAAACCAGGCCACTTCCAGCGAACCCGGCGCCATGCGCCACTCTTCGGTAATGACTTCCGCCACATAGCGCTGCTGGCGTTGCACACCGCGCTGCAGGAAGCTCGCCCCGCCGCGCAGCACTTTACTGACGCCTTCGGCAACGATATCGCCGGTATACGGGGCCAGCAGTTCAGCAGGATCGAACTCGGCCAGATCGGCCAGCGCGACAAAATTTTGCACCACCTGAAGATCACCCTGCACTTCGAGGTCACCCGAACGGATCAGGGACGTCAACTGCTGGCGGTTACGCAGCTGCGGCAACACGCCGATGCGGGTACTGACGGTGCAATCCGCCTCGCCTTCCCACGCGCTCAGGACATCAATCTGCTGCTCGCTGAAAACCAGCACCAGCGGGGCCGTGAACTCTTTTAGCTCAACGCGCAGCACCTTGCCCAGCAGACGCTGACGGGCAGGTTTGAGCGCACGTTCGCGCCACAAAAAGGTGTTAAGCGCACCTTCAATGCCCGCAGTGACCATAGGTTGAAAAGGCATGGCGAACTCCTGTCAGAACTTATACCCGCGGTGCAACGCGACGATACCGGCCGTCAGGTTGTAGTAATCCACGTTGTCGAAACCGGCATCCTGCATCATCGCTTTCAGGGTGTCCTGATCGGGATGCATACGGATGGATTCCGCCAGATAGCGATAGCTTTCGCCGTCTTTCGCCACTAACTCCCCCACACGCGGCAGCACATGGAATGAGTAGGCGTCATAGGCTTTGCTTAATGGGTCGAGGATGGGTTTGGAGAACTCCAGCACCAGCAAACGTCCACCCGGTTTCAGCACGCGATACATAGAACGCAGCGCTTTTTCTTTGTCGGTAACGTTACGCAGGCCAAAGGAAATGGTGATGCAGTCAAACGTGTTGTCCGGGAACGGCAGCGCTTCCGCGTTGGCCTGCACGTATTCCACATTGCCAATCACGCCGATATTGCGCAGCTTTTCGCGGCCCATTTTGAGCATCGATTCGTTGATATCAGCCAGCACGACACTACCGGTTTCGCCCACCAGACGGGAGAATTTCGCCGTCAGGTCGCCAGTACCGCCTGCTAAATCCAGCACTTTTTGCCCACGGCGGACGCCGCTGCAATCAATGGTGAAGCGTTTCCACAAGCGATGGATCCCGAACGACATCAGGTCGTTCATAACATCATACTTAGCGGCAACAGAATGGAATACATGCGCCACCATGTCCTCTTTCTGCGATTTGGCTACTGTCTGGAAGCCAAAGTGCGTCGTTTCTTGTGAATCCTCAACCATCTCAATGTCTGCCTATCAAGAAAATGTACCAGGAGTGTAACAGATTGGGCGCATTTCCCCTACGCTTCAACCGTGCCGGGAAACGCGATGCGCCTCAGTTTCAGACGGTTCATCAGAGGCCGACAAACGTGCCGCATCGTCATGTAATGCGCGGTTGTCGGGGTCAAATGCCTCTTCCTGCGCCGTCGCCTGTTCGGCCAAATCAGGGTTAATTTCACGTTTCACTTCAACGCCTAAGCCCCGGAAGGATTCTGCCTGCGCCAGCAGGTTTCCGCGCCCGGAGGCGAGTTTTTTCATGGCCTGGCGGTAGTTATCCTGGGCCTTATCCAGCCCCTGCCCAATCGCCGACATATCATCGACAAACAGCCGCATTTTGTCGTACAGGCGGCTGGCGCGATCGGCAATCTGCTGGGCATTACGGCTCTGATGCTCATAGCGCCAGAGGTTCGCAATGGTGCGCAGCGCCACCAGCAGCGTGGTTGGGCTGACCAGCATGATGTTGTTTCGGAGCGCTTCGGTAATCAGGTCTGGCTGTCGATCGATAGCCAACAGGAACGCAGGCTCCACCGGGATAAACATCAGCACATAGTCCAGCGAGCGCAGGCCCGGCAACTGCTGATAATCTTTACGGCCCAGGAGACGAATGTGGTTGCGCACCGAGGCGATATGCTCTTGCAGCGCGGCTTCACGCACGTAATCTTCTTCTGCATTAAAGAAACGCTCGTAGGCGATAAGCGTCATTTTGGCGTCGATCACCACGTCTTTTCCCTGCGGCAAACGCACGATCACATCGGGCTGCATTCGGGCACGGGCATCGGTTTCGATACTGACCTGAGTCTGATATTCGTGGCCTTCCCGCAGGCCGGATGCCTCCAGAACGCGCGTCAGGACCACTTCCCCCCAGTTGCCCTGGGTTTTGTTATCGCCCTTCAGCGCTTTGGTCAGGTTGACCGCT
Source organism: Scandinavium sp. M-37 (assembly GCF_043558715.1). Classification (NCBI taxonomy): domain Bacteria; kingdom Pseudomonadati; phylum Pseudomonadota; class Gammaproteobacteria; order Enterobacterales; family Enterobacteriaceae; genus Scandinavium; species Scandinavium sp. M-37. Next base: position 17,335 of record NZ_JBIGIN010000021.1, read on the forward strand.
TCCTGGGCCATCTGCGCATTAAGCTGCTGCAGATTACGAATTTCATGGGCCAGGGTGTGGCGTTCCTGTGCCTCTTTGCCGAAGCTGTCCTGCACCTGGCGACGGAAGCCATCGAGCTGTTCGCGCAGCGGCGTGAGCAGGCCGTGCAGGCTCTGACGATTCTGTTCGTCGACCCGGCGATTACTGTGCTCAAAAATACGATTGGCGAGGTTTTCAAACTGCTCGCTCAGGCGTTGTTCGCTGTTCACCATCTGGCGAATTTTATCTTCGGCGTGCAATTGGGTCGATTCGAGGCGGGTAGTCACTTCACGCAGATCGGCTTCCAGCGAGGTGTTAATCTCCCGCAGGTTGCGCAATTCGTTATTCAGCAGTTCACATTCATCGCGCCAGTGGGCATTCTGCGCCAGCTGTTGCTTCGCCGCAGCCAGTTCAATATCGATATCGTGCCGCTCTTCGATGAAATCAGCCCGCAGCCGGTCGGCATGTGATTTGCTCGCCAGCCAGCCAAACGCGGCCCCGACAATCAGTGCAGCCACTGCGCTGATGATGATTGAAATATCCACGGCTCCCCCTGCTCAACAACTTATCGGCACAATACCGACACAACGTAGAATTGTGGATTGTGCTGTATAAATGTCCAGTTTAAAAGGGTTTTCCTGCGAGGATGTACGCAAAAAAGAAAAGGCCGAACACGTCGGCCTTTTCATAAAGCAGAGGAATTACAGCAGGCGGCGTGCCGCTTCGACCACGATTTTCACCGCATGGCTTTCGGTTTTCTTCATGGTTTCCGCGTTCGGGATTTCTTGCTGGGTGCGGTTGACGATAACGCCCGCAACCATGCCCGCGCGCAGGCCCTGGCTGGAACACATAGTCAGCAGGGTGGCGGATTCCATTTCATAGTTCATCACGCCCATCGACTGCCACTCTTCCATGGAGCCTTTGTAGCGGTTTACCACGCGACCGGAGAAGGTGTCGTAACGTTCCTGGCCTGGGTAGAAGGTGTCGGAAGACGCGGTCACACCGATGTGGGTGGTGGCGCCAACGGATTTTGCCGCTTCAACCAGCGCAGTGGTACAGGCGAAATCAGCGACTGCCGGGTATTCCATCGGGGCGAAATGCAGGCTGGCACCGTCCAGACGCACGGACGCGGTGGTGACCAGCACGTCGCCGACGTTAATGTTTGGCTGGATAGCGCCCGTGGTGCCCACGCGCAGGAAAGTACGGATGCCCAGCTGGGCCAGTTCTTCTACTGCAATCGAGGTGGAGGGACCGCCGATACCGGTGGAACACACGATAACCGCTTTACCGTCCAGCTCTGCACGCCAGGAGGTGAATTCACGATGCGATGCCAGCTTAACCGGCTTGTCCATCAGCGCGGCGATCTTTTCCACACGCTCCGGATCGCCCGGGACGATAGCGAGCGTTGCCCCTTGTAAATCGTTCTTGGTGAGGCCGAGATGAAAAACATCAGACTTAGACATATAAAAACTCCTCTCTGGGTCGAGTTGTCAGCAGAAGCAAAAACGTACTCTACCGAAGCTTTGGACACATTTTCGTGACAATCATCACTATGAGTGAAAATGTTTGCATTAGTTTTCTTATAAAAAGTGATTCACATCACATTAACAAGCGGTAATGATAACCACTGCACATAAGATAGCCGTTTTCTGGCACTGTGAATTGTTAACCTGCGGACTATATTTATCACTGCGCTAAATAGATGGGTACGGAGAAGACCATGACAGATAAACAACCCGGCTTTGCACCGGCTGCAGCACCTCACGCCTCAACCCTCATTCTGACCCCGGAAGACGCGATCGTTTCGGGGGAGACGTCGATCCCGTCGCAGGGCGAAAACATGCCTGCGTTTCATGCCCGGCCAAAAAATACCGACGGCCCGTTGCCGGTGGTGATTGTGGTGCAGGAAATTTTCGGCGTGCACGAGCACATCCGCGACGTCTGCCGTCGTTTGGCGGGGGAAGGCTATCTGGCGATCGCGCCGGAGCTCTATTTCCGTCAGGGCGATCCGAATGATTATGCTGACATCCCGACGCTGTTCAGCGGCCTGGTGTCGAAAGTGCCTGATGCTCAGGTGCTGGCAGATCTCGACCACGTTGCCAGCTGGGCCTCGCGCAACGGTGGCGATGCCAATCGCCTGCTGATCACCGGTTTTTGCTGGGGCGGTCGCATAGCGTGGCTGTACGCGGCGCATAATCCACAGCTGAAAGCGGCGGTGGCGTGGTACGGCAAACTGGTGGGTGACAAATCGCTGAATTCACCGAAGCATCCGGTCGATATCGCAATCGACTTGACCGCGCCAGTGCTCGGCCTGTACGGCGGCCAGGATACCGGCATTACGCTGGAGAGCGTGGAGACCATGCGTCAGGCGCTGCGGGCGGCAAACGCCAAAGCAGACATTATTGTTTACCCGGAAGCCGGACATGCGTTTAACGCCGACTATCGTCCGAGCTATCACGAAGAGTCGGCCAAAGACGGCTGGCAGAGAATGCTGGCGTGGTTTGCGCAGTACGGCGGGAAGAAAGGATAAACAAAGCCTTGATTGCCCGGCAACTGCCGGGCAAAAACTCACTATTTAGGCTTTTTCAAACCGGGGGGATTTGAGTTCATCCACCAGAAAATACACCACATCGTGCAGTAAACCCGCCAGATCCTGACCGTTTTTCGCCAGAAGCGTGCCGCCACTTAATGTCAGGGTTAATGCCTGGGCATAATCCAGCAGCAGATCGGTCTCCTGCCAGCTCTCCGGCAAGGTGGATAAAGGGACCGTTTCCACCGTCAGTTGGCTGACCATCCAGTCGGGCATTACGTCCACGCAGCGCTGACGCAGTACTGTCAGCGCGTGTGATAAGCGCCCGCATAGCGCCAGTCGGTAGTATTTGTCCCCACACTCCACCATTACACTGACCAGGGTGCCGCAAAAGTCCGCAGCGGTAAAAAGGTCAGCAGATCCCGACAGGGGAATATCAAGTGCTTCCTGGATTTCTTGCAGATCATCTTCAGAGAGGGTTTGGCTTGATGCTGTAGTCATTTGGCAATTCCTTGTGTTTTTTAAGGAGTCACCGCTGGAGTTCCTACGCTCACAGGTGGTGACGCTGACGGGGGTAGGAATACCGGACACAAGTGAAACCGGCCAACCTTTCGGTTGCCCCGCCAACGTCACCAGAGAGTTTACTGAGATGTACGCTGACATAACACAGAAAAATCTGTGCCCACTTATGTTTTATACAGGTTCCTACGCCCGGTTGCGGGATTGACCGCAACGCCATCACCTTACGAATACCGGGGTTATAAAGATAGCGGTTTATCGCGTTGCAGCCGAGTTGCTTTCCGTTTTGCGAGCACGTTTCAGCTTTCAAAATAAACCCTTCTAAATACATGGATTTTATTGCGATGAACCGCCCGGCGGCGCAAGCTTGCCAGGCCTACACGCTGAATCACGTAGGCCCGGCAAGCATCGCGCCGCCGGGCAATGTGGCATTGTTACCTTACGCCTGACGCAGGTTCTGCGCCGCTTTCACCATATTCGCCAGTGCAGCACGGGTTTCCGGCCAGCCGCGAGTTTTCAGGCCGCAGTCCGGGTTGACCCACAGACGCTCAGCCGGAATACGCTGGGCGGCTTTTTGCAGCAGGGCTTCAATCCATTCCACGCTTGGCACGTTGGGGGAGTGAATGTCATACACGCCCGGGCCGATTTCGTTCGGGTACTCGAACTCCTCAAACGACTCCAGCAGCTCCATGTCGGAACGTGAGGTCTCGATGGTGATCACGTCTGCATCCAGCGCGGCAATAGAATCCATAATGTCGTTGAACTCGCAGTAACACATGTGGGTGTGGATCTGCGTTTCGTCTTTCGCCACCGCGGCGTTGATGCGGAAGGCTTCCACGCCCCACGCCAGATAGGCTTCCCAGTCGCGTCTACGCAACGGCAGACCTTCGCGCAGCGCGGGTTCGTCAATCTGGATGATGCCAATGCCTGCCGCTTCCAGATCCGCCACTTCGTCACGTAGGGCCAGTGCAATCTGCTTGGCGATGGTTTCACGGGTCACGTCTTCACGCGGGAAGGACCAGCAAAGAATAGTCACCGGGCCAGTCAGCATCCCTTTCACCGGTTTGTCGGTCAGCGACTGGGCATACTTCGCCCACTCCACGGTGATCGCTTTCGGGCGGCTAATATCGCCAATCACCACCGGCGGCTTCACACAGCGGGAACCGTAGCTCTGCACCCAGCCGTTCTGGGTGAAGACGAACCCGTCCAGATGCTCACCGAAATATTCCACCATGTCGTTACGCTCGGCTTCACCGTGGACCAGCACGTCCAGGCCCAGGCGTTCCTGCTCAACGATCGCCTGTTTGATGTGTTCCGCGATACCGGTGCGATAGTTATTGGCATCCAGCGCACCTTTTTTGAAGTCGAGGCGCAGGCCGCGGATCTCGGTGGTCTGCGGGAAGGAACCGATAGTGGTGGTCGGCCAGGCAGGCAGGTTGAAGCGTGCGCGCTGGGCTTCAGCACGTTCGGCATACGGGCGGTTACGCTGGCTGTCCTGGGCGGTAATCGCCGCCAGACGTTTTTCGACGGCCGCATTATGGACGCGGGAAGAGTGACGACGGGCCTGAATTGGCGCACTCCATTCGGTGATGCCCGCGGTGTCGCCGCTGTTCAGAGCATCACGCAGCAGCGCCAGCTCCTGACATTTTTGCAGGGCAAAGGCGAACCAGCTTTTCACTTCCGCATCGAGACGCGTCTCCACGCTCAGGTCGATCGGGCTGTGCAGCAGGGAACAGGAAGAGGCCACCCACAGCGCACGTTTCCCGACGATCTCTTTGATCTGTGCATATTTCTCGGTCAGATCGGCACGCCAGACGTTACGCCCGTTGATCAGACCCGCAGACAGCAGCCAGTCGGCAGGCAGACGCTGGTGCAGTTCCGCCACCTCATCGTTACCGTGAACCAGATCGACATGCAGACCCTGCACCGGCAGCGCGGTGATGGTGTCGAGGTTCGGGGTAACGCCTTCGAAATAGGTGGTCAGCAGCAGCTTAACCTGGCCTTGCAGCGCCTCATAGGCAGGCTGGAACGCGTCGAGCCACGGACGCGGCAGCTCCAGAACCAGGATCGGTTCATCGATTTGTACCCACTCAACGCCACGTTTTGCCAGCTCCGCCAGCACCTGCTGGTACACCGGCAGAATGTCGTTCAGCAGGCTGAGGCGGTCAAACTGCTCGCCTTTCACTTTACCCAGCCACAGGTAAGTCACCGGCCCGAGCAGGACCGGTTTCACGTTGTGGCCCAGGGCCAGCGCTTCGTCAACTTCATCCAACAGCTGGGTCCAGGTCAGTTTGAATTCCTGACCTTGGGTGAATTCCGGCACCATATAATGATAGTTGGTGTTAAACCATTTGGTCATTTCTGCCGCTGCCGCCGGTTCGCCGGTTGGCGCACGGCCACGACCAATGCGGAACAGCGTGTCGATATCGACTGAGCCGTCTTTGTTCTGATGACGAGCCGGCACGTTGCCCAGCAGCAGGCTGGTGGTCAGAACATGGTCGTACCAGGCGAAATCGCCCACCGGCAGGAGATCCACGCCAGCATCCTGCTGCTGCTGCCAGTGGCGAGCGCGCAGTTCACGGCCGGTCGCCAGCAGGTCTTCACGGCTGCTGTTGCCCGCCCAGTAGCTCTCTTGTGCTTTTTTCAGTTCGCGGCGTAGGCCAACGCGAGGGAATCCGAGGGTGTGGTTGCGAATTGTCATGTGTTCTTCCTCTAATTAATTGTCAATCCTATGGATTTTGAATTTAGGGAAGGCGGCAAGTTTGCTCATCCCCGGGAGCTTACATAAGTAAGTGACCGGGGTGAGGAAACGCAGCCAACGCACCATAAATTTAAAAGACGAAGGATTTAGCCGTCTGGATGTTTACACATCTATAATGTAAAGGTACTGTATGATCCTCAAGCGCAATTTATTCATGCCGGAGTGAAGGACTTTCATGATCGAGATAAAACACCTGAAAACGCTGCAGGCGTTACGGAGTAGCGGATCGCTCGCCGCCGCGGCGGCCATGCTGCACCAGACGCAATCTGCGCTTTCTCACCAGTTCAGCGATCTGGAGCAGCGCCTTGGCTTCCGTCTGTTTGTGCGTAAGAGCCAGCCGTTGCGCTTTACCCCGCAGGGCGAGATCCTGTTGCAGCTGGCAAGCCAGGTGCTGCCGCAGATTAGCCGCGCATTGCAGGCCTGCAATGAGCCGCAGCAAACCACACTGCGCATCGCTATCGAATGCCATAGCTGTATTCAGTGGCTAACCCCGGCGCTGGAGAACTTTCGCGCGGGCTGGCCGCAGGTCGAGATGGACTTTAAATCCGGCGTGACTTTTGACCCACAGCCTGCGTTACAGCAGGGCGAGCTGGATATCGTCCTGACCTCCGACATTCTGCCGCGCAGCGGTCTGCACTATTCGCCAATGTTCGATTATGAAGTGCGTCTGGTGATGGCCCCGGAGCATCCGCTGGCAGCGAAAGCGCGCATTACCCCGGAAGATATCGCCAGCGAATCGCTGCTGATTTACCCGGTACAGCGCCAACGGCTGGATATCTGGCGGCATTTCCTGCAACCGGCAGGCGTCAGCCCGTCGCTGAAAAGCGTGGATAATACCCTGCTGTTGATTCAGATGGTGGCGGCGAAGATGGGCATTGCCGCCCTGCCGCATTGGGTGGTGGAGAGTTTTGAACGCCAGGGTCTGGTGGTCACCAAAACCCTGGGGGATGGCCTGTGGAGCCGACTGTACGCCGCGGTGCGCGATGGCGAGCAGCGTCAGCCGGTGACGGAAGCGTTTATTCGTTCAGCGCGGAATCACGCCTGCGATCATCTGCCGTTTGTGCGGAGCGCGGAGCGACCCAATAGCGATGGACCCATAGCGAAGCCACAATCACCAACGCTCCTGTAATAAAGCTCGGCCAGTGCGGCTGCTGTTGCCAGATAGCCAGATTCACCAACAGCCCGGCGGGCACATGCATGTTGTTCATGATCCCAAGCGTTCCGGCGTCCACCTGGGTGGCGCCATAGTTCCACATGAAGTACCCCATACCCGAGGCCACCACGCCCAGCCATACCAGAATGCCCCATTGCAGTGAAGTTGTTGGCAGCTTGTTCGGGTTGCCAAGCAGGAACCACGCCACCACCGCCACCAGAAACGCGCCCATATAAAACCACGCGAAGGCGTTATGCTGCGGCATCGGATGGATTTCCATTAAGCGCTTGTACCCCACCATACCGAGGGCAAAGCTGATATTCGACAGCTGCACCAGCAGCAGCCCGGTCCAGAAGTGCGGGCTAACGTGGTCGTAGCGAATGATCGCCGCGCCCACCACCGCCAGCATCGCACTCAGCAGATACCCCCAGCGCAGCGGACGCTGACTCATCAGGTCATAAATCAGAGTGATGTACAGCGGCGTCAGCACCGTGAACAGCAGGAACTCAGAGACCGTCAGGTACAGATACGCCCGGAACGCCAGCAGATACATGATCCCGAGCTGCATCGCGCCCACCAGCATGTACATCAGCAGGACTTTCGCAGACTGCGAGCGCGCCCGCAGAAACGGCAGGAAAACCAGCGCCGCGAGGCCCACGCGCATCAGCACGGAAAAATAGCTGTCGACGCTTCCAGCCAGGTATTCGCCAATCAGGCTAAAGGAAAACGCCCACAGAACGGTGGTGATAATCAATAACGCCACGATGAGACTCTCTCAGGAAAGGTTGCGGGCATTGTAGCGGAGTCTTCGGTTGACAACTGAACAAATAAAGAACAGTCGCATTGTGCGCCAGCGTTTTCCCACCGCTATTTAGGCCATTACTGATAGTTAAGTCATCCGATTGCAGGAATACTGATTCGTATCCCCAATCAGGCGTTTTTTCAGGATCGACCCTGTGACCGACGACACGTTTATCCCCGCTTTCCTTCAACAGTTGAATGCCTCCCGGGCGCGGCTGAAGCATGCTATTCACACCCGACAGCTGGAAATGTGGTATCAGCCAATCGTGTGTCTGGCAAACGGGGCGGTGGCCGGGGCCGAAGCGCTGATCCGCTGGCCGCAGCCGGATGGCAAACTGCTCCCGCCAGACAGTTTTATTCCCTTCGCCCGCGAAACCCAGCTCTTGAGCAGCATGACGATGTGGGTGGTTGAGCAGGTTTTTCGCGATCTCGGTGCCTGGCTGTGCCAGCACCCCGAACAGTATGTGTCGATTAACGTCGAACCTGACGATTTTCAGTCCGAGGATTTACTGACGCATGTGGCGCAGCTGTGCCGCCATGTTGGCGTTCGCCCGCAGCAAATCAGCCTCGAAATGACCGAGAGCAGCCGGGTCGATCCCCAGGCCATCGCTCCGATGATTGAACGCTATCGCCAGGCAGGCCACGCCATTTATCTGGACGATTTTGGCACCGGCTACGCCAACCTGAATTATCTTCAGGAGCTGACCTTCGACATGCTGAAAATTGATAAGACGCTGATCGACCCGCTGCCGGGTAAGAGCCTGCTGCCGCAGATTATCGCCCTGGCACAATCACTGTCGCTGGAGCCGCTGGCGGAAGGGGTGGAAACGCAGGCGCAGGCCACGTGGCTGGCCTCACATGGGGTGAAATACGCGCAGGGGTGGTTATACAGTAAAGCCCTGCCGAGCAGGGCTTTTATTGACTGGTGTGACGCGGGCTGCGTTATGACTGATTGAGATAAAGTCGGCGCAGGTAGTGCGGGACGGCATCGTCGGTGTTGCTGCCGATCACTTCCAGTTCAGGATGCAAATCTTTCAGGCGCTGATGCGCGTTTTCCATGATGCAGCCTTTGCCCGCCATAGAGAGCATTTCGGCGTCGTTCATGCCGTCGCCAAAGGCGATGCAGTCTGCCAGACCGTAACCCATCATCTTCGCGACCGCTTCCAGGGCATGGCCTTTCGACACGCCGCCCGCCATCACTTCCAGACAGGTCAGGGTCGAGAAGCTCACGTTTACCCTGTCACCCCAACGCGCGTTGATCGCCTGTTCTAACGGCAGCAGTGCTTCGTGGTCTGGAGAGGTGAAGAACACTTTGCTGACGCCTTCCGGCTCAAGCAGGCCCGGCTCATACAGCGCATAGTTGAAAATCGCTTCCTTGAAGAAACGCATCTCTTCCGGGCGATGGCGGTTCATGAACCACTCGTCGTTGCGATAAACGTTGGTGACGATATTCGCGTTGTTATGCATCACGCCGAACAGGTCAGACGCAATATCGGTATCGAGGTTATGCGCAAACACCAGGTTGCCGTCGGTGTCGTGCACCCGCGCGCCGTTGGAGGTGATCATGAAGGCCTTGATGCCCAGACCATCGCGGATTTGTCCCACGTCGATATGGTGGCGACCCGTGGCAAACACGAAGTTCACCCCTTTCCCGGTCAGCAGGGTCAGCGTTTCTTTGGTGTAGGGGGAGAGACGATGGTCGGGATTGAGCAGCGTACCATCTAAATCAGACGCAACAACCTGGTACATAAACGGATTAAACCTCTGGTAAGTTCGGCATGGTGCCGGATTAATCATGTCGGTTAAAAAACGCGACGATGTTCTGGAGCGCGACTGAGCGCATATCGTCCTTTTCGAAAAGGATCTCATGGAAAGCGCCCTGAATAACCAGCGGACGGCCGCCTTCACAAGGCTTGCCCGCCGCAGCGCGGCGTTCACAATACCGGTCGTGCATACGGTTATCCACGACCCGTTCTTCTTCAGCCTGAATCAGCAGCGTCGGCGTGTCATCATTCGCCACGCCTGCCAGAATCTGTTCCCCGGCCAACACCCCTTCCCGCACCCAATGGTAGGTTGGCCCTCCGACGCGAATATAAGGATTGTCGGCATAAAAGCCCAGATTTCGCCGATAGCGTTCCCGGCTGTGGGTCAGGATATTGAGACTGAACGGCAGCGCGTGCCAGCGCCCGGTGCCCATGGCGTAACGTTCTCTGATCCGCTGATGGCCCTCAGCAAAATCGAGAATGTGCCGCACCATCCAGTCGGGCAGCCGCATGATGATACCGAACATTGGCGCACAAAGCGCCATCGCATCGCATTGATTCGGATGATGCTGTAAAAACAGCGTGGCGATAGCCCCGCCCATCGAGTGGCCGAGAATGTAGCGTTTGCGCCACGGGCCCGGGGCGACTTCCTGCTGCCAGAAGGCGGTCAGGTCATCGACGTAATCACTGAAATTGTCCACGTGCCCACGATGGCTGTCGTCGAGCATCCGCCCGGAGAAGCCCTGGCCACGGTGATCGATAATTAACACGTCGAAACCGCTGTAGAACAGGTCATACGCCAACTCCGCGTACTTCACGTAGCTTTCGATACGACCCGGACAGACCACAATCACGCGATCGTGTTTTTTGGCGCGAAAGCGGACAAAGCGTACCGGAACATTATCCACGCCTCTGAACTCTGCTTCTTCGCGCTGTCGCCAGAAATTGCTTAACGGCCCTAACGTGAATGCGGCAAACGCGTTTTCTCTTGTTTCCCAGTCCATTTTCTGCCGAAACATCGGCTATTCACCCCTGCTCACCGCGGAAGACAGTATTTTGAAATGCGCGCCTTACAACGCGTGCGCAATAGCGTATTGTGGCATAAAAACAGACAACCAGGGAGTTTCTCATGACCTTTGAGTGGTGGTTTGCGTATCTGCTGACGTCCATTATTCTCAGCCTTTCCCCCGGTTCCGGGGCCATCAACACCATGACCACCGCCATTAACCACGGCTATCGCGGCGCGGCGGCGTCGATTGCCGGGCTGCAAACCGGGCTGGGGATCCATATCGTGCTGGTGGGCGTGGGCCTGGGAACGCTATTTTCCCGCTCGCTGCTGGCGTTTGAAGTGCTGAAATGGGCGGGTGCGGCGTATCTTATCTGGCTCGGCATTCAGCAATGGCGCGCCGCAGGGGCTATCGACCTGAACGCGGTGGCGAAAACCCAGACCCGCGGGCATCTGTTTAAGCGCGCGGTATTCGTCAATCTGACCAACCCGAAGAGCATCGTCTTTTTAGCCGCGCTGTTTCCGCAGTTCATCGTGCCGCATCAGCCACAGGTGATGCAGTACGTGGTGCTCGGGGCGACCACCATCGTGGTGGATATCATTGTGATGATTGGCTATGCGACGCTGGCCACGAGGATTGCGGGGTGGATCAAAGGCCCTCGGCAGATGAAGGCCCTGAATAAGATTTTTGGCTCGCTGTTTATGCTGGTTGGCGCCCTGCTTGCGTCAGCGCGCCATGCATGATTAGCGGGAGATGATCAGGTGAATACCGAACCCGGCAAACAGGGTGCCGGCCACGCCATCAATCCATTTCGCCATGCGCTGGTAACCCCGGCGCATGGTCGGGAGAGCAAACAGGCTCGCCACCACGGTAAACCAGGCGAAGGTTTCCACGGCGATCATCACAAATAATCCCCAGCGTTCGGCGCTGCCGACGTTATCCCCGACGAACAGCGAAAACACGCTGCCGAAGTAAATAATGGCTTTCGGGTTCGACAGGTTGGTGAGCAGACCTTTCAGGAAACTGCGGCCACCGTGTGCCAGCTCAACGGCCGGAACCTCCTCCGTTGGTGCGTCCTTTTTCAACGCGCCACGCAGCATCTGATAACCCATCCAGCACAGATACAACCCGCCGCCGACCATAATGACGCTGTGCAGCCATGCCATTTTTTCGAGGATCAGATTCAGGCCGAGTAACGCCACTCCAGACCACACCATGACGCCACCGGTGATCCCCAACACGCCCATCATGGCTTCTTTGCGGGAACGGCTAACGGCAGTTTGCGATACGAAAAAGAAGTCGGGGCCGGGTGTCACCAGGGCAACGATATGCAGGAGCGCGACGGTCAGAAAGAGCATCAACATAAGAAAGTCACTCGCGGGATTATCAGTCGGGGAACCACTATCCTGCCACGTTCGGGCAGGACTGGCTACTACTCATCTTCGCCGTCAACATGGCTGCGGATCAGTGCCATGAACTCACGGCCAAACCGCTCCAGCTTGCGGGTGCCGACGCCGTTTACGCCCAACATGTCACCTGGGGTGAGCGGCATCTGTTCGGCCATTTCGATCAGCGTGGCATCGTTAAACACGACGTAAGGCGGGATATTTTCTTCATCGGCGATGACTTTACGCAGCTTGCGCAGTTTGGCAAACAGCTTGCGGTCGTAGTTACCGCCGTAGGATTTCTGCGCCACACGCGGTTTAAGCGCCAGTACGCGCGGCACCGCGAGCTGCAACGGCACTTCCCCACGCAGCACCGGACGCGCCGGGTCGGTCATCTGTAGCGCTGAATGCTGAGCGATATTCTGCGTCACCAACCCGAGGTGGATCAGCTGGCGGATCACACTCACCCAGTGTTCATGGGTTTTGTCGCGGCCCATGCCGTATACCTTGAGCTTATCGTGACCCAGCTCGCGGATACGCTGGTTGTTGGCCCCGCGGATCACCTCTACCACATAGCCCATCCCGAAACGCTGATTCACCCGGCCAATGGTCGACAGCGCAATCTGCGCATCCTGTAGGCCATCGTACTGTTTCGGCGGGTCAAGGCACACGTCGCAGTTGCCGCACGGCTCCTGCCGTCCTTCGCCAAAGTAATTCAGTAGCACCAGACGGCGGCAGGTTTGCGCTTCGGCAAAGGCGTTCATTGCGTTGAGCTTATGACGCTCGATGTCCTGCAACTGCCCGGCGGGCTTCTCTTCCAGGCATTTGCGCAGCCACGCCATGTCGGCCGGATCGTAAAACAGCATTGCTTCCGCTGGCAGGCCATCGCGCCCGGCGCGGCCGGTTTCCTGATAGTAGGATTCGATATTGCGCGGAATGTCGAAATGCACCACGAAGCGCACGTTCGGCTTGTTGATGCCCATCCCGAAGGCCACGGTGGCGACCACAATTTGCAGGTCGTCGCGCTGGAAGCGTTCCTGCACGTCGGCCCGGACGCTGTTTTCCAGCCCGGCGTGATAGGCCCCGGCGCTGATGCCTTTGCTTTGCAGACGCGCGGCGGTGTCTTCCACCTTGGCGCGGCTGTTACAGTAGATAATGCCGGATTTGCCGCGCTGATCCTGCACGTAGCGCATCAGCTGATCGAGCGGCTTGAACTTCTCCATCAGCATGTAGCGGATGTTAGGCCGGTCAAAGCTGCTTATCTGGATAAACGGATCGTTGAGACCCAGCAGACGCACAATATCACTGCGGGTGGTGTCATCGGCGGTGGCCGTCAGGGCAATAAACGGGACGGTAGGCAGGCGCTGGCGCAGTTGCCCAAGCGCGGCATATTCCGGGCGGAAATCGTGCCCCCACTGGGAAATACAGTGCGCCTCGTCCACCGCCACCATCGACAGCGGCCACTGGCTGATTTGGTCGATGAAGTTATCCATCATCAACCGTTCGGGCGCGATATACAGCAGGCGGATGGTGCCGCTACGACAGCCCGCTAATACTTCCTGCTGCTGTTCCCGGCTCTGCGCGGAGTTCAGACACCCCGCCGCCACGCCGTTGGCGAGCAGCTGATCGACCTGGTCTTTCATCAGTGAAATCAGCGGTGAGACCACGACCGTCAGGCCCTCGAGCACCAGTGCGGGAACCTGATAACACAGGGATTTTCCGCCGCCGGTCGGCATCACTACCAGACAGTCGCGCCCTTCGAGCACGGTGTCGATAATGGTTTCCTGACCCGGGCGGAACTGCTGGTAGCCAAAGGTTTCCTGTAAAACCTGCCTTGCCAGCGACACCTGATTTATCACTTCCGCCTGCGCCACGCTCACCCCGATTCTGAAATAAAAACAGGCGCTATTTTCAGCGCCTGAGAGCAAGAGTGCAACGTTTAAAACAGATCGTTGAGCATTACGCCGACACCGACACGCGTCTGGTTGAAGTTGTAATCGATCAGCGACTCGCCGTAACCGCTGTACACCTGAGTGTAGAGCCGCACGTGTTTGGTCACCGGATAGCTCAGGCCGAGTTCCGCCCCGCCGTAACCGGTGTTCCAGTTGTATTGGCCTTTGGCACTCAGGATCGCGTCACCCAGCTGATAGCCAATTTTGAGCTGGTAGTAGCCCATGTATTTGGTGATGTCCGGGTTATCGTCCGTCGAACCAATCACATACCATGGTTTCACTTCCACCAGCCAGTTGCCGTTTTGCGCCATCAGGCGGGTGTAAAGGCGGTTCCAGCTGCGGGATGTTGGGTCGGAACGACCGTTAGAGTCATGGTTATAGCCAAATTCGACGTCGCGCAGCGTCCAGCCAGCAAACTCATAATCGGTGGCAAAGCCGAGGAATACCTGTGGCTCGTAGTTGGTTTCGCGGAACGGGGCCGACTCTTCGGTGTTAGACAGCTGCCACCAGGATTTCTGGGTATACGACGCACCCAGCACCGAGTTATTACCCAAAATGCCACGCCACAGCGGGAAGGCTAAACTCAGCTGGAATTTCACCTCGTCCTTACGCGCATTATCCGACCAGTTGTAGCTCTTAATGGCTTCTTTGTTCATGTCGCTGGTCGCGGTGTAAATAACGTAATTGCTCTCATACGGGTAAAGCGTGAACGGATTGTCATGTTCTTGCAGCATGTTAGCAATGATGCTGCCACGCACGGCGGGCGTATCATGGACATCTTTTATTGTCGCTTCCTGCGCAGATACGGAAAGCGGCAGCCCTGCTACTGCCAGTAACCAACCCAGCCTGGTTCGCATTGCGAAATTCTCCTGATGAAATTTATTTTTGAATTATGAATCGGAGGTCATTTTACATACTTATCCACTTCTTGCGCGGTTATCGTTTCCGAAAGTAGAAATCAACAAATCATAGGCATAAAATCAACAATTCATTAACCAATGGAACAGGTGCTATGTCCGCAGAATTGACCGCCGAAGCCGCGCTAAAGCTGGTTGGCGATATCTTTGTCTATCACATGCCGTTTAACCGCGCGCTGGGTCTGGAGCTGGAACGTTACGAAAAATCCTTTGCCCAGCTGAGTTTTAACAACCAGCCGATGATGGTCGGCAACTGGGCGCAGAGTATTCTTCACGGCGGGGTGATCGCCTCGGCGCTGGACGTTGCCGCAGGCCTGGTGTGCGTCGGCAGCACCCTTACCCGACACGACACCATTAACGAAGATGAATTGCGCCAGCGTTTATCGCGGATGGGCACCATTGATTTGCGCGTAGACTACCTGCGTCCGGGGCGTGGCAACCGCTTCACCGCCACCAGCAGCCTGCTGCGCGCGGGCAATAAAGTCGCCGTGGCGCGCGTGGAATTGCACAACGAAGAGCAGGTTTATATCGCCAGTGCAACCGCCACTTATATGGTGGGTTGAATCGGTAAAATCGGGTAACATCCCTTTACTTATCAGTAACGGATTTTCCCATGGATGCTAAACAAACGCGGCAGGGCGTGTTTCTCGCTCTTGCCGCTTATTTTATTTGGGGCGTAGCACCGGCGTACTTCAAAGTTATCCACTACGTTCCCGCCGATGAAATTCTGACGCACCGCATCATCTGGTCGTTCTTCTTTATGGTGGCGCTGATTACCGTCAGCCGTCAGTGGGACGGCATCAAGCGACTGTGCCAGACGCCGAAGAAGATTTTCCTGCTGGCGCTGTCGGCGGTGCTGATTGGCGGCAACTGGCTGCTGTTTATCTGGGCGGTGAATAACCAGCACATGCTGGAAGCGAGCCTCGGCTACTTCATTAACCCGCTGGTGAATATTGTGCTGGGGATGCTTTTCCTCGGGGAGCGATTCCGCAGAATGCAGTGGGTCGCGGTATTCCTCGCCACCTGTGGCGTACTGGTTCAGCTCTGGACCTTTGGCTCACTGCCGATTATCGCCCTTGGGCTGGCGTTCAGCTTTGCGTTCTATGGCCTGGTGCGCAAGAAAATTGCCGTCGATGCGCAGACCGGGATGCTGGTTGAAACCCTGTGGTTGCTGCCCGTGGCGGCGATTTATCTGTTCGGCATTGCCGACAGCGCCACCAGCCATATGGGGCAAAATCCGTGGTCGCTGAACCTGCTGCTGATGGCCGCCGGCGTGGTCACCACCATTCCGCTGCTGTGCTTCACCGGGGCGGCCACCAAACTGCGCCTGTCGACCCTGGGCTTCTTCCAGTACATTGGCCCGACGCTGATGTTTATCCTCGCGGTGGTCTTTTACGGTGAAACCCCGGGTGCGGATAAAATGGTCACCTTCGCCTTTATTTGGGTGGCGCTGGCGGTATTTGTTTTCGATGCGCTGTACACCCTGCGTCGTACGCCAAAACGCTGACACCTCAGGCTTTGCCGGAAAGCGGCAAAGCTCATCCAGTTAAATTCTTTGTTATTTCAACCGGCTTCTCACATCTTCAGCGGATAATCCCCCTTGAGATGTGAAGCCGGATGCTGATACCTGATCCCGCCCGACGTTCTGCCTGGCTGCACGATGAGCAGCGCAGCGCGGTGCGCCTGCTCGCCAGAAGCTGGCTATGGCGCAGTGAACTCCCCACCTGGCTGTTGATGCTCACGGTCTACAGCGGCTGGTTTGTCACCCTGGCGTTCAACGCCGAACTGGGGCTTTTCGCCTCAACGGCGCTGCTGATCCTGTTCACCACCTGGTATTTATCACTCCAGCACGAGCTTATACACGGACACCCGACGCGCTGGCCTCGGGTTAACCAGCTGTTCGGCCTGCTGCTGGCCCCGGGGCTGGATATCGGTGGCGTGCTTGTGGGGATGGTGGCGTCGTTTCGCCAGGCAGAACGTCGGGCGATGGCGATGTGGCTGGTGCATTTCAGCTTGCTGGGGCTGGTGTTCGCCTGGCTACAGCACAATGGTTTTTCGCCAGTATGGTATCTGCTGGCGGTGAGTTATCCGGCGCTGGCGATCACTAAAATCCGCTCATTCCTTGAACATCGGGCCGCCGACGATCCGCTGGCTCGCTCCGCCATCACCGAAACCTCACTGCCATGGCGGCTGTTGTTCCTCAATCTGAACTATCATTCGGTACATCACGACCTGCCGGGCGTGCCGTGGTACGGCCTGCGCAAAGTCTGGCTGCGCGATAAAGAACGTTACGCCCAGCGCAATCAGGGGTTTGTGGTGAAAGGTTATCGGGAATGGTGGCGCAACTACCGTTTTCGCCCGGTGGATGTGACCGTGCATCCAGGAGGTTCAGAGGAGCCACAGCATGGCCGTTAATTTCGCGTTTCCGATGTATGACGTTCATCCGGCGGGCACCGATGCGCTGGCGGCGGCGATACAGCGTCGTTTTCCTGACGCCCGGTTTCAGCGCCCGACGGATCTGCTCGCACACTGGCAGCGTGACGATTTACTGCTGAGCCAGACCTGTGGCTACCCGCTGGTGACGCTGTTGCCCGATGTGCAGGTGGTCGGCTGTTTCCACTACACCGCGCCAGGCTGCGAAGGCATAAACTATCGCAGCCTGCTGGTCGTCCGTCAGGCCGAGGCGGGCAAAACAGTGCGCGATTTTCGCGGGCAGGTCGCGACCTGCAATTCGAAAGACTCGCAGTCGGGCTATCACGCCCTGCGCAATAGCGTCGGACACGACGATGCCTTTTTCCGTTCGATTGTATGGACCGGCAGCCACAGCCAGTCGCTGAGTGCGTTGCAACGCGGCGCGGCGGATATCGCCGCCATCGACTGCGTAAGCCTGGCGCTGTTGGCGCGTTATGAACCGCAGGCGCTGACGGGCCTCACCGTGATGGGTGAAACGGCGTTAACCCCGGGTCTGCCGCTGATCGCCTCGCGCCACACCTCGACGCAGACGCTGAACGCATTGCGCGAGGCATTAACGGAGATTGCCAATGAGGCAGAGATTGCAGAGCCGTTGCTGATCGGCGGCTTCAGTCCGGCCAGCCGCCGTGATTATGACGTGATACTTAAAGCCAGTTCTTACGCTTGAAGTAGAGGTACGGCGCGAGCCCTGCGAGGATCATGAAGATAATCGCCCCCGGATAACCGAAACTCCAGTGCAGCTCGGGCATAAACTCAAAGTTCATCCCATAGCTCGAGGCCACCAGCGTCGGCGGCAGGAACACCACCGATACCACCGAGAAGATCTTGATGATGCGGTTCTGCTCGATGTTGATAAAGCCCATCGCCGCCTGCATCAGGAAGTTTACCTTCTGGAACAGGGATTCGTTATGCGGCAGCAGGGATTCGATATCTCGCAGGATCTCCCGCGCTTGCTCAAGCTGAACTGCTGGCAACCGTGCCTTGCGCACCAGGAAGTTCAGCGCGCGCTGGGTATCCATCAGACACAAACGGACCTTCCAGCCGATATCTTCCAGCTCCGCCAGGGTCGACAGCGCTTCGTCGTATTCGTCGCCCTGATGGCCTTCCATGATCACGCGGCTCAGCTTTTCCAGATCGCTGTAGATGTTTTCGATTTCATCCGCCAGCTGTTCGATTTTGGTTTCGAACAGATCGAGCAACAGCTCAAACGCGTTGCCGTCGACCAGCTCCTGGTTACGGGCACGCATACGGTACAGGCGGAACGCTGGCAGTTCGCGCTCGCGCAGGGTGAACAGACGCCCTTCGCGGATGGTGAACGCCACGGTGGAGTTCCCCGCGTGGTCATCGGCATCTTCGAAGAAGAAGAAGGAGTGGATGTGCAGGCCGTCTTCGTCTTCGAAGAAACGGGCTGACGCCTCGATGTCTTCCAGCTCTGGTCGTGTCGCCAGGTTCTGGCCCAGTTCTGTCTGTACGCGATGACGTTCTTCATCGTCTGGCTCAACCAAATCTACCCAGACTGAACTGGCCAGATGCTTGATATCATCAGACTCGAGTCGCGTTAAGCGATTGTTTTCTAGTTGAAATGCGCTCAGCATGACCGGGACTCCCAATGCAAAAAATTATCGGACAGTACGGTGGGCACACAGAAACATCGGGGGTTTCAGACCATTAAGCCTGACTCAGAGCGACGGGAATAGCGCATGTCGCTGACAACCTCTAAGGCCATCAGCGTCGGGTGATAGCCTTAGGAGTTGTTCCTGGATTGCAGGAAGTTGAGCCAGCATCTACTGGGTGTGTCCAAGGTATCAGTCCTCTTAGCGTATTCGTGCGCGCATGTTACGCCAGCCTAAATGAAGCGTCAACAAACAGCGAAGCGCCAGAGAGCTTTTCACCCTCTCTGACTTATAAGACTAGCAGAACGTTAAGAAAATATGATGTATTTCTTAATGTTACACGTTTTCGAGGCGCGCATATGCGGCCACCAGCCATTTGATCCCTTGCCCCTGGAATGCCACCTGCAACCGGCTGTGTTCGCCGCTGCCTTCCAGATTGACGATGGTGCCTTCGCCAAATTTTGGGTGACGCACGCGCTGGCCAAGCTTATAGCCGGTGTCGTTTTCCGCCATCGGCGTGCCCATCCGCTGATGGCTGACCGGGCGGCTCACGGTGGCGCGCAGACGCACTTCTTCCACGCAGGCTTCCGGCAGCTCACCGACGAAGCGGGACGGACGATGATAGACTTCTTTGCCGTACAAACGGCGCGTTTCGGCGTAGGTCAGGGTCAGCTTTTGCATCGCGCGGGTGACACCGACGTAGGCCAGTCGACGCTCTTCTTCCAGTCGACCGCCCTCATCGAGCGACATCTGGCTCGGGAACATTCCCTCTTCCATGCCGACGATAAACACCTGCGGGAACTCCAGGCCTTTCGCCGAGTGCAGGGTCATCAGCTGGACTGCATCCTGCCAGGTATCCGCCTGCCCTTCGCCCGCTTCCAGTGCGGCGTGGGACAGGAATGCCTGCAGCGGCATTAAATCTTCTTCTTCGTCGTTGTAGCTGAACTGGCGCGTCGCCGTCACCAGTTCCTCTAAGTTTTCGATACGCGTCTGGCCCTTTTCGCCTTTCTCCTGCTCATACATCATGAACAGGCCAGAATCTTTAATTACCCGGTCGGTCTGGACGTGCAGCGGCATGTCCGACGTTTCCTGTGCCAGGGCGTCGATGAGTTCCATAAAGCGCTGTAAGGCGCTGGCAGCACGCCCGGCCAGCGCTTTGTCTTTCAGCAGTTCACGGCAGGCCTGCCACAGCGTTAACTGACGGTCGCGGGAGGCCTGGCGCACCACGTCGAGAGTACGATCACCAATGCCACGCGTCGGGGTGTTCACCACGCGTTCGAACGCCGCATCGTCGTTGCGGTTGGCAATCAGGCGCAGATAGGAGAGCGCGTCTTTGATTTCCTGACGTTCGAAGAAGCGCATCCCGCCATAAATGCGGTACGGCATACTGACCTGCAACAACGCCTCTTCCAGCACACGCGACTGGGCGTTGCTGCGATAGAGAATGGCGCACTGCTCAAGCTGTCCGCCGTTGTCCT
Organism: Scandinavium sp. M-37; assembly: GCF_043558715.1. NCBI lineage: Bacteria > Pseudomonadati > Pseudomonadota > Gammaproteobacteria > Enterobacterales > Enterobacteriaceae > Scandinavium > Scandinavium sp. M-37. The sequence goes on from NZ_JBIGIN010000021.1 coordinate 37,704, forward strand.
GCCAGGTTTTGATCCGGTTAACCACAAAGCGCGCTTCGTCCAGCTCGTTGAAGGCGCAGTACAGGGAGATCGGTTCACCGTCGACCCCGTCGGTCCACAGCTTTTTACCCAGTCGCCCGTTGTTGTTTTCAATCAGGGCGTTGGCGGCACTCAAAATATTGTTAGTCGAGCGGTAGTTCTGCTCCAGACGGATGGTTTCAGCCCCGGGGAAATCCTTCAGGAAGCGCTGGATGTTTTCCACCTGCGCCCCACGCCAGCCGTAAATCGACTGGTCATCATCGCCAACGATCATCACTTTGCCACTGTCGCCCGCCAGCAGGCGGATCCACGCGTACTGAATGTTGTTGGTATCCTGGAACTCGTCGACCAGGATATTGGTGAAACGCTCGCGATAGTGCTGAAGAATGTGCGGCTTGTTGAGCCACAGCTCGTGGGCACGCAGCAGCAGTTCGGCGAAATCCACTAGCCCCGCACGGTCGCAGGCTTCCTGATAGGCCTGATACACCTTCTGCCAGGTCTGCTCCACCGGGTTGCCGTAGCTTTGAATGTGATGCGGACGTATCCCTTCATCTTTCTGGCCGTTGATGTACCACATTGCCTGCCGCGCCGGCCATTGCTTCTCGTCGAGGTTCATCGCCTTGATCAAGCGCTTGAGCAGACGCAGCTGATCTTCGCTGTCGAGGATCTGGAAATCCTGCGGCAGATTGGCGTCCAGATGGTGGGCGCGCAGCAAACGGTGCGCCAGCCCGTGGAAGGTCCCGACCCACATTCCGCCCTGGGTGGTGCCCATCAGTTGGCCGATACGGTGGCGCATTTCCGCCGCCGCTTTGTTGGTAAACGTCACCGCCATGATGGAATAAGGCGAGCAGTGTTCCACGCTCATCAGCCACGCGATACGGTGTACCAGCACACGCGTCTTACCACTTCCCGCTCCCGCCAGCACCAGCATGTTGGTACGCGATGCCGCCACGGCTTCACGCTGTTTGTCATTGAGGCTGTCGAGCAGGTAAGAAACGTCCATTGGCACCGCCACGTAGAAAAAGGGAAAACGACGAAACGCCCGGTGGCGCTTCGCTTACCGGGCCTACACGATCGTAGGGCGGATAAGCATAGCGCATCCGCCAAAACCCTGGAATTTTATACAGAGTTACGGTGATTATATCAGCGTAGTGAGCGATGCCAACCGCGAAATTTCGATGTGAGGTAACAGGCGGCTGTCGGCAATTTGCATTAAATCGCCCTCAAGCAGGTTTATCCAGCAGGCTTGCATCCCGCAACGGATAGCGCCTGCGACGTCGGTCGTCAGGTCGTCGCCGACGTGCAGGATCTGCTCCAGCGGCACGTCGAGGCGTTCCGCTGCCAGATGGTACATGTCGCTAAACGGCTTTGAACGCCCGTCGGGACCCGCGCGCAGCACGAACTTAAAATAGTCGTTCAGACCAAACAGTTCCGGCTGGGCGTTGCCGTTGGTTATCGCCACCAGCGGCCATTTTTCTGCCAGACGCGCGAGGGTGTCGTGGGTTTCCTGCGGCACCTCAATCGCACTGCGCCATTGGGCGAAATTCGCCATCGCCGCATTGGCACCGACCGTGGCTTCTCTCGCCGATAGCCCGGCGTTGAGCATCGCCTGCTCGACCGCCCGCCGACGCCATTCGGTTACGTCGTGATAAATTTCCGGGTCGGCCTGGCGCAGCGACTGGCGCAGCTGCTGAAAATCACTGCTTTCCAGCGCCTGTAACGCCGGATGGTAATTGCGGACGAACGCCAGCGACTCTTTTTCCGTACGGCGAATCACCTGCCGGTTGTCGTAAAGGGTGTCATCCAGGTCGAAGGTCAGGGCCGCTATCTGGCCCAGTGGACGGTAAAAACGCATTATTTCCCCCGTTTGGCGCGTGGGTGTGCCTTGTCGTACACCGAGGCAAGGTGTTGAAAATCAAGATGGGTATAGATTTGAGTGGTGGTGAGATTGGCGTGGCCTAACAGTTCCTGCACCCCGCGCAAATCACCGCTCGATTCCAGCATATGCGTGGCGAACGAGTGGCGCAGCTTGTGGGGATTCACATGGCTGTTCAGCCCCTGCTTGATGCCCCATTCGGCGAAGCGCTTTTGCACGTTGCGGGCCGAGATACGCTTGCCGAGCTTCGACAGAAACAGCGCTTCTTCCTCGCTGCCAAACAGCCCGCGTAGATCCAGCCAGTGCTCAATCCACTGTACGGCGTTGCGGCCAATCGGCAGACGGCGCTCTTTGCTGCCCTTACCCATCACCCACACTTCACCGGATTCTAAATCCAGATGTTTGATATTGAGGCCGACCAGTTCCGACAGACGCAGGCCCGCGCCGTACATCACTTCCAGCATCGCCCGGTCGCGCACCGCCAGCGGATCGTTCAGGTCGATATCCAGCAGTCGGTTGACGTCATCGACGTCGATGTTTTTCGGTAAATGGCGCGGTGCTTTCGGGGCCGAAACGGCTTTCGCCGGATTGGCCTGTAGCTCGCCCTGACTGACCATCCAGTCGAAGAAGCTGCGTAACGCCGACAGCCTCAGCGCGAGGCTAGCCGGACCGAGCCCTTTCCGGCGGCTGCGTACCGCGAAATTACGCACCACCGCGGCGTCACATTGTTGCCAGCTTTTGACGCCGCTTTCGTCGGCTAACGCCATGATGGCATCCAGCTGACGCTGATAGTTGAGCACGGTAATGGGGCTGAGCTGGCGTTCAACGCCGAGATAGCGCAGGAAGCGTTCGGTAGAGGCGGATAGCGGAGACGGCGTCATACGCGCTCGACCCAACGCTCCAGCAAGCCCGGCAGCAGCAGGGAAATCTCCTGCAAAAGGTGCGTTCCCTGACCAGCCTGATAGTGCTGCGGATCGCGGCTACTGAACAACACCACGCCCAGATCGCCATCGCTGCCCAGCATCGACATTGCCACCGAGCCAATTGCTTTAGCATCCGGCATCATCACCAGCAGTTCCGGTCCGTTGAGCGAGCCCAGAAAATGCCGTTCATGACCCAGACGCTGAATGCGGATCGATTCAAACGCCTGCCGCGATAACGCCAACTGAGTGAATTTCGACGGCGCGCCAAGGCGCCAGCGATCGGCAAACAGACGCACGGTAGCCCCTGCCAGACCCAGATCGCGCGCCCAACGATGGAACCGGTTGAGCATATCGTCGAGGCTTTCCGCCGCCGCCAGCCGCGTTTGCAGATGCAGCAGACGATAGAACAGGCTTTCGTTGGCCGATGCCTGCTCCACCAGCAGCGTCATATTCTCTTCCAGCGCGTTGATGTGATTTCTGGCGCGCGCCATATGCCATTCGACCAACGACACCGTGCCGCGAACCGGATGCGGGACGCGCATCCCTTCCACCGCAGAGGCATTACGAATGAAGAATTCAGGATGTTGCAGCAGGTAATCCACTACCGCGCGATCGTCGAGCGCGCTCAGTTCTGCCTGCTGTTCTTCCCCGATTGATTTCATAAATGAATAAATCCGTCGTAGACATGTGCCGCCGGGCCAGTCATAAACAACGGTTGACCCGGTCCTTTCCAGGCGATATCAAGACGCCCGCCTGGTAATTCCACGCGTACCTCTTCGCCCAGCAACCCTTGCTGAATGCCGACGGCAACCGCCGCACACGCGCCGCTACCGCAGGCCTGGGTTTCACCCGCGCCGCGCTCGTAGACGCGTAAACGGATGTGGTCGTGCTTTACCACCTGCATAAAACCGATATTGGCACGCTCCGGAAAACGTTCATGATTTTCCAGAACAGGGCCTAATGTTTCCACCGGTGCGGTGTCCACACTGTCGACTTGTACCACGCAGTGCGGGTTGCCCATTGAGACGACGCCGCACAATACTGTCTGCTCGGCCGCACGCATAATATAGGTCTTTTCCGCTTTGTTCGCGCGAAACGGCACCTGCGACGGCTCGAAATTCGGCTCGCCCATGTTCACCCGCACCAGGTCGTCGTCCGTTACGGTTAATACCATACGACCGTTGGCGGTACTGACGTGGATGTCACGTTTATTGGTCAGGCCTTTCAGGCGCACAAACCGCGCAAAGCAGCGTGCGCCGTTACCACACTGCGACACTTCGCTGCCGTCAGCGTTAAAGATGCGGTAGTGAAAATCGAGATCGGGATCGTACGGCGGTTCAACCACCAGCAGTTGATCGAATCCGACGCCAAGATGCCTGTCGGCCAGGCGGCGGATCATCTCGGGAGAAAAGAACACATTCTGCGTTACCGCATCGACGACCATGAAATCGTTGCCAAGGCCGTGCATTTTAGAGAACTGCATCATTTACTCCATCCACGCAGAAACAACGACGTCGTATTAGTAGTTAACCTGGGTCGGGCCACCGTTATCGCCACGATCGTTGCGAGTCGGTTCGGTACTCTGAGTACCTGGATTGACCGGTTTCGTCGGGGGTGCAGCGGTTTTATCTGCAGGCGGGAAATAGAGCGGCCCCTTCAGGCCACAACCTGCCAGGGTCATTAACGCAGCCAAAAGGACCAGTGGTCGAAAGAGGTTCTTCATTCTTATAGTGCCTGTGGTTGATGCTTTCTGCTTTCTATCATCGCAGGAGAAGACGTAAAAGCAAGCGTTTAGCGCCTGACTGCAACCGGAATTGTTTCGCGTTATACTGCGCCCATCACCTGATAATGGAAAAGAACAATGAACGACAGTGAATTTCATCGCCTTGCAGACCAGTTGTGGATGACCATCGAAGAGAGCATTGATGACTGGGATGGCGACGGCGATATTGATTGCGAGATTAACGGCGGCGTACTGACGCTGAGTTTCGAGAACGGCAGCAAAATCATCATTAACCGCCAGGAGCCTTTACACCAGGTGTGGCTGGCGACCAAACAAGGCGGCTACCATTTCGACCTGAAAGGCACGGAATGGGTCTGCGATCGCAGCGGCGAAACGTTCTGGGATTTACTGGAACAGGCCGCCACGCAGCAGGCGGGTGAAACGGTTAGCTTCCGTTAAGAAAAATACTGCTGCAGTAACGGGGTCGTTTCATCCTGATTGGCGGGTGCGACGGCCGCAATGGCCTGCGTGCGGAACGGGATAACCTGAGCGCGATTGTCGACTTTCACAATCTGGTAGAACTGCGGCAGGTTGAAGTTGATGAAGCTTGAGCCGTAGGTGAAGCGATCGTGCGATGACGAGTAGAACCGGCTGACGTCACGCACCAGTTCTTCTTTGCTGCCTTCGCAGTGGTGATACACCTCTGCCCGGTTGCTCTCATCCAGAATGTAGATGTTAAAGCCGTTGTCTTCACTGCTGTCTTCAAAGAAGAACTGAATAATCCCTTCGCTGGCGAAACCGTCGACCACCGGCGGAAGCTGCACATGGTTGGTTTCCACTTTCACCGACAAACCATGCAGTTTGTTATGTGAAATCGCGCCATAAAACTCGATGGCGTTTTCCAGCTTCTGTACGGAAACATTCAGCCGCTCGAAGAACAGTCCCCAGGTTTGCCCCGCCACACGCAGCGCTTTGAAACGCCCCGTTTCCTGACGCGTACTGGAAAGACGCAGTTCAATACACTCTGAAACCAACTGCTGCACGCGGGTGCGGATAAGACCACGCAAATGCTGGCTGTAGCAGAATACGTCGACGCTGTCAGGCGGAGCCGCATCCTGGTGCATTTTACCGAGAATGGTTTTCAGCGCTTCGATCATCGCCTGCTCGCCGTTAAAGTGCAGGGTTCGCACCTCATTCCACGAGTTGCGATACAGCAGGTCGACGCTACCCACAAGGCAATTTTGTTCTTCGCCAAAGCTGAAGACATCGAGCTTACGGAAATCAAAGTGCACCACCTGATTACGGAACGCCGTAGTCGGGTCGTATTCGAGGTTGACGATAATCGCCAGATGGCGAATTTCGCATGGGCTATACAACGCTTTTGGCGTCGGCGCCGGCAGGCGCAGCGGGAAGTGGTGCGAGACGTCGGCGACCATTTCCTGCAATTTTGCCAGGTCGGCAATGCCGTTGCCCTTAATAAACAGGCGGGTGCGTGAGGTCAGCAGGCCGTTAAACCAGGCCCAGGCCACCAGCTTATTAAGATAACGGTTATATTCGAGCGGCTGATGACTGACGATCGATTCCATGTTCGGGGCGCGATTGTAGAGATACCAGCCTGTACGGTTGGCACGGCCCGGCGGCACATGAATAAAGGTCAGGTTTGGCTCGGAAAGGTCCGGCGAAATTTGCGGGTTCACCAGCGTGACTTTGCCCGGCAGAGCTTCAAACGCGGCATACAGTTTGCGGGTCAGGACACCAATGTCCTGCGGGCTGGCGGAAACGCTGAGGTTGTTCCGACGCGCGAAACGAATCAGATTGCGGTAGCTCTGCATCATCGCGTCGAGCAGTTCATTGTGCGCATCGCGCACTTCGTCAATCTTCCAACTGGCGCGGTTATCCAGCATCGCCAGACGCTCTTCGCTCCAGCCCCACTCTTTCACTAACTGTCCGATCACTTCACGACGCCAGCCGACGCACGCACGTTCGCGGCTCAGTTTTTCACAGACTTTGAGGTAGAAACATCGACGCACCAGATCCAGACGGGTGGTGTCATCAATGGCCAGCAGATAGGTGGTGACGCGTTCGAGCATCATGCAGTACGGGTCGAGCCCGAACGACACAATCTCGCCATCATGCAGGCGCTGTTTAATGTCTTTCGCCAGCAGGCGGCTGTTCGGATATTCCCAGGAATAGGCTTCAAGTAGCAGAGTTTTCAGCACCGCTTTGTACGGAGAATCAATGCTTTTATACAGCTGCCACAGGCTGGCACCGAAGTATTCTTCTGCGGAGAGCGTGCTCAATCCGCCAAGATCCAGCCATTCGTTCGGGGTCAGCACGCCCTGCGCGTAGAGCTTCATGACGTAGTCATCGTAATGCTCCTCTTCCTCGCACGGCACCATATTCCACAGAATACGTTTCCCCGCGAGGCGCACGGCGGTGCGATAAAATTCGTCGAGCAGCAAAATATGCTGCGTTGAACCGCAGTCTTCGCCGCCCAGGCTGCCGCTTTCGTTATGGCGGAAGCGGTTTTCGTCAATCAGGAAGAAGCTGACTTCCACTCCGAGTGAGGCAGCCCAGCTTTCCAGCAGGCTACATTTACGTTGCAGCAGCTGCCGTTCGCCATTATCAAGCCAGGCCTGATGACAGACCCAGATATCGAGATCCGAAGAACAACTTTGACCGACAGAAGAGGTGCTACCCATTGAGTACACGCCGGTGATCGGCAGTTCGCCTTTGGCGGTGTCCTGCGGCGGCATGCCGCGATGCAGTTCGAGCTCATCAAGGTAGTGACGTTGGGTTTCATCAGGCGTGTAGAGGCAAATGCCTTTGGGGACGTTACCTTCGAGGTAACCCGGCATCAGCGGATGATGATAATGCAGCAATGTCGGCAGAAGACTGTAGACCTGCTGGAAAGCGGGCCCCATGGCAGCAAGCGCACGATCCACGCGCAATTGATTTATGGCATCCAGTCTCTGTTTCAGTGTCTCAATATAGAGGTACAAGACATATCGCCTGATGTTAAAACCTGGCGTATCGCTAAAGCGGTGAACTGCATGGGATACGAAGGTTTTTAGAATTCAACAAGAACCGCTACCGTCTGTCGCCAGGATGGTCTGTGGTGCGGGCTAACAAACGGTTTAAAACGTGATCAATTTAACACCTTGCCGTTTGACCGTAAAGAAAGATGCGCTACAGATAAGTTTAGCACCAATTAACCGCTGTAAATTCTTCAACACGCCCCTCATCTGCGCTCATTTTCCCATTTTCTCATTTTTAGAAAAACGCGAAAACTAACATCCTTATAGCAACAATGTTAGGATGACTGGCGGACGATAACGACGGTAACAAGCATGTTAGACAAAGTTTTAAGAATTGCCACACGCCAAAGTCCTCTCGCACTCTGGCAGGCATATTATGTGAAAGACAGGCTGATGGCGAGCCATCCCGGGCTCCAGGTTGAGCTGGTGCCAATGGTCACGCGTGGCGATGTTATCCTCGATACGCCGCTGGCAAAAGTGGGTGGTAAAGGGCTGTTTGTCAAAGAACTGGAACTGGCGCTGCTTGAAGGCCGGGCGGATATCGCCGTGCATTCGATGAAAGATGTCCCGGTGGAATTTCCGCCAGGGCTTGGCCTGACGACCATCTGCGAACGCGACGATCCGCGTGATGCGTTTGTCTCGAATCAGTTTGAATCCCTCGACGCCTTGCCCGTCGGCAGCGTGGTTGGCACCTCAAGTTTACGCCGCCAGTGCCAGCTGGCCGCCGAACGCCCGGATCTGGTGATTCGCTCGCTGCGCGGCAACGTCGGCACGCGTTTGAGTAAGCTCGATAACGGCGATTATGATGCGATTATTCTGGCGGTCGCGGGGCTCAAACGCCTCGGACTGGAAAACCGGATCCGCCAGGCTCTGTCGCCAGAGCAATCTCTGCCCGCCGTGGGTCAGGGTGCCGTGGGCATCGAATGTCGTCTTGACGACCAACACACCCGCACGCTGCTCGCGCCGCTGAATCATACGGACACCGCCGTTCGCGTCTGCGCAGAACGCGCGATGAATACCCGCCTCGAAGGCGGCTGTCAGGTGCCGATTGGCAGCTATGCTGAATTGAGCAATGGCGAAATCTGGCTCCGCGCACTGGTTGGCGCGCCTGACGGCAGCCAGATGGTACGCGGTGAGCGTCGTGGACCAGCGGAAGACGCCGAAAAACTCGGCATTTCACTGGCTGAAGAGTTACTCAACAACGGCGCACGCGAGATCCTCGCGGACGTTTATCACGGAGAAGCCCCTGAATGAGCATTCTGGTCACTCGCCCGTCTCCCCAAGGGGAAGAACTTGTCAGCCGCCTGCGCGCGCTGGGGCGAGAGGCCTGGAGCTTTCCGTTAATCGAATTTACTCCCGGCCGTGAACTCGCCCAACTTCCGGGGTATCTGACCGCGCTGGGCGAAGGCAGCCTCCTGTTCGCGCTTTCGCAACATGCCGTCGAATTTGCCCACGCGCAGTTGCAACAACACGGGCAACCGTGGCCAGACGCGCCGCGCTATTTCGCCATCGGGCGCACCACCGGCCTGGCTCTGCATAAAGTCAGCAGTATTGACGTTCGTTATCCGCTCGATCGGGAAATCAGCGAAGTGTTGCTACAATTACCTGAATTACAAAACGTTGCCGGCAAGAAAGCGCTGATTTTACGCGGCAACGGCGGGCGGGAACTGCTCGGCGAAACCTTGCAGGAACGCGGTGCCAGTGTGACTTTTTGCGAATGTTATCAACGCACTAATCGCCACTATGACGGTGCTGAAGAAGCCCTGCGCTGGGAATCACGCGGCGTGACTCGTCTGGTCATCACCAGCGGCGAAATGTTAAAACAGCTTTGGTCGCTGATCCCGCAATGGTATCGCGAGCGTTGGTTGTTACACTGCGAGGTGCTTGTGGTGAGTGAGCGTCTTGCAGAACTGGCCCGGGAACTGGGCTGGCAGAATATCAGGGTGGCCGATGGCGCCGACAACGACGCGCTGCTGCGTGCTTTACAATAACTCTCAACATTGGAAGCCATAATGACGGAACAAAAAGAGAACTCCGCCGTGGTTGAAGAGACCAGGGAGGCCGTGGAAGTGACGCCACAGCCGGAGAATGTTGAAACGAAAAACGCTGAGAAGAAAAAGAGCAGCAATAAAGCCCCTTTGGCGCTCAGCGTGGTGGCGATTGCCATCGCCCTGGCCGCAGGCATTGGCCTGTACAGCCTGGTGAAACAGCAAGGTGCGAATCAGACCTCCGCCAGCGATGCGCTGGTGAATCAAGTGACCGCCCTGCAAAAAGCGCAGGAATCGCAGAAAACCGAACTGGAAGGCGTGATTAAGCAGCAGGCCGAGCAGCTGACTGTCGCGAAACAGCAGCAGGACGCGCTGCACAAGCAGCTCGATGAACTGCAGCAGAAAGTGGCCACCATTTCCGGCAGCGATGCCAAAACCTGGCAACTGGCGCAGGCCGATTTCCTCGTCAAACTGGCGGGTCGTAAGCTGTGGAGCGATCAGGACGTCACCAGCGCAGCGGCACTGCTGAAAAGCGCCGATGCAAGCCTGGCTGACATGAATGACCCAAGTCTGATCACCGCACGTCGGGCCATTACTGACGATATTGCCAGCCTGTCTGCCGTAACCCAGGTCGATTACGACGGAATTATTCTGAAGGTGAATCAGCTGTCGAATCAGATTGATAACCTGCGTCTGGCCGACAATACCGACGACGATTCCCCGATGGACGAAGACAGCAGCGAGCTTTCAAGCTCCCTCGGTGAATGGCGCGTCAATCTGCAAAAGAGCTGGCAGAGTTTTATGGACAGCTTTATCACCATTCGTCGCCGTGACGAAACCGCAGTTCCACTGTTAGCGCCGAATCAGGACGTCTATCTGCGTGAGAATATCCGCTCCCGTCTGCTGGTTGCCGCGCAGGCCGTGCCTCGCCATCAGGAACAAACCTATAAGCAGGCACTGGATAACGTGTCCACCTGGGTACGGGCTTACTACGATACCGACGATGCCACCACCAAAGCCTTCCTGGACGAACTGGATTCACTGAGTCAGCAGAACATCAATATGGACGTGCCGGAAACGCTGCAAAGCCAGCCGATTCTGGAAAAACTGATGCAGACCCGCGTGCGTAATCTGCTGTCACAGCCGTCGGTTACGCCGAGCGCGACGCCGCAGGCTGATGCCGCGCCTGCCGCCGCTGCACCGCAGGGAGAATAATCATGCTTAAAGTATTATTGCTCTTTGCATTGCTGATCGCCGGGATCGTGGTTGGGCCTATCATCGCGGGTCATCAGGGCTACGTCCTGATCCAGACCGACACCTACAACATCGAAACCAGCGTCACCGGTCTGGTGATCATTATGATCCTGACCATGGTGGTGTTGTTCGCCATCGAATGGCTGCTGCGCCGTATCTTCCGCACCGGGGCACATACCCGGGGCTGGTTTGTTGGCCGTAAACGCCGTCGCGCCCGCAAGCAGACCGAACAGGCGCTGCTGAAACTGGCGGAAGGTGACTACCAGCAGGTTGAGAAGCTGATGGCGAAAAATGCCGATCACGCTGAACAGCCGGTGGTGAATTATCTGCTCGCGGCGGAAGCAGCGCAGCAGCGCGGGGACGAAATGCGCGCGAATCAGCATCTGGAACGTGCCGCGGAAAGCGCCGGTAACGATCTGATCCCGGTGGAAATCACCCGGGTGCGTATCCAGCTCGCGCGTCATGAAGACCACGCGGCCCGTCATGGCGTAGACAGACTGCTTGAAATCACACCACGTCATCCTGAAGTGCTACGTCTGGCTGAACAGGCTTATATCCGTACCGGGGCCTGGAGTTCACTGCTCGATATCATTCCGTCGATGGCGAAAGCCAACGTCGGCGATGAAGCCCACCGTGATGCCCTGGAACAGCAGGCGTGGATTGGCCTGATGGATCAGGCGCGCGCCGATCAGGGCAGTGATGGCCTGCGCGAATGGTGGAAAAATCAGAGTCGTAAAACCCGTCATCGCGTGGCGCTGCAGGTGGCCATGGCCGATCACCTTATCGAGTGTGACGATCATGACATGGCCCAGCAGATCATTATCGATGGCCTGAAACGCCAGTACGACGACCGTCTGCTGCTTCCGGTTCCGCGTCTGAAAACCACGAATCCGGAGCAGCTGGAAAAAGTGTTGCGCCAGCAGATCAAAAGCGTGGGTGACCGTCCGCTGCTGTGGAGTACGCTGGGTCAGTCACTGATGAAGCACGGCGAATGGGAGGAGGCGACCATTGCCTTCCGAGCGGCGCTGAAACAGCGCCCTGATGCGTTTGACTACGCCTGGCTGGCAGATGCACTCGACAGGCTACATCAGCCGGAAGAAGCGGCCACCATGCGCCGTGACGGACTGTTACTGACGCTTCAGAATAACCCACCTTCCTGAGTAGAAATGTGTGAGTAAAGGGGCCTTTTGGCCCCTTTCTTTTGTCTTCAGCCTCATGCTACATTTCTGACTCTGAGCCCTTTCAACGAGCTTCCCAATGTAACGATTTTTCAGCATGCACCGTTTTTCACTCACGCGCTTTCTGGCGTGGTGTTTGCTTTAGGGACGTTCAGCGTACTGCATCAGTTCACTGAAGATGATGTTTCCAGCGCCAGTGCGAAAGCGTGGCGATGGCAAACGCTCAGTGCAACGATCACAACGTCTGTGACCGTCATACTCACTGGGCAAATAAGTGCGGCTCACACATTGTGGTGCGTTTCATTTTTCGCATTATTACTGGTCGGCATCGTCTTATTCCGCTACCGGAATTAAACCCATAAAAAAACGCCTGCTCTGAAAACAGGGCAGGCGTTAAAACAGGTCTGATTGACAACAATGGGTGCTTCACTCAACGTTATGTCCATGGTGTTTGATGAGGCCGAAGCGACATCTGTCGGTGGACGATAAGCACCGTAAACGGCTCTGCGTCATTCCTGGGTTTATGAGGCCATACCCGAGGGTATAAAGGCGAACATAAGAGATGGAATGAGCATCTACAGACATATTATTACACACGTTTGGCTACACTTGCACCCCTGAATATCAGGGAGTTGGCCTTTTAGGAATTAATGAGATGTCGCTGAATGGAGACGCTGGGATGTATAAACAGGATTTAGCGTGAAATCATGAAATTAAATGTCGCCATCTGGAGACATATTTGTCATTGAGAATGAAAGAGGTAGGGATAATTATTTTGGTAGTAGATTTTGCCGAATTCAGAATAGAAAAAACCCCGCCGAAGCGGGGTTCAAAATTGGTCGGCGAGAGAGGATTCGAACCTCCGACCCACTGGTCCCAAACCAGTTGCGCTACCAAGCTGCGCTACTCGCCGATGTACTGCTTTTTGAATTTTTAGTTCAATTCTTTTTAACTTTAAGTTGTGGTGCGAGGGGGGGGACTTGAACCCCCACGTCCTTACGAACACTAACACCTGAAGCTAGCGCGTCTACCAATTCCGCCACCTTCGCATTGCCACTTAACTCAAAATTAATGGGGTGGCTAATGGGATTCGAACCCACGACAACTGGAATCACAATCCAGGGCTCTACCAACTGAGCTATAGCCACCACTGATATTCTTTCACGCGGCCCTGTGTTATCACAGACCACCGCAGCTCCAGCACCGGGTTTAATGGTGCGCCCGACAGGATTCGAACCTGAGACCTCTGCCTCCGGAGGGCAGCGCTCTATCCAGCTGAGCTACGGGCGCTTAGCGCCGTTGCGGGGTCGGATAATACGGGCTTCACGCAGGGCTGTCTAGTCCCTTTTTAAATTAATTTTCCGTTTGGTTATGCTTTGCACGTTTTGACGATTATTCCTGCGAATTAGATGCTTCCGGCACGTTTCCAAGACGTAAAACCTTGTACAGCATCGTCACTACCGCCAGGAAGATGATGCCGACAAACAGCGACATCCGCGTGTCTTCGTTAAAGCCCATCCCGATTAATACACAAATCAGGAACGCCATCGTCAAATAGTTGGTCCACGGGAACAGCACCGAGCGGAAGGGATGCTTAACCATCGCCTGCTTGTGCGCCTCGCGAAAACGCAGCTGGCTTATCAGGATAACAAACCACGGAACCATGCCTGGCAACACGCTGGCGCTGTAGACATAGACAAACACTCGCTGCGGATTAGGGATGAGGTAGTTCAGACAAGAGCCAACCAACAGCACGGCAATCGACACTGCCACGCCCACCACCGGTACGCCGTTGCGCGACACTTTGGCAATCGCCGACGGCAACTGACGATTTTTCGCCAGCGCGTACAGCATCCGTCCACAGCTGTACATTCCGCTGTTACAGCCAGACAGCGCCGCCGTCAGCACCACGAAGTTGATGATACCGGCCGCAGCAGTGATGCCGATTTTGGCAAAGGTGAGCACAAACGGGCTGCCATTACTGCCAATTTCATTCCACGGGAAGATAGTGACGATGACAAAAATCGCCCCTACGTAGAAAATCAGGATCCGCCACAGAACTTTGCCCACCGCGCTACGCAGCGTGACCTGCGGATTTTTCGCCTCACCGGCGGTGATGCCAATAAGCTCCACGCCCTGATAGGACGCCACCACGATACACAGCGCCGTCAGGAAGCCCTTCCAGCCCCCGGCAAAGAACCCGCCATGTTCGGTCAAGTTGCCAAAGCCGATCGCCTGACCGCCGTTGCCGAAGCCAAAGAAGATGACCCCCACCCCGACGACAATCATCACGATAATGGTAGTGACCTTAATCATCGCGAACCAGAATTCCAGCTCGCCGTACAGGCGCACCGCCGCCAGGTTCGCCAGCCCGACCAGCCCAACGGCAATAAGCGCGGGTATCCATTGCGCCATATCCGGGAACCAAAACTGCGTGTAGACCCCGATGGCGGTTATTTCGGAAATCCCCACCGCTATCCACATAAACCAGTAAGACCAGGCGGTGAGATAGCCAAAGAATGGGCTCATGTAACGATGGGCATACACTGCAAACGAGCCGGTCACCGGTTCGAGGAACAGCATTTCGCCCATCGAACGCATGATGAAGAACACGAACAGGCCAGCGATGATATACGCCAGCAATACCGACGGCCCGGCCCATTTCAGGGTACTCGCCGAGCCCATAAACAGGCCAACCCCGATGGTACCGCCGAGGGCGATCAATTCGATGTGTCGTGCTTCCAGCCCTCGCTGAAGCGCCGGTTGTTTCTCAGCCATAGATCCTCTATGTGTTTGCAACGTTCCGGTCGATGCCGGTTATTGTAATGAGCGGAATTTTGAAGGGGCGAATGGTTAAATAAATTGGGTGAAATGGCAAACAAAGTATTAGTTATGCGAAAGTATTGCACAATTCCTGGGCAATACTTTCATTGCAGGAGCGGATGTCAGAGATTACCGGTATAATGCCAGCGGAGATAGCGCAACAGGCGCAGTTGACGAGTGAGGCGACTCGGCTGCGACAGCAGACGATAGAGCCATTCCAGCCCCAATTTTTGCCACAGCTTTGGCGCACGCTTAACGTGACCGGTGAACACGTCATAGGTGCCGCCCACGCCCATGAACAGGGCGTCAGGATGCACCTGACGGCAGTCGCGCATGAAGATTTCCTGTTTTGGCGAGCCCATCGCCACGGTGACAATTTTCGCCCCGCTGGCATGGATGCGTTCAAACAGCGCCTGCCGTTCTTCAGCGTTGAAATAACCGTCCTGACTGCCCACGATATTCACGTTCCAGCGTTCGCGCAGCCGGGCCTCTGTTTGGGCTAACACCTCAGGCTTACCGCCAACCAGAAACACCGGCGTACCTTCCGCACCCGCCCGCGCCATCAAGGCTTCCCACAGGTCCGCCCCCGCCACGCGCGAAACGTTAGCCGTCGGGTATTTCTTGCGAATCGATCGTACCACGCTGATACCGTCGGCATACTTAAACTCAGCCGCCTCAATCAACGTACGTACCTCGGCGTTATCTTCCGCCGTGAGCACTTTCTCGGCGTTGATCGCCACCAGCGTGCCCTGCCGCATCTGCCCCTCGGCGTACAGGTAATCCAGCGCATGCTGCATGTCGCGCCAGCCGATAAGCTGCAGACCGCGCACGGTATAAAGCGGGGCTGCTGTTGAATCCGTCATCTGTTTCATTTCTCAAACCAGAGGTTGTGGCAGCGACCTGACGCGCTTATTGATAAGCCCGGCGCTGTCCAACAGCCAGTAAAGCAATTTGGCAACCAGCAGGCACAGCCCGAAAATCACCAGGAAAAAGACCACGCGGGAGACAAACGAATCGAGCCCCTCGCGGGCCAGCACAATCATGTTGAAGATAGCTCCGAAACAGAAACTGTGCAGGATAGCCGCTTTATAGCGGTTCGTTTCACGGTTGCCGAGCTCATAGAGCCAGTCAAACCATTTAATAATCAGCCCGACCACCACCGCACCGAGTGGAATAAACCATGCCCCGCCCATCACCAGGAGTGAACCAATCAGCGTTGGCGAAATCGCCAGTCCCGAGTGATTGTTTAGCACTTCCCAGGTGAAATAGTTAGCGGTGTTCAGCACGATGCCCGGCCGGTCTGGCCACAACCAGCTTGGGATAAACACGTAGAAATCACGCACGATGGGGGCCAGGCCCTGGAAATCAATTTTGTCGTAATTTTGCAGCAGCAACGCGAGGTTTTCCCACGGCGAGAAGGTATCGCGCGTCAGATACAGGAAGGTATAAAACGCTTCGTCGCCGCTGACGTTCATCCCGTAGCGCTTCAGCGCCAGCCAGAACATGCCAACAATGCCGAGCACGCCCGCCGCCGCCAGCATCCACAACGAAATCCAGCCGCGAATGATGCCGATGAACAGGAAGATGGCGAAAGCGATGATGATATTCGCGCGCGTGCCACCCACGATCACATAGGTCAGAAGGCCAAACGCCACGGTACTCACGAGGAAAAACATCCACGCTTTGCTATCCTGACGCAGAAAATAGACCACCAGCATCGCCGGAATGAAGAAATAGAAGAAACGCTTGAGCGCCACCCCGGAGACTTCACTGGAGAAAATCTGACTGTACGAATGCAGCTTAAACAGCAGGAACCCGTTGTGCATGAAGAAGGTGCCGACGCTCAGCAGCGCAATTAACGCCAACAATAGCCACATCAGATGGGTTTCTACCCGGTTCATGGTAAACAACGGTCGACGTGCCGACGGTGCCCGGGCGGCGCGCAAACGCGTTTTGTAGCTGACGTAATAGATGGCGTAGAAACAGACCGCCGACAGCAACGCCTGCAACAGAATTTCAGGAGGGGCGATGCCCACGTCAAAGCGAAACACCAGCGTCATCGACAGCGGGAAGCCGAAGAAAAACGTCAGCAAAAACAGCAGCGAGAAGAAGACATTGAAGTTAAAACGCACGCGACGAAACTCAAAGTACGTCAACGTGGCGATAAACAGCGAGGAAAACAGCCAGACCACAAGCAGGCCGGTAAACTGCATCAGGCTCATTGCGCCTCTCCTGCCGCAATCTGCAGCGCGCGGTGCCACGGTTCCATATAGTTTGGACGGAAAAACGCGATCTGTGTTTTATCCACACTAGCCAGTTGGCGCTGCGCTTCACGCACCACCGCAACGTCAAGCGTATCAGTAGTGAACAGAACCGGAATATGCTGCTCCGCCATATCCTGCCAGAACGGATTTTCGCGGTTCAGCACGCACGGAATGCCCGCCTGAATCAGCAGGCATAGCGTGCCAATCCCCTGCTGACGAGGAAAAAGAAAATAGCCCAGGTCGCAGCGACGAAGCAGCGCCAGGTAGTCGTTAAACTCAAGCTTTTCGCTCAGAATTTGCAGATGTTCTGCACTGAATAGCGCTTCGCCTGCCGCACGGACTTCAGCAATGTACGCGTCGTTATTGGCCGGATAGCCCATCGGCAGCACGACGTTAACGGTATCACCAAACTGCTGATGAATGGCCTTCAGCGCGGCAATATGGTCATTGCTGCGATCGCCGGAGTTACCCACCAGAAGGGTCAGCGTCGAGGTCTCACGCGACGGGTTTTCCAGGGTGTTCAGCGAGGGGTCCATGCGGGTTGGGAAGTACAACAGTTCTCCTTGTACCCGCGGATGCACTTTCGCCAAAGTATTCAAATCTCCCCGGGTAGCGAAAACGCATCCCACCCGGGCCTGCGCCATGCGACGCAGTGGATAGAACAGCCGGAATTTCAGGCCGCGGGAAACCTCATACAGATCCGCGCCCCAGATATGCCAGTTGAACTGGGCGGGTTTGATGCCGCCGGAGAGCAACGCCAGCCAGAGGCCGGTATTGAACTGCCCGTGAAAGAAGAAACGCTGCGCGCGATTAGCTTTCGCTCTCTCAATAACGGCCGTCGCCAGCGCTTTTTTGCTGGAATAGAAGCGCAGCGAGAGATTGGGGCCTGCGGCCTGCAACTCGCTTTCATTACCCACCACCATAAATTCGCGAGCGTGTTCGCTCCCCGCCGCCAGTTCTTCGCTGAAGAATTGCAGGACGGTCTGGTTATGGTGCGGGATGTCCGATCCCAGTACGTGTATCAGTGCAGTCATGCCCGTTTACGCCAAATTAAAAATACGCTGCTACACAGCGCAAAATAAACAATGTAGGTCGCCATATAGGCCTGAGCCGCGCCCAGTGCGCCGTGCGCCGGGATCAGCCAGTGTGAGAAAGCGGTCAGCAAAGTAAACTGGCTGATTTCTGTCAGAATATAAAACCGCAGCGAGGCTTTGGCGATCACCAGATAACCGTAAACATAAGCGCCTACTTTTAATACATCGCCGACCAGCTGCCAGGCGAAGAGATCTCGCATCGCGGTAAACTTCGCAGAAAACAGCAGCCAGATGGCAAAATCGCGTAACAGCCAGACGGTCAGACTGGCCGCCGCCACCGCCGGAAGCACGAATTTTAACGCTTTACCAATCTCGCGGGTAATGTCTGATTTCGCCGTCAGCCGCGATAGGGTTGGCAATAAGTAGACGCTAAACGAGGCGGTGATGAACTGCAAATAGGCATCTGAAATACTGCTGACACCCTGCCAGATCCCCACTTCATCCCAGCTGTAATGCGCCGCCAGCAGGTTTCGCATCATCACATAGGCCACCGGTAGCGTCACCGATGTAATCAGCGCCATCAGCGTGAACTTGCCTAACTGCCCGGCGTAGAAGGCATCCCAGCGCGGTTTAAGGTACGAAAACGGAATCGCCCTGCGCTTTGCCAGCATGATGCCCGCCGGGATCACCACCAGGGCGGGCACCAGCGCCAGCCCAAGCAGTGCGCCTTCATAACCGCCGAGATGCCAGCTCAGAAAATACGCCGCGACGCCAATCAGGCTACCGGCAATGAGAGCCAGTGCGTTTCCGGCTGCATCACGAAACCCTTTCAACAGCGCCAGCAGCAGATTGCCCCAAGCGATACCCATTTGCACTAGCGCCACCAGCTGCACTAAGCCTTGATAGCGGGTATGTCCGAACAGCCCCTGGCTTATCGGGGCCGCCGCCAGAACAAAAACGACGGCCAGCAGCGTGGAGAAGCCGAGAACCATTGCTGATGAGGTGCCCACGACTTTTCGCAGATGGTCGGGGTCGTCATGATATTGCGCCACAAATTTGGTGACGCCGTTGAAGATCCCCGCGCCCGCCAGAACGCCAAGCACGGTGACGAGCTGGCGAAAGTTACCCGCCAGACCCACGCCAGAAGGGCCGTACGTTACCGCCAACAATTTGACCACCAGCAGACCCGCACCAATTTTTACCAGCGTGCTGGCTGCTGTCCAGACAGAGGCTTTTGCCAGTGACATATCAGGCGAAGTAACTTAGCAGGGAGTTAATTACCGTCCGCTGGTTGACCACCGCCAGATTGTAGAACAGCGGCAGACGGAGCAAACGCTCACTTTCTTGAGTGGTAAAGCGGTCTTCACCCCGGAATTCACCGAACGCTTCACCGGCCGGGGAAGAGTGCAGCGGGATGTAATGGAACACCGCCAGGATTTCGGCTTCTTTAAGCCAGGCGATCAGTTTGCCGCGATCGGCTTCGTCACGCAGCTTGATATAAAACATGTGCGCGTTGTGAACGCAGTCAGCCGGGATCGTCGGCAGCTCAATTCGTCCCGCATCCGCCAGCGGCTTCAGCGCATCATGATAGGTTTGCCACAGACTCAAGCGCTGCTGGTTGATGCGGTCGGCCGCTTCCAGCTGTGCCCACAGATAGGCAGCCTGTAAATCGGCCATCAGGTAGCTCGAGCCAATATCGCGCCAGGTGTATTTATCAACCTGACCGCGGAAGAACTGGCTGCGGTTAGTGCCTTTCTCGCGAATGACTTCTGCACGCTCGACCAGTGTTGGATCATTGATTAGCGTCGCGCCGCCTTCGCCACCCGCGGTGTAGTTTTTAGTTTCATGGAAACTGAAGCAGCCAATGTGCCCAATGGTGCCCAACGCGCGGCCCTTGTAGGTCGACATCACACCCTGAGCGGCATCCTCTACCACAAACAGGTCATGCTTTTTCGCCATCGCCATAATGGTGTCCATTTCACAGGCCACGCCCGCGTAATGCACCGGCACGATTGCGCGGGTTTTGTCGGTGATCGCCGCTTCAATCAGCGTTTCATCGATGTTCATGGTGTCGCGGCGAATATCGACAAAGATGATCTTCGCGCCGCGCAGTACAAAAGCGTTAGCGGTGGAGACGAAGGTGTAGCTCGGCATGATCACTTCGTCGCCCGGCTGGATATCCAGCAGCAAGGCCGCCATTTCCAGCGACGCGGTACAGGAAGGGGTTAACAGGACTTTGGCGCTGCCGAAGCGCTGTTCCATCCACTGCTGACAGCGACGGGTAAAACCACCGTCGCCGCACAGCTTGCCGCTGCCCATGGCAGACTGCATGTAATCAAGTTCAGTACCGACAACCGGCGGAGCATTAAAAGGAATCATCGTGTCACCTGTATAGCCAGTAGGCGGTGCTTTCAGGAATGGCACCGCTTTGAATGTAACGTTTGAGTGCCGCAGTGTTGCCCATCTGGGTCGCGACCCGCAGCGTTGTCAGTTGGCGGTCATGCGCCCAGCGTAAAGCGGCCTGCATGAGGCGCTCGCCCGCCCCGCGCCCGGCCAGCAACCCAATGCGAGCCTCACTGGCGTTAAGCTGACGTAGCGAAACAAATGCGCGAATGTCCGCTTTATCATCACGGAAAATCAGGCATTGATGATCGAAGGTGCCGCGAACTGCATTTTCAATCCACTGCGCGTAGAAACGTCCGCTGGCGTCGTCGGCATACCATGGCGCACGAAAACGACTTTGGGCAAACGCCTGTGCGGCAAGTTCTCGGAGACGAGGAATATCACCTTCTGCGGCAATCTCTGCCTGCGGATTGGCGCAGGCGGAGACCAGTATCCGGAAATCGACTTCACCTTCCACCAATTGAAAACCTAACTGTTGCAGCGCATCGAGCCAGTCCGTACGCAGGGCGGGAATTTTTGCCTGCACCCGCGCCCAGTTTGCCAGTTCATCGGCAGCCAGTACCGGCGCATCATCATGAACACGCAGGATGGCGCTGTTGATACCAAAGAACTGTGTTTCCCAGTTCAGGGGTTCAATATTGGCGCGGACGGGCACGAAGCAACTCCAGCAGATATTGGCCATAGCCCGTTTTTGCTAACTGGCTCGCGGCACGTTTGACGCCTTCGTCATCCAGCCAGCCGTTACGCCAGGCAATCTCTTCGAGGCAGGCGATTTTGAAACCCTGACGCTTTTCGACCGTTTGCACAAAGGTGCTGGCCTCAATCAGGCTGTCATGCGTACCGGTATCCAGCCACGCGAAACCACGCCCGAGCAACTCCACGGTCAGGTTGCCGTCATCCAGGTAAATCTGATTAATGGAGGTTATTTCCAGTTCACCGCGTTCGGATGGCTTAACGCGTTTGGCGTATTCCACCACTTTATGGTCATAGAAATAGAGGCCGGTCACCGCCCAGTTGGATTTAGGCTCTTTCGGTTTTTCTTCCAGCGATAACGCGCGGAAATCATCGTCAAATTCCACCACGCCAAAGCGTTCAGGATCCATTACCTGATAACCGAATACGGTGGCACCTTCAGTACGAGAAGCCACGCTGCGCAGTTTCGGGCTGAAGCCCTGGCCAAAGAAGATGTTGTCGCCCAGCACCAGACAAGAGGGCTCTCCGGCGAGGAAGGTTTCACCGATGATAAATGCCTGCGCCAGCCCGTCCGGGCTCGGCTGTTCGGCATAGTGCAGCATAATGCCAAACTCTGACCCATCGCCCAGCAGGCGCTGAAAGTAGCTTTTATCTTCAGGGGTCGTGATGATGAGAATTTCGCGGATCCCTGCCAGCATGAGCACCGACAGCGGATAGTAGATCATCGGCTTGTCATAGATGGGCAGTAGCTGTTTCGAGACGCCACGGGTGATCGGATGCAATCGCGTGCCGGACCCGCCGGCCAGAATAATGCCTTTCATATCTCCTCCCGGGAGGGTTAGCCCTGCAGGCCGAGACGCTGGCCCTGATAGCTGCCATCCAGAACCTGTTGCCACCATGACGGATTGGCGAGATACCACTGCACGGTTTTGCGCATACCGGTTTCAAAGGTCTCTTCCGGCGTCCAACCCAGCTCACGCTCGATTTTTGCCGCATCAATCGCATAGCGCACGTCGTGCCCGGGTCTGTCGGTCACAAAGCTGATTAAATCCTGATACTGCGCCACGCCCTCAGGTTTTTGCGGCACCAGCTCTTCCAGCAGCGCACAGACGGTACGAACAACGTCAATGTTCTTACGTTCATTATGACCGCCGATATTGTAAGTTTCACCCACAATGCCGGTAGTGAGCACGCGATACAGCGCGCGGGCGTGATCTTCAACATACAGCCAGTCGCGTACCTGCAAACCATTGCCATAGACGGGCAACGGCTTCCCCGCCAGCGCATTTAAGATGGTCAGCGGGATCAACTTTTCCGGGAAATGATACGGCCCGTAGTTATTCGAGCAATTGGTCACCAGCGTCGGTAAGCCATAGGTTCGCAGCCAGGCGCGCACCAGATGATCGCTGCCCGCTTTCGAGGCCGAATACGGACTGCTGGGTGCATACGGCGTCGTTTCCGTAAAGAAATCCTCGCTGCCGTGCAGGTCGCCATACACTTCATCCGTGGAGATATGGTGGAAACGGAATGCCGCTTTTTTCTCAGGGGTCAGCGTATTCCACCAGCTCCGCGCGGCTTCCAGCAGCGTGTACGTTCCGACAATATTGGTTTCGATAAAGGCGGCTGGCCCGTCAATCGAACGATCGACATGGCTTTCAGCGGCCAGATGCATTACCCGATCGGGCTGATGCCGGGCGAACACTGCATCCAGCGCTTGCCTGTCGCAAATATCCACCTGTTCAAAGGCAAAGCGGTCGCTCTGGGCGACCGACGCCAGGGAAGCCAGATTACCGGCGTAGGTCAGCTTATCGACCACCACCACGCTGTCGGCAGTTTCGCTGATGATATGTCGCACTAAGGCAGAGCCGATAAAACCTGCCCCGCCGGTCACCAGGATTTTGTTCAACGCCAGACTCCTTTGGTGTCGACCACAAACGCCTGTCGAATGCTGTCGCCGCTGATCGCTTTAAATTCTTTATGATCGACCAGCATCACCAGTACATCCGCCTCGGCCAGCGCATCGGTCAGCGTTGCAAGCGTGGCTTTACCGGCGAGCTTTTTCGGTAATTGATGCACGTTAGGTTCAACCACCAGCGTGGTTCCGCTGTGCCAGTCGGCAATCAGTTCAGCGATTTCCATTGCCGGGCTTTCACGCAGATCGTCAATGTTCGGTTTGAATGCCAGACCGAAACAGGCAATTTTAATGTCGCTGGCACGCTTGTCATGGGTGGCCAGACAGTCAGCGACCATCGTTTTCACCTGATTCATTACCCAATGTGGTTTATGGTCGTTGACCTCACGGGCGGTACGAATCAAACGTGCCTGCTGCGGGTTTTGCGCCACGATAAACCACGGATCGACGGCAATACAGTGTCCGCCGACGCCGGGGCCGGGCTGGAGAATGTTCACCCGCGGATGACGATTAGCGAGACGAATCAATTCCCAGACGTTGATCCCCTGATCGGCACAAATCAGCGACAGTTCATTAGCGAAGGCGATGTTAACGTCACGGAAGCTGTTTTCCGTCAGTTTGCACATTTCTGCGGTGCGGGCGTTGGTTACCACGCACTCGCCTTCGAGGAAAATGTTGTAAAGCTCACTGGCGCGCGCGGAGCACACCGGTGTCATGCCGCCAATCACCCGATCGTTTTTGATAAGCTCGACCATCACCTGCCCCGGCAGCACGCGCTCCGGGCAGTAAGCGATATTCACATCGGCTTGCTCACCGGCCTGCTGCGGGAAGCTCAAATCCTGACGCAGGTCGGCCAGCCATTGTGCCATCTGCTCCGTCGCACCCACCGGAGAGGTGGATTCGAGGATCACCAGAGCGCCTTTCTTCAGCACCGGTGCAATAGATTTGGCTGCGGCTTCCACAAACACCATGTCGGGCTGATGATCGCCTTTGAACGGCGTCGGGACGGCTATCAGGTATGCATCCGCTTCGACGGGGGTCGTGCTGGCTTTAAGGTATCCGTCTGTTACAGCGGTTTTAACCACCTCACCGAGATCGGGTTCAACGATGTGGATCTCACCGCGGTTGATTGTGTCTACCGCGTGTTGATTGATATCCACACCCACCACCTGTTTCTGACGGGAGGCAAATGCTGCTGCCGTCGGCAGTCCGATGTAGCCAAGGCCAATCACAGAGATGGTCGAAAAACTCATAGTGTTACCTGATTATTTTTAAGGGCTGACAATATTCTGCTGCAGGCCTGACCGTCGCCATACGGGTTATGTGCGCGGCTCATGGCCTGATATTCCTGCTCATCACGCAACAGCCGCGTGACTTCATCCACGATATGCTGACGATCGGTCCCGACCAGACGAACGGTTCCCGCATCCACGGCTTCCGGGCGTTCAGTGGTCTCACGCATGACCAGCACCGGTTTGCCCAGCGATGGCGCTTCTTCCTGAATGCCGCCGGAGTCGGTGAGGATCAGCCAGGCACGGTTCATGAGCCAGACGAAAGGCAGATACTCCTGTGGCTCAATGAGGAAAACGTTGTCGACGTGACCGAGAATACGGTTGACCGGCTCGCTGACGTTCGGGTTGAGATGCACCGGATAAACCACCTGCACCTCCGGATTGGCAGCCGCGACGTCGGCTAGCGCGTGACAAATCTGCTCGAATCCCTGACCAAAGCTTTCGCGGCGATGGCCGGTGACCAGAATCAGTTTTTTATCCTCGGCTAAAAAAGGATATCGCCCGGCTAAGGCAGCGCGCAGAGTTTCATCAGCCAACACGCGATCGCGCACCCATAAGAGCGCATCAATCACGGTATTTCCGGTGACGACTATGCCGCTATCGGCGATATTCTCGCGCAGCAGATTCTGACGTGAGTTCTCCGTCGGGGCGAAGTGGTACATCGCCAGATGACCCGTCATGGTGCGATTTGCCTCTTCCGGCCACGGGGAATAGAGATCCCCCGTGCGTAAGCCCGCTTCAACGTGTCCCACCGGAATACGTTGGTAAAACGCGGCGAGGCTGGCCGCCATCGTGGTCGTGGTGTCGCCGTGTACCAGCACCACATCAGGCTTAAAGGATTCCAGTACGGGCTTTAAACCCTGCAAAATGCGGCAGGTGATTTCGGTCAGCCCCTGACCCGGACTCATCACGTTAAGATCATAATCAGGAACGATGGAAAACAGTTTCAGCACTTGATCCAGCATCTCCCGATGCTGTGCCGTTACGCATACTTTTGCCTCAAAATGAGGGTCCTTTGCCAATGCATGAACCAGCGGGGCCATTTTGATGGCCTCTGGTCGTGTGCCAAATACAGTGAGTACTTTCACATCGATTCTCTTTAAATGGGTGGAGAAAGCTCAGTTCCTCTCGCCACTAAAACTTTTTTACCGTGGGCGACGCCGTACCAGCGCCACACCCGCGCCAATCAGCGCCCCGACAATACCCCACATCACCATCAAAAATACGCGACGCGGACTGTCGCGTTTTACCGGTTCTTCAGGCGTTCGCAAATAACGATAGGTCTGAAAATGCGTATCCAGGCTAGGGCCGACGTTGAGCGTCGTTAACATGGCGCGATTCTGGTCGTAATCCAGATCGAAATCAGGCCCGACTGACTGCAGGTTTTCCAACCGTGCCTGCAGCATCGGACGGCCGAGCAGGAACAGTTCGGAGTCAGGCAATTGTTCAGCCGGGACGTCCGTTTCACTACGGGAAATATTGTGCTGCTGCGCCACTTTCAACGCTTGTTGAACGCTGTGGATGTTACGGTCAAAAATTGTCTGAGCGACCTCTTCCTGACGCTTCACCTGCGCTTTCATCTGAATTGTGCGTGCCGCCCATGCGCCTTTCAGCTCATCATTCAGATGGCCTGCAGCACGTTGGCTGGCGAAAGCCACGTACTGGCGCAAGAGGTTGTTAGCATCAGGAGCCGTCTCAGCGACCAGCTTGATGCTGTCGTTGAGGCTCTTCAGCGCGTCGCCCGGCGTAAACTGGATATCGTTAATCAGATCGTTCAGTAACGCAGCATCCGCCCGAGCGTTACCAGATTTGCGCTGCTTGTAATAGTCCGTTTGCTGCCAAAATTCCCGGCGCGTATCCCAGGACGCCAGCTGCATGATGAATTCTTTATACGACTCATCCATGACGGAAGGCTGGTCGGCACTGGCCAGATTCGCTTTGATATCGAGGTTGCGCAAAAACTGCTGCTGGGAATAGTAGCCGCCCAGCATGTTGACGGTGGGGCGGTCGGTGATAGCCGTCGCACTCCACTCCTGCCGGGCAAAAAAGGTGTAAACAAGGACAATCAGTGCAAACAGAAAGGCGATACCGACAATCCAGCGCTTTCCCGCCCATAACGTACAAAACAGACCGCGAATATCCAGTTCATTTTCAGCGTTCACTGCGTGCGCTCCCGGTAATTGTGGTGTCATCTTTCTTCCAAATTATTGAGTTAGATTGGACCTGCGGTGCTTTTGCGACGCATTCTTCTTTTCACGCGTTTGATAAAACGAGCCACTTTCCACGCACGTTTAATACAGTAGCCATATAAGAAGAAAGCGACCAGGAACAGGAGCAACATACCCCACTCAGGAATCACATGTGTGTACTCGCCCAGCACACCAATGCCAGCCAACAGCGCGGCGGCCAGGGTAATCAGGACAAATGCCTGACGAGAGGTAAAACCCGCCCGCATGATCAGATGATGAATATGCTGGCGATCGGGGGAGAACGGGCTCATCCCTTTACGCAGACGACGGTACATAATCGCCACCATGTCCATCAATGGAATGGCGATGATCCACAGGGCCGTGACGGGACTAATCGGGTGGGTTTTCCCTTGCGTAGTTTCCAGCAAGATCCAGATGACGGTAAAACCGATGAGCGTACTGCCCGCGTCACCCATAAACACTTTATAGCGGCGACCCAGGATACCGAGATTAAGCATGATATAAGGCACAATCGCCGCAATCATCGCAAAGCACCACAGTGCCAGGCTTGTCTGACCATCAAACCACAGAATCATGCCCATCGCAGCGAACGAAACGCTGGAGAGTCCACCAAGAAGGCCGTCAATTCCATCAACCATGTTGAAGGCGTTGATCGCCGCCCAGACCGCAAACAGGGTGAGGAAGTAACCAAACGGACCTAATACCAGTTCCCATGAGCCAAAAATATAGCCAAGGCTTCTCAGGTAGAGGCCTCCGACAACCATCATCACGAGGCCAATGAGTGCTTGCACGGTAGCGCGGAATTTGACGCTGATATCAAATCGGTCATCAAGCGCCCCGACAAACACCAACACCCCGGCACAGCCGAGGTAAAGCATTGCATGGGGGATATAAGCGTTAGCAATTGCGAATGTGAAACATATTCCCGCGTAGACAGAAATACCCCCAACCAGTGGGATCAACCCCTGATGGCGTTTACGGAAGTTAGGTTTATCCACCAGACCCACTTGCTTCGCTACTTTTCGAGCGAAAAAGAGGAACAGGGTTGTGAATAAAAAAATACTGATCAGGTCAGTACTGGCGGTCAGTAAATTCACAATTGGTGCTCTCTGGAAAAATTATTAGCGAAAGTATACTCACGTTAGCCGCTGTCCTGAAGTGGAATACGACTGAGTTTTAAGGATTTTGTTGGTATTTTGACCAGACAGTGACGGCTAACAACGAAATCAGCGTAATTTAGTGTTTTTGATAATTCACGTAAGTATGCTTCAAAAACAAAAACGCCACGCAGTTGCGTGGCGTTTCAGGCATGAAAAATCTTACGAACGTTTCATCATATCGAAGAAGTCGTCGTTAGTTTTGGTCATTGCCAGTTTATTAATGAGGAACTCCATCGCGTCAATTTCACCCATTGGATGGATGATTTTGCGCAGGATCCACATTTTCTGCAGCTCTTCCTGCGTGGTGAGCAGCTCTTCTTTACGGGTACCGGAACGGTTGTAGTCGATAGCCGGGAACACACGTTTTTCAGCGATTTTACGCGCCAGATGCAGTTCCATGTTGCCGGTACCTTTAAATTCTTCGTAGATAACTTCATCCATTTTAGAACCGGTATCAACCAACGCGGTTGCAATGATAGTCAGGCTACCGCCCTCTTCCACGTTACGTGCTGCACCGAAGAAACGCTTCGGACGATGCAGGGCGTTCGCATCCACACCACCGGTCAGAACTTTACCGGAAGCCGGTACGACGGTGTTGTAGGCACGTGCCAGACGGGTGATGGAGTCGAGCAGAATGATAACGTCTTTCTTGTGCTCAACCAGGCGCTTGGCTTTCTCGATAACCATTTCAGCAACCTGAACGTGGCGAGAAGCTGGCTCGTCAAAGGTGGAAGCGATAACTTCACCCTTCACCAGACGCTGCATTTCGGTCACTTCTTCAGGACGCTCATCGATCAGCAGAACCATCAGCACACAATCCGGATGGTTGTAAGCGATGCTCTGAGCGATGTTCTGCAGCAGCATGGTTTTACCCGCTTTCGGCGGAGCAACAATCAGACCACGCTGACCACGACCAATCGGCGAAGCCAGATCCAGTACGCGAGCGGTTAAGTCCTCGGTTGAGCCATTACCACGTTCCATACGCAGACGAGAGTTCGCGTGAAGCGGCGTCAAGTTTTCGAACAGAATCTTGTTACGCGCATTTTCCGGCTTGTCATAGTTAACTTCGTTAACTTTTAACAGTGCAAAGTAACGCTCACCCTCTTTTGGAGGACGAATCTTACCGGAAATGGTGTCACCTGTACGAAGGTTGAAACGGCGGATTTGGCTGGGGGAAACGTAGATGTCATCAGGGCCGGCGAGGTAGGAGCTGTCTGCGGAGCGGAGGAAACCAAATCCATCCTGCAGAATCTCCAGCACACCGTCGCCAAAGATATCTTCGCCACTCTTCGCGTGCTGCTTCAGGATGGCAAAAATGATGTCCTGCTTGCGCATACGGGCCAGGTTTTCCAGCCCCATATTTTCGCCGAGAGTGATCAGCTCAGAAACCGGCGTATTCTTTAATTCGGTAAGATTCATAGTGGTGTGAGGGGTAAATCTCGAACGTATGTGTGAATGGTATGGCAGGGTCATCCGTGCCTGTTTACGGCCATCAACTCATGTCTGTACGCTGCCTGGTCAAAGGAAAGAACGCAGAACTGAAACGACGAGACGGAAAAAGTGATGAGCCTGGAATCTTTCAACTTCACGCGTAAATGTAGTGGTACGGGAAGTGTTGGCTAAATCAGATTCAAACTACATAAGGTATGTTTAAAACGAAGTCAACGTTAACTTAGCACGACTCGGGGCGGGCGTCCAGCGGTCCCGACATTTTCGGAACAGCGGACGCCACATCAACCCAGTGCGGGATCAGGCGAGGTTTGCTTCGATGAATTCTTTCAGCTGACCTTTAGACAGCGCGCCCACTTTGGTCGCGGCGACTTCACCGTTTTTGAACAGCAGCAGAGTTGGGATACCACGGATGCCGTATTTCGGCGCCGTACCCGGGTTCTGGTCAATGTTCAGTTTTGCAACGGTCAGCTTACCGTCGAACTCTTCAGCGATTTCATCCAGAATCGGGGCAATCATTTTGCACGGACCACACCACTCTGCCCAGAAATCAACGAGGGTAATCCCGTCAGCTTTGAGTACGTCCGTGTCAAAACTATCGTCAGTCAGGTGAATAATTTTATCGCTCATATATAACTCCACAGGAATAAGCCTGGTGTGTTGGTGTCGCATTTATCAACAATCAACGTCATGTTGATGTTGCTTTAGCCAACTAAAAGGTTGACGTTATTTCACCGGATACGCTTTCTTAATGCAATAGTAAGCTGATATTCTACCACACTATGAGCAAAACACATTTAACAGAACAGAAGTTTTCCGACTTCGCCCTGCACCCTCAGGTGATTGAAGCCCTTGAAAAGAAAGGGTTTCATAATTGCACGCCCATTCAGGCACTCGCTCTCCCGCTGACACTGGCAGGACGTGATGTTGCAGGGCAGGCGCAAACCGGAACCGGCAAAACGATGGCGTTCCTGACGTCAACGTTCCATTATCTTCTCTCTCACCCTGCTGCAGAGAACCGCCAGGTTAACCAACCGCGTGCGCTGATCATGGCCCCTACGCGCGAACTGGCTGTTCAAATCCATGCTGATGCAGAACCGCTGGCCAACGCCACCGGCCTGAAGCTGGGTCTCGCTTACGGCGGCGACGGTTACGACAAACAGCTGAAAGTGCTGGAAAGCGGCGTCGACATTCTGATCGGCACCACCGGTCGTCTCATTGATTATGCAAAACAGAACCACATCAACCTGGGCGCGATTCAGGTGGTGGTGCTGGATGAAGCCGATCGCATGTACGATTTGGGCTTTATTAAAGATATCCGCTGGCTGTTCCGCCGCATGCCACAGACTAATCAGCGCCTGAACATGCTGTTCTCTGCCACCCTGTCCTATCGCGTACGTGAACTGGCATTCGAGCAAATGAACAACGCCGAGTACGTGGAAGTTGAGCCGGAGCAGAAAACCGGACACCGCATTAAAGAAGAACTTTTCTATCCGTCTAACGACGAGAAAATGCGTCTGCTGCAAACCCTGATCGAAGAAGAATGGCCAGATCGCGCCATCATTTTCGCTAACACCAAGCATCGCTGCGAAGACATCTGGGGCCATCTGGCTGCGGACGGTCATCGTGTCGGCCTGCTGACGGGCGACGTCGCGCAGAAAAAACGTCTGCGTATTCTCGAAGAGTTCACCCGTGGCGATCTCGATATTCTGGTTGCAACCGATGTTGCCGCCCGCGGCCTGCACATTCCGGCCGTGACGCACGTCTTTAACTACGATCTGCCGGATGATTGCGAAGATTACGTTCACCGAATCGGTCGTACCGGTCGTGCTGGCCTCAGCGGCCACTCTATCAGCCTCGCCTGTGAAGAGTACGCCCTGAATCTGCCGGCTATCGAAACCTATATCGGTCACTCGATTCCGCAGAGTAAGTACAATCCGGATGCGCTGATGAACGATCTGCCGAAGGCACTGCGCCTGACGCGTCCTCGTCCTGGCAACGGCCCACGCCGTTCCGGCGGTGGTGCACCGCGTAACCGTCGACGTTCAGGTTAAACGCCCTATGCTCAGCTCTGCTACTTCGCTTTATGCGGCAATTGATCTCGGTTCCAATAGTTTTCATATGCTGGTTGTACGTGAAGTGGCAGGGAGCATTCAGACCCTGACGCGCATTAAGCGCAAGGTCAGGTTGGCCGCCGGATTAAGCAGCGATAACACGCTGTCGCCGGAGGCGATGGAGCGAGGCTGGCAATGCCTGCGTCTGTTTGCCGAGCGTCTGCAGGACATTCCTCAGGCGCAAATCCGCGTTGTGGCCACCGCCACATTGCGTCTGGCTATTAATGCCGATGCGTTTCTTGCCAAAGCGCAGGAAATCCTCGGATGCCCGGTACAGGTGATTAGCGGTGAGGAAGAAGCGCGTCTGATATACCAAGGCGTGGCGCATACCACCGGAGGCGACGACCGCCGTCTGGTGGTCGATATCGGCGGGGCCAGTACCGAACTGGTCACCGGCACCGGGGCACAAACCACCTCATTATTCAGCCTGTCGATGGGCTGTGTCACCTGGCTCGAACGCTTCTTTACCGACAGAAATCTCGAACAAGCCCATTTTGATGCTGCTGAACAGGCCGCGCGCGACGTTCTGCGTCCGGTTGCCGACGAACTGCGTCACCACGGCTGGAAGGTGTGCGTCGGGGCGTCCGGCACCGTGCAGGCGCTGCAAGAAATCATGATGGCGCAGGGCATGGACGAACGCATCACCCTCGCCAAACTGCAACAGCTTAAACAGCGCGCCATTCAGTGTGGTCGTCTTGAAGAGCTGGAGATTGAAGGTCTGACGCTCGAACGTGCGCTAGTGTTCCCGAGCGGACTCGCCATTTTACTGGCGATTTTCAGCGAGCTGGACATAAAGTGCATGACGTTGGCTGGCGGTGCGCTGCGTGAAGGCCTGGTCTATGGCATGCTGCATCTGGCGGTAGACCAGGATATCCGCAACCGTACGCTGCGCAATATTCAACGCCGCTTTATGGTCGATACCGAACAGGCGGAACGCGTGGCACAGCTAGCGTCACATTTCGTCGATCAGTGTGATAAAAGCTGGGAAATCGAACCCCTCAGCCGCGATCTGCTGTTAAGCGCCTGCTACTTGCATGAAATCGGCTTGAGCGTGGACTTTAAGCAAGCACCACAGCACGCCGCCTATCTGGTGCGTAATCTCGACTTGCCGGGCTACACGCCCGCCCAGAGAAAACTGCTGGCGACGCTGGTCTTTAATCAAACCAACCCGGTCGACCTGCCTTCACTGCATCAGCAAAATGCTGTGCCGCCGCGCGTCGCCGACAGGCTTTGCCGTCTGCTGCGCCTGGCTATCCTGTTTGCAGGCCGTCGTCGGGACGATCTGCTGCCGGAAATATCGCTCAGTGTAGAAGGCGAAGCGTTGACGCTGAAGTTGCCTTCAGGCTGGTTGGCGACGCATCCGCTGGGTGCGGAACTGGTTCTGCAGGAAAGCCAGTGGCAGAGCTACGTCCACTGGCCGTTGACGGTCGAATAATTACTTTGCCTTCGCTTTTGCCAGCATCGCTTTGATGTTGGCCACGTTAGCCTGCCCTTTATGCATCCGCTCTTCCGGCGATACCACCTTACGCTCCTGCTCCCAGACGATATCATCCTGCGGTAATTCCAGCAGAAAACGGCTCGGCTCCGGACGCACCAGTTCGCCATACTGACGGCGCTCTTTGCACAGCGTAAAGGTCAGCTCCTTCTGCGCGCGGGTGATCCCCACATAGGCCAGACGGCGTTCCTCATCGACGTTATCTTCGTCAATACTGCTCTGATGTGGGAGTAGGCCCTCTTCCATGCCCACCAGATACACATACGGGAACTCCAGACCTTTTGACGCGTGTAGGGTCATGAGCTGAACCTGATCAAGCTCTTCGTCACTTTCACCGCGCTCCATCATGTCGCGCAGCGTAAAGCGGGTCACCACCTGCGTGAGGGTCATCGGCTCGTCAAGGTCGGAGCCTTCGAGCATTTCCGTCATCCAGCCAAACAGGGTGTTGACGTTTTTCATCCGCATTTCAGCGGCTTTCGGGCTCGGCGAGGTTTCAAACAGCCAGGACTCGTAGTCGATGCCGTGGATAAGGTCCCGCACCGCAGCCACGGGTTCACGTTCGGCCAGGCGCTGAACGTCCCCTAACCAGTGGGTGAACCGGGTCAACGATTCATAGCCGCGCCCGGTCAGGGTCTGAGTCAGGCCCATGTCGAAGCTGGCTGCAAACATGCTTTTATTACGCGTGGTCGCCCATTCGCCCAGCTTCTGCAGGGTCGCAGGGCCAATTTCACGTTTGGGCGTATTCACGATACGCAGGAAGGCACTGTCGTCATCCGGGTTGGTCAGTACGCGCAGATAGGCGAGCAGGTCCTTGATTTCAGGCCGCGAGAAAAACGATGTGCCGCCGGAAATACGGTAAGGAATACGGTTTTGCATCAGCAGCTTTTCAAACACCCGCGACTGATGGTTGCCGCGATAGAGGATCGCGTAATCTTTGTAGGCCGTTTTATTGATGAAGTGATGGGCGATCAACTCTCCCGCCACGCGTTCGGCCTCATGTTCTTCGTGATTGGCGCTCAGGACTTTGAGTTCTGCGCCGTAGCCTAACTCGGAAAACAGCTTCTTCTCAAAAACGTGCGGATTGTTGGCGATCAGAATGTTAGCGGCTTTCAGAATGCGACCGGATGAACGGTAGTTTTGTTCGAGCTTGATAACCTGTAACGCCGGGAAGTCCTGGCTTAACAGGACCAGGTTTTGCGGACGCGCACCACGCCAGGAGTAAATCGACTGGTCATCATCGCCTACCACGGTAAAGCGCGCGCGGCTGCCGACCAGTAGCTTCACCAGTTCATACTGGCTGGTGTTGGTATCCTGATATTCATCCACCAGCAGATAACGAATCTTGTTCTGCCAGCGCTCGCGTACTTCTTCATTGCGCTGTAGCAACAGGGTTGGCAGCAGGATCAGATCGTCAAAGTCCAGCACGTTACAGGCTTTCATGTGTGCATCGTACAGCCCATAGCAATGCGCAAAAATGCGATCGCGCTCGCCTTTAGCCTGTGCCGCCGCCTGTGAGGGCGTCATCAGATCGTTTTTCCAGTTGGAGATCGTCGAGATCAGCTGCTGAAGCACCACTTTATCATCGTCGATCAATCCTTCCGTCAGTTCCTTCAACAGCCCAACCTGATCGGTATCGTCGAACAGCGAGAAGTTCGATTTCATGCCCAGCGCGGCAAACTCACGCTTGATGATTTCCAGCCCGAGCGTATGGAAGGTCGAAATCATCAGCCCACGCGCTTCTTTACGGCCCATTGTCTGCGCCACACGCTCTTTCATTTCGCGCGCCGCTTTGTTGGTAAAGGTCACCGCCGCGATATGGCGAGCCTGATAGCCACACTGGTGAATCAAATGCGCGATTTTGTTGGTGATCACGCGTGTTTTGCCGGATCCCGCCCCCGCCAGCACCAGGCAGGGTCCGGTGACAAATTCGACGGCTTGTTGTTGTCCGGGGTTTAAACGCATAGGGTCACTCAATGAAAAACGGGAGGGCAGAAATAGAGCATGGTAGTATAGCGAGCCTGAACCACACCACTCAAGGCACGATCATGGCAAAAACAGCAGCAGCTCTGCATATTCTTGTAAAAGAAGAGAAACTGGCTCTGGATCTTTTAGAGCAAATCAAAAACGGCGGCGATTTCGAGAAGCTGGCGAAGAAACACTCCACTTGCCCGTCAGGTAAAAAAGGCGGTCACTTAGGCGAATTCAAACAGGGTCAGATGGTTCCGGCGTTCGATAAAGTCGTATTCTCCTGCCCGGTGCTGGAGCCAACCGGCCCGCTGCACACCCAGTTCGGTTACCACATCATTAAAGTGCTGTACCGGAAATAAAAACATCCCCTTCTCTTACCGGGAAGGGGATTGAGATTTGCACCCTCTCCCAAGGGAGAGGGTCGGGGTGAGGGCATCAGGCCGTACCCTTCTCTGTATCAACCTGCGACAGCAATACGTTTCATATCCGTCATGTACCCGCGCAGTTTCTTCCCGACTTTCTCGATTTCGTGGTTACGAATCGCTTCGTTCACATCGCGCAGCTGGGCGTTATCGACTGCACCTTCCGCAATGGCTTTACCGAGGTCGCCAGTTTGCAGGGTGGTCATGAACTCTTTCAGCAGCGGTACACAGGCATAAGAGAACAGGTAGTTGCCGTATTCAGCGGTATCAGAGATAACCACGTTCATTTCATACAGACGCTTACGCGCGATAGTGTTAGCGATCAGCGGCAGCTCATGCAGTGATTCGTAGTACGCCGATTCTTCGATGATGCCGGAATCCACCATGGTTTCGAAGGCCAGCTCAACGCCCGCTTTCACCATCGCAATCATCAGCACGCCTTTATCGAAGTACTCCTGCTCGCTGATTTTGCCTTCATACTGCGCCGCGTTTTCGAAAGCGGTTTTGCCGGTCTCTTCACGCCAGGTCAGCAGGTTTTTATCGTCGTTGGCCCAGTCAGCCATCATGCCCGAGGAGAATTCACCGGAGATGATATCGTCCATGTGTTTCTGGAACAGCGGAGCCATGATCTCTTTCAGCTGCTCTGAGAGCGCATAAGCACGGACTTTCGCCGGGTTGGACAGGCGATCCATCATCAGGGTGATGCCGCCCTGCTTCAGCGCTTCGGTAATGGTTTCCCATCCGAACTGAATCAGTTTTTCTGCATACGTTGGGTCAGTTCCTTCCGCCACCAGCTTATCGAAGCACAGCAGAGAACCGGCCTGCAGCATACCGCACAGGATAGTCTGCTCACCCATCAGGTCAGATTTCACTTCCGCGACGAAAGAGGATTCCAGCACGCCCGCACGGTGACCACCGGTTGCCGCAGCCCAGGCTTTAGCAATCGCCATGCCTTCGCCTTTTGGATCGTTTTCCGGGTGAACGGCGATCAGCGTCGGTACACCGAAACCACGTTTGTATTCTTCACGCACTTCGGTACCTGGGCACTTCGGTGCCACCATCACAACGGTGATGTCTTTCCGGATCTGCTCGCCGACTTCAACGATGTTGAAACCGTGAGAGTAACCCAGCGCAGCACCGTCTTTCATCAGCGGTTGCACGGAACGGACAACATCAGAGTGTTGTTTGTCTGGCGTCAGGTTTACCACCAGATCCGCCTGGGGGATCAGCTCTTCGTAAGTCCCCACTTTGAAACCATTTTCGGTCGCTTTACGCCAGGATGCGCGCTTTTCAGCAATCGCTTCTTTACGCAGGGCGTAAGCGATATCCAGACCGGAATCACGCATGTTCAGGCCTTGGTTCAGACCCTGAGCACCACAGCCGACGATGACCACTTTTTTACCCTGAAGGTAGCTCGCGCCATCGGCAAATTCGTCACGTGCCATGAAGCGGCATTTACCCAGCTGTGCCAGCTGCTGGCGCAGATTCAGTGTATTAAAGTAATTAGCCATGGTGATTCCTCGTGATGTTGTACTGTCTTATTGTTCGGTTCGCGTTTGCTATCTTGCGAGAATAGAACCACATTACATCAGGAAATTTATTGCGGAAATTGATATATTCACAACGTCACGTTGCAATTTATGCAATGTAAAATCGTGGAGTGTGACCCGTGGATTTACGCGATCTGAAAACCTTCCTGCATCTGGCGGAAAGCCGACATTTTGGCCGCAGCGCGCGGGCGATGCACGTCAGTCCGTCCACCCTTTCCAGACAGATCCAGCGTCTGGAAGAAGATCTCGGCCAGCCGCTGTTTGTGCGCGATAACCGCACCGTGACACTCACCGAGTCGGGTGAGGAACTGCGCGTTTTTGCCCAGCAGACGCTGTTGCAGTATCAGCAGTTGCGCCACACACTCGATCAACAGGGCCCGTCGCTTTCCGGCGAACTTCATATTTTTTGCTCGGTGACCGCCGCCTACAGCCATCTGCCGCCGATCCTCGATCGCTTCCGCGCCGAACATCCGTCGGTGGAAATTAAACTCACCACCGGCGATGCCGCCGATGCGATGGAAAAAGTGGCCACCGGCGAAGCCGATCTGGCGATTGCAGGTAAACCGGAAACGCTGCCGGCCGCCGTCGCTTTCTCCATGCTGGAGAATCTGGCGGTGGTGCTGATTGCCCCGGCGCTGCCGTGCCCGGTGCGTACCCAGGTGTCGCAGGAGAAGCCCGACTGGTCAACGGTGCCCTTTATCATGGCCGATCAGGGTCCGGTCCGCCGTCGCATTGAGCTGTGGTTTCGCCGCCATAAAATCAGCAATCCGTCGATTTACGCCACCGTGGGCGGGCACGAGGCGATGGTCTCCATGGTTGCGCTGGGCTGCGGCGTGGCGCTGCTGCCGGAAATCGTGCTGGAAAATAGCCCCGAGCCGGTACGCAACCGCGTGATGATCCTTGAACGTAGCGATGAGAAAACGCCGTTTGAGCTGGGCGTTTGTGCACAAAAAAAGCGGCTGCATGAGCCGCTTATTGACGCTTTCTGGAAACTTCTACCCGGAAATTAACCGGCCAGGAAGAAACGGAACGCCGGGTTTTGCGTTTCGTCGTGGCACTCATAACCCAGCTCGTTGAGTCGGGTTTCGAAATCCGGCTCATGCTCGCCCAGCTCAAAGGCTGCCAGCACTCGACCGTAATCGGTGCCGTGGCTACGGTAGTGGAACAGCGAAATGTTCCAGTGGGTGCCAAGGGTGTAGAGAAACTTCAGCAGCGCACCGGGTGATTCCGGGAACTCAAAGCTGTACAGCCGCTCCTGCAATGGCTTTGACGGACGTCCGCCAACCATGTAGCGGACGTGCAGCTTCGCCATTTCATCGTCAGACAGGTCAACGACGCTGTAGCCGCCATCGTGCAGCAGGTTGAGGATCTCATGACGCTCTTCCAGCCCACGGCTTAAGCGCACGCCAACGAAAATGCAGGCATCTTTGGCATTGGCAAAACGGTAGTTAAACTCGGTAACCGAACGGCCGCCCAGCAGCTGACAAAACTTCAGGAAGCTGCCCTTTTCTTCCGGGATAGTCACCGCCAGCAGCGCTTCGCGTTGCTCGCCCAGTTCACAGCGTTCTGAAACATAACGCAGACCGTGGAAATTCACGTTTGCCCCGGAAAGAACATGCGCCAGACGTTCGCCGCGAATATTGTGCTGGGCGATGTATTTTTTCATCCCCGCCAGCGCCAATGCGCCGGAAGGTTCCGCCACCGCACGCACGTCTTCGAACAAGTCTTTCATCGCCGCGCAAATTGCATCACTGTCAACGGTGACAATATCGTCAAGATATTCCTGACACAGACGGAAGGTTTCATCGCCAATACGCTTCACCGCTACGCCTTCGGCAAACAGCCCGACGCGCGGTAAATCGACCGGATGCCCAGCGTCCAGCGCAGCTTTCAGGCATGCAGAATCTTCGGCT
Source organism: Scandinavium sp. M-37 (assembly GCF_043558715.1). Lineage (NCBI taxonomy): Bacteria > Pseudomonadati > Pseudomonadota > Gammaproteobacteria > Enterobacterales > Enterobacteriaceae > Scandinavium > Scandinavium sp. M-37. The sequence goes on from NZ_JBIGIN010000021.1 coordinate 76,404, forward strand.
TCGACCGCAATGACCTTAATTTGCGGCATCAACTGCTTGATCAGCACCGCCACGCCAGCCGCCAGACCGCCACCGCCAACCGGAACAAAGACCCTGTCGAGATGCGCATCCTGTTGCAACAGTTCCAGCGCCAGCGTGCCCTGCCCGGCAATCACCATCGGGTGATCGAACGGCGGTACCCAGGTGAAGCCTTGCTGCTGAGACAGCTCAATCGCTTTGGCTTTGGCTTCATCAAAATTCGCGCCGTGGAGCAGGACTTCACCGCCAAAACCCCGCACCGCATCGACTTTGATATCCGCCGTCGCGACCGGCATCACAATCAACGCTTTGATACCTAAGCGCGCAGATGAAAACGCTACGCCCTGCGCATGGTTACCAGCCGAAGCGGTGATCACGCCATTGGCTTTCTGTTCTTCGGTCAGGCTCGACATCATCGCGTACGCGCCACGCAGCTTGAAGCTGTGAACCGGCTGGCGGTCTTCGCGCTTCACCAGCACCACGTTGTCGAGACGTGATGAGAGTTTTTCCATTTTCTGCAGCGGCGTGACCTGCACGGCTTCATAAACCGGCGCGCGAAGCACCGCCCTGAGATATTCCGCCCCCTCAGGGGCGGTGGAGAGTGGTTGGGATTCGGCCATCATTAGCCCCCAAGTTTGGATTTATCGCGCACCGCGCCTTTATCCGCACTGGTCGCCAGGCTTGCATAGGCGCGCAGTGCAAACGACACCTGACGCTCACGGTTACGCGGGGTCCAGGCCTGTGCGCCACGCGCTTCCTGGGCTTCACGGCGCGCCGCCAGCTCCTGATCGCTCACCTGCAGCTGAATACCGCGATTCGGAATGTCGATTGCAATCAGGTCGCCATCTTCAATCAGCGCGATGTTGCCACCGCTCGCCGCTTCCGGTGAAACATGGCCGATGGACAGGCCAGACGTGCCGCCGGAGAAGCGCCCGTCGGTCACCAGCGCACAGGCTTTACCAAGGCCCATCGATTTCAGGAAGGTGGTTGGGTATAGCATTTCCTGCATACCCGGCCCGCCTTTTGGCCCTTCATAGCGGATAACAACCACGTCACCGGCGACCACTTTGCCGCCGAGGATCGCTTCAACCGCGTCGTCCTGGCTCTCGTACACTTTTGCCGGGCCGGTAAATTTCAGAATGCTGTCGTCCACGCCTGCCGTTTTCACAATGCAGCCGTTTTCCGCGAAGTTACCGTACAGCACGGCCAGACCACCGTCCTGACTGTAGGCGTTTTCCAGCGAACGAATACAGCCTTCGGCGCGATCGTCATCCAGGGTATCCCAGCGGCAATTCTGCGAGAACGCCTGGGTGGTGCGGATACCCGCCGGGCCCGCGCGGAACATGCTTTTCACCGCCTCATCTTTGGTCAGCATGACATCATACTGATCAAGCGTCTGTGGCAGAGACAGCCCGAGCACGTTTTTCACGTCACGGTTTAACAGGCCAGCGCGGTCCAGCTCACCCAGAATACCCAGCACGCCACCCGCACGGTGTACGTCTTCCATGTGATATTTCTGCGTACTCGGCGCAACCTTACACAGCTGTGGCACTTTGCGGGACAGCTGGTCGATATCACTCATGGTGAAATCGATTTCTGCTTCCTGCGCGGCAGCCAGCAGGTGCAGTACAGTGTTGGTGGAACCGCCCATTGCGATATCGAGGGTCATCGCATTTTCGAACGCTGCTTTGCTGGCGATATTGCGCGGCAGCGCCGTGGCGTCATCCTGTTCGTAATAACGTTTGGTCAGCTCGACAATGCGCTTCCCGGCGTTGAGGAACAGCTCTTTGCGATCGGCGTGAGTCGCCAGCAGCGAACCGTTACCAGGCTGCGACAGACCCAGCGCTTCGGTCAGGCAGTTCATCGAGTTGGCGGTGAACATCCCGGAACAGGAGCCACAGGTCGGGCACGCGGAGCGTTCAATCTGATCGCTCTGCTCATCTGAGACTTTCGGGTCTGCGCCCTGAATCATCGCATCGACCAGGTCGAGTTTGATTATCTGGTCAGACAGTTTCGTTTTCCCGGCTTCCATTGGGCCGCCAGAAACGAAAATAACCGGAATGTTGAGGCGCAGGGACGCCATCAGCATCCCCGGGGTGATTTTGTCGCAGTTGGAGATACACACCATCGCATCGGCGCAGTGGGCGTTGACCATGTACTCAACGGAGTCAGCGATAAGCTCGCGCGACGGCAGCGAATACAGCATGCCTCCGTGACCCATGGCGATGCCATCATCGACGGCGATGGTGTTGAACTCTTTGGCGACGCCGCCGGAGGCTTCAATTTGCTCGGCAACCAGTTTACCGAGGTCGCGCAGGTGTACGTGACCCGGCACGAACTGGGTAAACGAGTTCACGACGGCAATAATCGGTTTGCCGAAATCGGCATCGGTCATTCCGGTGGCGCGCCACAGCGCGCGGGCACCCGCCATGTTACGGCCGTGGGTGGTAGTGGCGGAACGGTACTTAGGCATGCTCTGTTTACTCCCGTCTATCTGTAAAATGGGACGGTGCGTGCCGTCCCATTGCTTTATTTTGAATGAACCTGATCCAACCAACCCCATTTATCTTCGGTTTCACCGGTAAAGAGGCCAAAGAATGCTTGCTGAATGCGCTTGGTCACCGGGCCGCAACGGCCTGCGCCAACCTGAATGCCATCAACGCTGCGTACCGGCGTGATTTCTGCTGCGGTGCCGGACATGAACACTTCATCGGCAAGATACAGCGATTCGCGGGACAACACCTGCTCGCGAACTTCGATATCCAGGTCTTTCGCCAGCTTGATGATGGCATCGCGAGTGATGCCCGGCAGCGCGGAAGAAGTGAACGGCGGGGTAAACAGAATGCCGTCCTTCACTTCAAACAGGTTTTCACCTGCACCTTCAGAGATATAGCCGTTGACGTCCAGCGCAATCCCTTCCTGATACCCATGACGACGCGCTTCACTGCCAACCAGTAAGGAAGACAAGTAGTTCCCGCCCGCTTTAGCCGCGGTTGGAATGGTGTTAGGCGCCACGCGATTCCAGGAAGAAACCATTGCGTCAATCCCCTGATCCAGCGCTTCTGCGCCCAGATATGCCCCCCAAGGGAAAGCGGCAATGATAACGTCAGTGGTGTAACCGGCTGGCGGGTTCACACCCATACCCACATCGCCCACGAACACCAGCGGACGAATATAGGCACTGGTCAGGTTGTTCTTACGGATAACCTCGCGGCAGGCTTCCATCAGTTCATCAACGCTTTGAGAAACCGGGAAACGATAAATTTTGGCTGAATCATGCAGACGCTGCATGTGTTCACGATGACGGAACACCACCGGGCCAATATGTGAGTCATAGCAACGGATGCCTTCGAAGACGGAGGTCCCGTAGTGCAGGGCGTGGGACATCACATGCACCTTCGCCTCACCCCATGGCGTCATCTCACCATTAAACCAGATGTAATCAGCTTTTTTCGTCGTCATTGTTCTTCCTTTTGCGCTCAGGCGCGGATTTGTTGTGATGTTGTTGTTCGTTGCTGGATCTCGACGCGGGCGACGTCAACCAGTTTACTTAACTGGCTAAACAGTAATTCGACTGGGCGAAGGCTGGCAACGGTCAATTCAATATTTATGTTTTGCGCATCAGTAGCGGTTTCCATATTCATGGCACAAATTTGAAAGCCACGATGACGTACCACACGCAACACACGCTCTAACGTTTCTGGGTTGAAGCGAGCCTCAACGGCAACCTGATGTTGATTCATGATAATTTCTCCAGCATTTCTGCATTACTGGCACCCGGTGGTACCAGCGGCCAGACGTTCTCGAGCTCGTCGATTGAGACATGAAGCAGATACGGCCCTTCGCTGTTGAGCATCGCGTCGAGTGCCGCTTCAACCTGGTCTTTACGGGTAATGTGCTGGCCGGGAATACCAAAAGCGCTGGCCAACGTCAGGAAATCGGGGTTATCCGTCAGGGTGGTTTCGCTGTAACGCTCCTGGAAAAAGAGCTGCTGCCACTGGCGAACCATACCCAGACGCTGGTTATCGAGAAGCACAATCTTCAACGGCAGTTGCTTGCGCTTCACGGTGCCGAGTTCCTGCACGTTCATCATGAACGACCCGTCGCCGGAGACGCAGATAACCGTGTCATTCGGACGCGCGACTTGCGCACCGACCGCGGCGGGCAGGCCGAAGCCCATGGTTCCCAAGCCGCTAGAGGTGATGAAGTTTTCCGGACGGGTGTACGTCATATGCTGCGCCGACCACATCTGGTGCTGGCCGACGTCAGTGGTGATTACGCTGTCTGCCGGTTTGCGGTCAGATAACTGCTTGAGTAACAGTGGGGCATAAATCGCTTCGCCTGGATGGTCATAGCGCCAGGCGTGTTCAGCCCGCAATTCAGCCGTATCCGCCCGCCATGCATCGATATCCAATGGTTGCTGTAACGCCGGCAGCAGCGCATTTAAATCACCCTGCAAACCTATGTGTACCTGACGCAGCTTGTTCAGCTCAGCCGGGTCGATATCCATGTGGATTACTTTTGCGTGCGGAGCGAAAGTGTTCAGCTTGCCGGTCACGCGGTCGTCAAAACGCGCGCCGACGGCAATCAGCAAATCACACTGCTGAACCGCCAGGTTTGCGGCTTTCGTGCCATGCATACCCAACATCGCCAGATAATACGGATAATCGGCATCGACCGCGCCCAGGCCTTTCAACGTACAGGTCACCGGCATCTGCGTCATAGCGATAAAATCGCGCAGAGCGGGTACGGCCTGCGCCATACCTACGCCGCCGCCAACGTACAGCATCGGCTTGCTGGCCTGGGCTATCATCTGGCGGGCCTGTTCAACCTCTTCAAGCGGGAAGGTATTTTCATCTTCAATGGAGGAGAAATGGGGTTCGAGTGCGGCGCTGGCAAGCTGAATATCTTTTGGGATATCAACCAGAACCGGACCTGGACGACCTAAGCTTGCCACCTGGAACGCTTCTGCCATTACCCGTGGGAGCTCTTCCAGCGACTGCACCAGGAAACTGTGTTTGGTGCAGGCCAATGATAATCCGATGACGTCCACTTCCTGAAACGCATCGGTGCCGATGAACGGTAAAGCAACCTGACCGGTGATGGCTACCACCGGCACGGAATCGAGCAGCGCATCGGCAAGACCGGTGATCAGGTTGGTTGCGCCCGGGCCTGAAGTGGCCATGCACACGCCCGTTTTGCCGGTTGCGCGGGCATAGCCAATGGCGGCCATCGCAGCACCCTGCTCATGGCGACACAGCAGATGTTCCACGCCACCGTCATACAACGCATCGTAGATCGGCATAATTGCGCCGCCCGGATAGCCGAAAACGGTTTCGACTCCCTGTGCTCGCAACGCATGTACCACCCACTGAGCCCCATTCATAGTTACTTCCCCGTCACATTTTGCGAGAAACAGAATTTTATGCTGATTTTCATGCCCTGCTCCTCTTTGGTTTTTCACAGTCATAAAAAAACCCCCGGACCTTTCGGTGCGGGGGTCTTAGTTCGTTAAGGCTTGATTCTTAAGCCTTTCCTCGTCCAAGTGCAGCCCCGCACGGTGGGATAATAATCACCACCACGCTAATCACTCGTAGAAGGGCTGTCATTTTGTGTTCTTTTGGCTTCTTGTTCGAAGGAATACCTAAAGAGTTACCACAGACCCTGAAGAGAAGACAAGATTTTTTTATATAAGCTTTTCCGATCTGGCTAACGATATTCGCAAAAAGTATTGTTTTTTATGAGAAATAACTGAGATGAAAATTCTTCACCCGACATAGGCAGCGGAACAAGATGGTATATTTGTCGATCATGCTTCCAAGTGTATGCAACGGTAATGAAATGGTGAGAAATATCGGGAATCATGCGCGTAAAATTTCGATTCATTCATTGCGGTCATTACCGAGCGCGACATACTGCTTTTACACGGAGGCTTTATGTCATTGTCGATTATTTACACACGCGCCGCATTAGGGGTGAACGCCCCCCTCATCACCGTGGAAGTCCATATCAGCAATGGGCTGCCGGGGTTAACCATGGTGGGCTTACCGGAAACGGCAGTAAAAGAAGCGCGCGATCGTGTCAGAAGTGCGGTCATCAATAGCGGTTACGAATTTCCGGCAAAGAAGATAACAATCAACCTGGCCCCCGCCGATTTGCCAAAGGAAGGGGGGCGATATGATTTGCCGATCGCGATTGCGCTTCTGGCAGCGTCAGAACAGCTCAATACCGCAAGGCTGAACCAATACGAGTTCATCGGTGAACTTGCGCTTACCGGTGCATTACGCGGGGTTACCGGTGCTATTTCAGGCGCGATGGAGGCCATCAAAACAGGCCGACAGATAATCCTTTCCGCAGAGAATGCCCCAGAGGTGGGCCTGATTGGCGGAACAGACTGTTTTATAGCCAGCCATTTACAGGAAGTATGTGCTTTTCTTGAGGGACGTACCGACTTACAACATCCCGCCGCCGAGGCGGATGCCATGAGTGCTGCCACAACCGATATTAGCGATGTCATCGGGCAGCCGCAGGGAAAGCGTGTACTGGAGATAACCGCCGCTGGCGGCCATAACCTGCTGTTAGTCGGCCCCCCTGGGACAGGAAAAACAATGCTAGCCAGCCGCTTACCCAGCATCCTCCCCTCTCTGAGCAATCAGGAGGCCCTGGAGAGTGCGGCAATTCTGAGCCTGGTCAGTGCAGGGCATGTACATAAACAATGGCGTAAGCGCCCATTCCGCTCGCCTCATCATAGTGCATCACTGACAGCAATGGTTGGCGGTGGAACAATACCTGCACCGGGCGAGATCTCACTGGCCCATAACGGCATTTTATTTCTGGATGAATTACCCGAGTTTGAGCGCCGAGTCCTTGATGCGCTTCGCGAGCCGATTGAGTCAGGAAAGATTCACATCTCGCGTACTCGAGCAAAAATCACCTACCCGGCTCGCTTTCAACTCATTGCTGCCATGAATCCAAGCCCTACCGGACACTATCAGGGTAACCATAACCGCAGCTCGCCTGAGCAAATCCTGCGTTATCTGGCGCGACTGTCTGGACCGTTTTTGGATCGCTTCGATTTGTCACTCGAGATCCCGCTCCCACCGCTGGGCCTGTTCAGCCAGACACCTGAAAAAAGTGAAAGTAGCCAGAAGGTGAAAAGCAGAGTGATCGCCGCCCAGCAACAGCAGTTCTCACGTCAGGGAAAGCTCAACGCCCTTCTTGATAGTAATGAGATGAAACGGTGGTGTGAGTTACTCCCTGATGACGCGGCCTGGCTGGAACAGGCGCTCGCCCACCTGGGGTTGTCGATTCGTGCATGGCAGCGTCTGATTAAGGTGTCACGAACCATCGCCGATCTTTCCGGAACAGAACAGATAGCACGGGAACATTTGCAGGAAGCACTGGGATATCGGGCAATCGAACGATTGCTTATCCATTTGCAAAAAATGATGGCGTAAAAAAGGGGCTTTCGCCCCTTTCTTATTAATCGTCGCTTTCGGTGTAGTCTTCTGCACCTTCTGCCTGCGGTTTACCGCCGGACAGCGTGTGGAAGCGTTTTGGCCGTTTGATGCGCGCCATGTATTTAATCCATACGCGTTCAATCTCTGTCGCCGGCTCACGCTCACCGCGGCATACGGCTACAAATTGCTTTTCATCTTCCGTTACCGGCTCGCGGTTACCCAGTTCCAGCTCATTAAACGCATAACCGTGGCGCTCCAGCAATTGGGCTTCTTTGATGGTGAAATCACCATGACGAGAGAACCCGCGCGGATAATTTTTATTGTCGAAAAAACGATTAGTCGTCGTAAAGCTTTCCGCCATCCTACACGCTCCTAATTCTTTGGCTGAGCTATTTATGGCGCGGAGTATTAGTTACGCTTGACAGAGCGTCAAACAAAACATTTAAATCAACACGACAAATAATTTTGTGGAGAAGGTTGTGGATACGGAATTGCTAAAAACTTTCCTTGAAGTGAGCCGAACACGCCACTTCGGGCGTGCGGCAGAAGCTCTGTACCTGACGCAGTCGGCCGTCAGCTTTCGTATTCGTCAGCTAGAGAACCAGCTTGGCGTGAATTTATTCACTCGCCATCGCAATAATATCCGCCTTACGGCGGCCGGTGAGAAGCTCTTACCCTATGCCGAAACGCTGATGAGTACCTGGCAATCAGCCCGTAAAGAGGTGGCGAATACTTCCCGTCACAATGAGTTTTCGATTGGTGCCAGCGCCTCGCTGTGGGAGTGCATGCTTAATGCTTGGCTGGGACGTCTCTATCCTGCGCACAACACACTGCAGTTTGAAGCGCGCATCGCTCAGCGGCAATCGCTGGTCAAGCAATTGCACGAGCGCCAGCTGGATCTATTGATCACCACCGAAGCACCAAAAATGGATGAATTCAGTAGCCAGCTTTTGGGGCATTTCACATTAGCACTTTATTGCGCGGCACCTTCCCAGGTGAAAGCCAATCTGAACTATCTGCGCCTGGAATGGGGCCCTGATTTCCAACAGCATGAAGCAGGGATCATTGCATCAGATGATATTCCACTCCTGACAACCAGCTCAGCTGAACTTGCGCGCCAACAGCTTGCCCCTCTCGAGGGTTGTAGCTGGTTGCCTATGAGTTGGGCGAATATGAAGGGTGGATTGCATACCGTTACTGACAGTGCGACGCTTTCGCGTCCGCTCTATGCCATTTGGTTGCAGAACAGCGATAAGCAGGCACAAATACGTGAGATCTTAAAAGTAGCCGTGCTTGAGTAGGGAGTTTTGGAAGTAGCGCTGAGGGGTGGCGGATGAAAATCCGCTGAATTAAAGACAAAAAAAATCCTTTGCCGAAGCAAAGGATTATTATATGGCAGGGGCGGAGAGACTCGAACTCGCGACACCCGGTTTTGGAGACCGGTGCTCTACCAACTGAGCTACGCCCCTAAATTACGCTTATTATTAAGCCCGCAATGAAGCAGGCTTAATTTTCTAATAAGTGGCGGAACGGACGGGACTCGAACCCGCGACCCCCTGCGTGACAGGCAGGTATTCTAACCGACTGAACTACCGCTCCACCGAAT
>NZ_JBIGIN010000022.1:0-80594 GCF_043558715.1 Scandinavium sp. M-37
CACTCGCTCAGATTGATGATTCACATACATTACCAGCAGCAGTCGATATGACCGACCATGCGCATAATACCCTTCAGCTCACGCTGAACGATATTCTGAGTGAAGCGCATGACAATCTGTTTGTGCAGGATGGTCATAAGCAACTGGCGGTGACCGGTGATGCCGGTGACGTGGTTGAACTGAAGGTTGAAGACCTGGCGCACAACACCTGGCAGGATGCCGGCCAGGTGACGGCGGGCGGTGTTCAGTACGAGGTTTATCATCATGCTGGCAGTGATGTTGAGTTACTGGTGCAACAAGGTCTGGAACTTCATCAGGTTTCATAATCTGTAGAATTATTCCAATCCTTATCAATCCCCGGCTACGGCCGGGGATTTTATTTGAAATATAAACGTCCACTCCTCGCTCATAGCAGACCCTCAATCAAACGGTCCTTAACTCCACACCTGCTTTTTCGAGGGCGGCAATGTCTTGTTTGCTGATGCTACTGTCAGTAATGACACAGTTAATCTTGTCCATCGGCAGGACTTGATTGAAGCCCCTACGGTTGAATTTGGTGGCGTCCAGCACGGCGACAACGTGGTGTGCGGCTGCTGCCATCACGCCGCTTATCGAGTAACCTTCGTTGAAGGTGGTAATCCCATTGGTGGCATCAATGCCGTCTGCACCAACAAACATTAAGTCAGCGCTAATGCCTTGTAAGGACTGTTCCGCGATAGTGCCGTGCATCGAATGGGTTTTGTGTCTGACAGTGCCACCACAAACGACCAGCGTGATGTCTTTATTTTCAGCCAGAGTAAAGGCGGCGGGTAAACTGTTGGTGATCACCGTGATATTGGTTTTCTTGACCAGCTCTTCGGCAATCAGCAGTGTCGTGCTTCCACTGTCGAGGATCACCGTCATGCCTTCGGCGATCATTTTTGCTGCGGCCTGCGCGATGCGCTTTTTAGGATCGCTTGCCAGTTTGTAACGCTCTTCCAGTACCACCTCCTGGTTGTCGGCTTCGGCTAAATTGCTGCCGGGCTTTGCCGCACCACCATGGAAACGCGTGACTAAGCCTTTATCTTCCAGCAAACGCAGATCTGCGCGAATGGTTACCTCTGAAGTACCAAAGGCATTCGAAAGATCCAGAACCAATACGCTTCCCTGGGAGTGAACCAGTTCGACTATTTTGTTCCTTCGTTCAAATGAGTTCATCTTGATATGCCTGACAATTAATTGTGGCTAGTGTAATCGAAGGATAGTGAAAGGTGAACGATAAATTTCGAAAGTAAAGGGGAGCCAGCCAGGACAGCTGGCTCATAATTTTAAGACAGGCTGAGCAAGATTTTTCCCTGCATTGGTGCACCGTCTAACGCTTCAACTGCGGTGGCAAAGCTTTGCATATCACCGCGATGGGCGATTAACGGTTCCAGCTGCAGTCGCTTTTCCGTCAACAGATGTGCGGCGGTTTCCCATTCTGTTCCCGGCCAGGGGCTGGAGTAGTTCATCCAGCAGCCGAGAAGAGTTAACTCTTTTCTCAGAATTTGCCCGAACACGTTAGTATTCAGTATCAAATCCTGATGAAGCGTACCTACCAGCGCCATCTGAGCGCGGGGGCCTGCGATTTCAATGGCCAGGGCTACGGTCTGCGGTGCGCCTGCTGTTTCCAGAATAAGTTGATCAAATTGAAGTTCAGCCAGGGCGGACTGGATCTCTGCTGCACTCATCTCCCGACTGTTTAATGCGTGAGTCGCCCCCAGCGTTCTGGCGAGTGTCAGTTTTTCAGGATTGATATCCACCGCCGTGACGCTTTTCGCACCCAGTTCTCGCGCGCACTGCATTGCCAGCAAGCCAATGGTTCCCGCGCCAACGATAATGACGTTTTTGTCCTTGCAGCCCTGAGCAAGGTTGAAAGCATGAAGCCCTACGGTGATTGGCTCGATAAATGCCCCATCCTCAATGGGCATCGTCGAAGGTAAACGAAAAAGATTCGCGCGTTTCACGACCACATATTCTGCGTTTCCCCCTTCGCTGCGTGAGCCGACAAATTGATACGATTTACACAGAGAGAAGAATCCGCGCTTGCACTGAGGGCAATGAAAGCATGGGAGTAGAGGTACGCAGGCGACGGCATCACCGGGCTGCAGATCGGTCACCTCGGTGCCATAGGATTCGACATAGCCGCTAAATTCATGCCCCAGCGTAATGGGATAATAATGCGCGCCATGGCTGAAAATACGCGGAATATCTGATCCGCACAGCCCTGCACTGACGACTTTGACCAGCACGTCATCATCGGTTTTCAATTGTGGTATAGGGCGTTCTTCAACGCGCACTTTTCCCTCAGCGTGGATAACCACTGATTTCATAAGATTCTCCAGAAATGAGCAGGGGAGCGAGGGCCCCCCTGATATTAAGAAAGGCTTTCCGCCTGCTGAATGGATGCCGCTTTTTCGGCGGCGACAAAGTTACGCGCCCGACGCCAGGTCAGCAGTACGCCCGTCAGATAAACCACGGCGATAATGAGGAAACCAGTGATGTTCTGCCAGGTGAACAGTTGGATGAGCAGCCAGGTAATCGGCGAGCCACCCTGGTCCATTGACGCGACCATTCCTCCGGCCTTTAATGCACCCGCGTTTTCGGCAAGCTGAGTATGTAAGCCAATGGTTTGCGTGGCAATCCAGAGCGTCATACCCATGATGATGACACCTGAAATCAGGGTGCGGAACAGATTGCCTTGGTGTACCGCGACCGCCATTGCAACGAAGAAACCGATGGTTGCCAGATCACCAAACGGCAGGACCTGATTACCCGGAACCAGTACGGCAATCAGAATAGTCAGCGGAATGAAAATCAGGCTCGCAGAGACCACCGAGGTGTGTCCTAACAGCAGGGCGGGATCCAGACCAATCAGGAATTCCTGACCGCCAAACTTCGCCTGCAGGCGTTTACGAGCATGTTTTGCTATCGGTGTTAAGCCATCCATAATCGGTTTGATGACGCGCGGCATCAGCAGCATGACGGCTGCCGTTTTCACCGCCAGTTGCAGGACGGCTTTGGTGTCATATCCCGCCAGCAGACCAATCACCAAGCCCATCACAAAGCCAACGGTGACCGGTTCGCCGAAGGGACCAAAGCGTTTCTGAACGTCATCAGCGCTGAAGTGGATGCGGTTCAGTCCGGGGATTTTCTCAATGATGGTATCAACCAGTACGGCTATTGGCCCCATATAGGCCGAGGAACCATGTGGGATCGCAATTCCTTCCAGTTCGAAAAAGTCGCGGGTGTCTTTCGCAAACCAGTCGCCAAGTTTGTAGACAAAGGCGGCGTGAAGGACGACCCCGAGAATACCAATCCAGTACGAACCGGTGGCGAGGTGCAGCATCGCGCCGGTAAAGGTCATATGCCAGATATTCCAGATATCGACGTTAACAACGCGGGTCATCCGGGTGACCAGCATTACGATGTTCACCCCAATCGCAATCGGAATGGCGACCAGCGCAATTTGCGAGGCCCAGGTCATTGGGGAAGAACCCGGCCAGCCGATATCGACTACATGCAGGTTAATCTGGAACTGTTCGGCCATAGCTTTAGCGGCAGGGCCAATGGAATCCAGCATCAACCCAATCACCAGACCGATTCCGACAAACCCAATGCCGATATGCAGCCCTGATTTAAAGCAGTCGCCGAGCTTCATCCCCAGTGCTTTAGAGAAAACGATGATCACCAGAGGCAGCATCACCGTTGGGCCTAAGTCGAGGATATAACGCATTATTTCGCTAAACATGGCGTTACCCCACGAGGATATTCAGGATTTTTTGCTGCAAAGCTTCGATACCCACGCCGGAAACAAACGGCATACCGTGAACCACGGGGATATCACCAAAGGTACGATCAACGCGGGCGGTGGTGCAGATGAGATCCGCGCCATCCATATAGGTTTCGATTTCCGTCACCCGACACTGCACTAAATCGAGCGTGATGTTGTTCGCTTCACAGAGCTCTTTGATTTCTTCAGCGGCCATAGTGGAGGTTGCTACCGCCCCACCGCAGGCCACAATGATTTTACGTTTCATAGGGTATTCCTTTTATTATCGGTTTTTTATTAGTTCTGAATGCAAGGTTGAGGGTCGAGAACGGTTTCCTGGAACAGCGTGGTCAGTTCGGAATCAGGAGCGTTAAGCAAGGCGACAAGGGTCTCCGGGTTTTGTAACTCACCAAAAAGACGACGCAGTAGCTTCAACTGTGCCGTCGGGTTTTCAACGATCAGGGCGATAATTAACGACGCGTCGATCTCTGCGTCATCATCCGCCTGTTGAAATTTCACCGGGCGGGTGGGGCGAATCAGATAAAGCGCGGGTGATTTCGCATGAATGGCTTCGCAGTGCGGGATCGCGACAGCATGCTGCTCGAGTGCAATCCCGGTCGGAAAAACGGCCTCCCGCTCAAGTAATGCCGCTGGATAAGTGTCATGCACGACCCCTTTGGCCAGCATTTCTTCACCAATGTGGGCCAGCACCTGCTGGCGTGAACTGAAGTCAATTCCGGTACGAACAAAGAGTTGGCTCATAGAATCTCCGGGGTCAGGCTGTCTGGGCCGTGCAGCCAAAACGATAGGCCCTGAGCACGTCCTGAATTTTGTCAATAATCAGGTTGTGTGGGGTGGGGGCGAGGGAATTATCGGCCAGGCGTTCAAACTGAACCGGCATAAACTGACTGATTAATCCCAACGGTAATGACACCTCATTCAGATTGGCGATAAGTTTCTCCACGCTTTGCCTGATACGAGGATGAGGCCAGTAATAGCGGATTCGGTCAGAAAGACTGAAATGAATATCAACCATGGCCTGGCTCCATGTAGGGTGATAATACTTCTTCCAGTAACTCGGTTCGTTGAGCATCACCTCATCAATCACCTTGAGCACATGACTGCGGTTTTCCGGGGAGATCAGTTCGTTTTCCATCTGGGCCAGTGCAAAAATGGCTTCTCGCAGCGCGAAGGTCAGCGCCGGGCCGACTTTCAGAATGGCGTAGTGATCGCGCACCAAAGCGTGGTAGGCCTGACGGGTTTGATAATCGGTTGAATGGGCCTCGTAGACCATTGGGGTCGGCTTGATCCAGCCAGACAGCGCTTCGGCCGCGTGCGGTTGGTAGTGAATAATCTGTGTATGATCGAATTCAACGCCGGGCTGGACAACGATCGCAATCACTCGCGTTAATGCTTCTTCCAGATCTAAGGCCCGGAATGCAATTTGATGCGTTTCTAGTGTGCGCGCGGCATCTTTTTCTTGTGTGACGTGCACCGTACCAATCGTGCTGGCTTCACCACCGGGGACGGGAACCTCCGTTCCGATGACGTAGGTGAGTAAGCGTTTCTGTTCTTCTGTTGCTGTGGCTTCCGCTGCCTGGCAGAGCACGGCAGCGCGTTCGGCGACGACCGTAGGATCAAGCGGTGTAGGGTCGTCAGCACAGGACATTGAGGCATCGAGATGGATTTTGCTGAAACCCGCAGCGACATAAGCTTTGATAAGATCGACGGATTTTTTCATCGCCGCGGCTGCAGATTCATGTTGCCAACAGTTTGGGCCGAGATGATCGCCGCCAAGAATGAGTCTTTCGAGCGGGAAGCCAACATCCTGCGCAATCTGATGCACAAAATCGCGAAAATCCGCCGGTTTCATTCCGGTATAGCCGCCATCCTGATTGACCTGATTAGAGGTGGCTTCGATCAATACTTTATTGTCGCTATTCAGATCGAAGCGTAATGCGGCTTCAATAACCAACGGATGCGCCGAACAGACGGAGCAAATCCCCAAATGTTCCCCGCGTTTATGACGGGCGATAATCTCTTTCACGTTACTCTCCGATAGTGTTGCACTACTGCTAATGGTTTAAATTTCAAAATCGATCGGGCCCTGATGTTGCTGAGCTAAAGTTTTCCTTCGCTGCCACAATCAAGAATGACTTTGCTGACGACCTGTTTCATCGCGGCTTTGGCGGGGATCATGTAATGCCGGGGATCGCTGGCATCGGGATGGAGGCTCAAAAAGTCTTTGAGTGCATTGGCGAATGCGATTTTAAGTTCGGTTGCAACGTTAACTTTGCAAACGCCCAGCGCTACCGCTCGGCGGATGTCTTCTGTCGCAAGCCCCGACGCACCGTGCAGCACCAGCGGAACCTCGACGTGCCGACGAATTTCCGCCAGACGGTCAAAATCAAGTTTGGGTTCTCCCACGTACAGTCCGTGGGCGGTGCCAATCGCGACGGCCAACGAGTCGATGCCTGTTTTTTCGACGAACTCGCGAGCCTGAAGGGGATGGGTATAAAGGGCGTCCTTTGCGTCAACGGTCAGGTCATCTTCTTGCCCGCCCAGGCGTCCCAGTTCGGCCTCCACGCTCACGTCGTAGCGATGGCAAATGTCAGTCACCTCTTTGACCAGGGCGATGTTCTCGGCAAATGCGTGATGCGAACCATCAATCATGACTGAACGCACACCGGCTTTTACTTTTTGCTCGATGTCAGTCGAACTTTCATGGTGATCGAGGTGGATGGCCAGAGGATGGGTGTAGCTTCTGGCAAGTTCAGCGGCAATTGCCACAACATTCCCCGTGCCGGCATAGCTGAATGTTCCCGGAGTTCCCGCCACAATCAGCGGAGAGCGAAGCTCTGACGCGGTTTCTACCACGACCTGTAGCGTCTCAAGGTTGTGAATGTTGAAGGCTGGAACGGCATAACCTGCACGCTGAGCCTTCTTCAGCATCGCTTTGGTCGAAATGATGAACATTCTTCCTCCGAATTCTTTCGTTTATCATCTTCGAAATAAACTATAGGCTTTCGGAATGTTGTTTTGTGATTTGGATCGAATAAACGAAAGAATCGAAAGAAATGGAAGGGTTGCGAAAGTGTGGCAGTGCGCTTTCGCTACAGGCTCTGATTCACCAGCCAGCGGGAAAAATCATCCATGGCTGGGGTTTGGGGGCGGGATTGCAGCCGCGTCAGCCAGTAGCTGCCGAGGTGAATGTGGCAATCAAACGGTTGGACGATGCGCTCGCTATTGAGCAGGTGAGTGAACATGTTCACCGGGGCGATGGCGACGCCCATTCCTGCCTGCGCGGCTTCCAGCATGGTGACCGAGGAATCAAAGACCATCACCTCGTGGGTCGGCGAAGGTGGCTGCGCCCCGGCGGCCTCAAACCATGAATTCCATTCATCGCGCCGATACGAGCGTAGCAGCGTGAAGCGCAGTATGTCGGCAGGCGTGTGGAGTTCTGCGGCCAGCGCTGGACTGCACAGCGGTCCCAGCGGTGCATGGCATAGAAATGTCGCATCGGTCCCGTGCCAGGCACCGTTGCCATAGCGAAGAGTGTAATCCAGCCCTTCAGCCGCCGGGTCGACGCGGTTGTTATGGGTGGAAAGATGTAAATCGATATACGGGTAGCTGCGGCGAAAATCCGCCAGCCGGGGCAGCAGAAAGCCAGTCGCGAATGTCCCCACTACACCGATCTTTAGTTTCTCCCGCTCGTGCGAGACTGCAAATCGGTCCAGCATCCCCGCGATCCGGTCAAACGAATCGTTCAACACCGGCAGCAGGCTTTCGCCTTCCGTCGTCAGCCGCAGCCCGCGTGAAACGCGGACAAACAGCTGGCAGTTCAGGTGATCCTCAAGGGCTTTGACCTGCTGACTGATAGCCGAGTGCGTGACGTTAAGCTCAATGGCGGCATGCGTAAAATTAAGATGCCGAGCCGCCGCTTCAAAGGCACGTAGCGAATTAAGGGGAATATAACTCCGGGTCATGGGCTATCCGTTAGAAAAGCTTAAGGCTACTGCTAAATTTAACCGTTTGTGGCCGACAGTCAAATCCCGCAGACTGAGCCTGTCTGAAGGGCCCGGACATTCAATCGTGTGACTTATGGAAGAATTTCAATGATGAAAAAAACACTCTGCTGTGCGCTGGTTCTCAGCGCGTCGTTTTCCGGTTTTGCTGCGCAAAAAACATTAACTGACAAACAGTTAGAAGATACCGTCAATCAAACCCTGAAGCCGTTGATCAAAGCCCAGGCTATCCCCGGTATGGCGGTGGCGGTGATTTATCAGGGTAAGCCACACTACTTTACCTATGGCGTGGCTGATGTCTCAACCAAACAACGGGTGACGACGCAGACAATTTTTGAGCTGGGCTCCATCAGTAAAACTTTCACCGGTGTGTTGGGCGGTAATACGCTGGCGCGTGGTGAAGTGAAACTCAGCGATCCGGCCACAAAATACTGGCCTGAATTGACCGGCAAGCAGTGGCAGGGGATTACGCTGCTGGATCTGGCCACCTACACGGCGGGCGGATTGCCGTTGCAGGTTCCCGACGAGGCCAACGATCAAGCGGCACTGCTGAAGTTTTATCAGAACTGGCAGCCGGAATGGGCACCGGGCACTCGCAGGGTGTATGCCAACTCGAGCATCGGTCTGTTTGGTGCGCTGATGGTTAAACCGTCCGGCATGGGCTTTGAAGAGGCAATGACGAAGCGCGTATTACAGCCGCTGAACCTCAACCATACCTGGATTAACATTCCGGCCAGTGAAGAAAAGCATTACGCTTGGGGCTACCGTGATGGCAAGGCGATGCACGTCGGGCCAGGGATGCTGGATGCCGAATCCTACGGCGTGAAATCGACCGTGGAAGACATCGCGAGCTGGGTGCAGGCCAACATGAATCCGCAGCAGGTGAGCGACCCGATGCTGAAACAGGGCATCGAAAAAGCGCAATCCCGCTACTGGCGCAGCGGCAGCATGTATCAGGGGCTGGGCTGGGAAATGCTCAACTGGCCGGTAGCCGCTACCACCGTAATTAACGGCAGCGACAATAAGGTCGCGTTGGCGGCACAGCCGGTGTCGGCGATTGAACCGCCGGTGCCGGCAGTGAAGGCATCGTGGGTGCACAAAACCGGATCGACCAACGGCTTTGGTGCCTACGTGGCCTTTATCCCCGAGAAGCAGATTGGCATTGTGATGCTGGCTAACAAGATGTATCCCAATACTGAGCGCGTCAAAGCGGCGTACACCATCCTCGACAAGCTGTAGGTTCAAGGGTGACAAAGCGGTGCGAACCCTCTATACTTCGCGCCGAAGCTGACCAGACAGTCGCCGCTTCGTCGTCGTCCTCTTTCGGGGGGAGACGGGCGAAGGGGAGGAAAGTCCGGGCTCCATAGGGCAGGGTGCCAGGTAACGCCTGGGGGGGAAACCCACGACCAGTGCAACAGAGAGCAAACCGCCGATGGCCCGCGCAAGCGGGATCAGGTAAGGGTGAAAGGGTGCGGTAAGAGCGCACCGCGCGACTGGCAACAGTTCGTGGCACGGTAAACTCCACCCGGAGCAAGGCCAAATAGGGGTTCACATGGTACGGCCCGTACTGAACCCGGGTAGGCTGCTTGAGCCAGTGAGCGATTGCTGGCCTAGATGAATGACTGTCCACGACAGAACCCGGCTTATCGGTCAGCTTCAACTTCTTCCAAAACCCCGCCTCGGCGGGGTTTTTGCTTTCTGGTGATGTGATGAATGACTGTCCACGACATTATACCCAAAAGAAAGCGGCTTATCGGTCAGCTTCAACTGCTTCCAACCCCCGGCCCTCGGCGGGGTTTTTGCTTTCTGGTGATGTGATGAATGACTGTCCACGACACTATACCCAAAAGAAAGCGGCTTATCGGTCAGCTTCAACTTCTTCCAAAACCCCGCCTCGGCGGGGTTTTTGCTTTTTGGTGATGTGATGAATGACTGTCCACGACACTATACCCAAAAGAAAGCGGCTTATCGGTCAGCTTCAACTGCTTCCAACCCCCGGCCCTCGGCGGGGTTTTTGCTTTCTGAATTTCGTTTACATTCAAATATATATTCATAATTGTTCATACCTGTACATCACTCCTTAGCAAATAATACCCCGTTTACTTTTAAGGAAATGAACAATGAACAAAATGACGCGTATTGCCCTGCTGACCGCTTCCCTGATTGGTTTCACCGGTGTTGCCCAGGCTGCCAATACTGATGTGGCTCCTGCACCTGCCCAGGATCCGATTGTTCAGCACCTGAAGCTGAGCAACGACCAGGTGGCAAAAATCAAAAGTCTGCACGATGCGATGGAAAAGAACGTTGAACAGGTTTCCATGAAAGACGTGAAAGATGGCGCATTGATTGACGTTATTCAGTCTGGCAAGTGGAATGAGAAAGCGGTGAAATCACAGCTGGAAGCGTTCAGTAAAATTGAGCAGCAGACCCGCTACTACCGCGTGAAATACTACTTCGACCTGAACCAGGTCCTGACTCCGGAACAGCGCAAGCAGATCCGTGATGATCTGGCACAGTCTCTCGAGAATTAAGCAGAACGGATAATACGACCCCGGTGATTCGTCATCGGGGTCTTTTTTTGTCTAAAAATTGGACTGTGATCTGCCTCTCACATACGCTTGTGATAGAATAATTTTCTTCATTACATTCTATAGATAAAATAATTTCCCTTTCCTTCCCAGATTACGCTGCGAATGGCGATTTTTTTCTCCGGGCCTGCGCGTATGATTTCTTCATTCTAAAAACTCGCCTGCACCACGCACCGTATATCGCCCAGATACGGTTCGAAAAATAATAAAACCTCTACCTACAAGCGAGATCTTTATGGAAACGACTACACAAAGCAGCGTCGTTGTGGATGGTGTCATGCCCGGTCGTCGGGGCAATATGACGGAAAGCGAATGGCAGGCAGCAATTAAATTCGACAGTACCGATACCGGTTGGGTCATTATGAGTATCGGCATGGCTATTGGGGCCGGAATTGTCTTTTTACCGGTTCAGGTAGGATTAATGGGGCTATGGGTATTTTTGCTCTCATCTATTATTGGTTATCCGGCGATGTATTTATTCCAGCGGTTGTTTATCAACACCCTGGCGGAATCGCCAGAGTGCAAAGACTACCCGAGCGTGATTAGCGGTTATCTTGGTAAAAACTGGGGCATTCTGTTAGGTGCGCTCTATTTTGTGATGTTGGTTATCTGGATGTTTGTTTATTCCACGGCAATAACCAACGACAGCGCCTCGTATTTACACACCTTTGGCGTGACGGACGGCTTGCTTTCCGATAACCCGTTTTATGGCCTGATCCTGATCTGTATTCTGGTGGCAATTTCCTCCCGGGGTGAGCAACTGCTGTTCAAGGTCTCAAGCCTGATGGTGCTGACCAAGCTTCTGGTGGTGGCCGCGCTGGGCGTGTCGATGATGGGACTCTGGCATCTGTATAACGCCGGTTCATTGCCGCCGATGGGGTTGTTGATCAAAAACGCCATTATTACGCTGCCCTTTACCCTGACCTCGATCCTGTTTATTCAGACCTTAAGCCCGATGGTTATCTCCTATCGTTCTCGTGAGAAATCACGCGAGGTGGCGCGGTATAAAGCGCTGCGGGCGATGAATATTGCCTTTGGTATTTTGTTCGTCACAGTCTTTTTCTATGCAGTGTCATTCACGCTGGCGATGGGGCATGACGAGGCGGTGAAAGCGTATGAGCAAAATATCTCTGCGTTAGCCATTGCCGCCCAGTTTATTAGCGGGGAGGGTGCCGGTTGGGTAAAAATCGTCAGCGTTATCTTAAATATTTTCGCCGTGATGACCGCCTTCTTCGGCGTTTATCTCGGCTTTCGTGAAGCCACGCAGGGCATTGTGATGAACCTGCTGCGCCGCAAATATCCTGCCGAGCGCATCAATGAAAAATATGTGCAGGGCGGGATTATGGTATTCGCTATTTTGCTGTCCTGGAGTGCGATTGTCCTGAATGCACCGGTGCTGAGTTTTACCTCAATCTGTAGCCCCATTTTCGGCATGGTAGGGTGCCTGATCCCTGCCTGGCTGGTCTACAAAGTGCCTGCGCTGCATAAGTATAAAGGCCTGTCGCTGAAGATAATCATTATTACCGGTTTGCTGTTGTGCATATCGCCGTTTCTTGCCTTCTCCTGAGGCGAGGCTGTGTGTTCCCTGAGTAAGAGTTAAGGTCGAAAGTATGTTGAACCCTGAATGTTCTCCGTTATGGAAAAAGTTAATCCACGCCGTACGGGCAGAAGTGAAGCCTGCGCTGGGTTGTACCGAGCCGGTATCGCTGGCGCTGGCGGGCGCGTTAGCCGCTGCGCAACTGGAAGGCGAGGTTGAGCGCATTGAAGCCTGGGTTTCCCCAAATTTGATGAAAAATGGAATGGGCGTCACCGTGCCGGGCACCGGTATGGTGGGGCTGCCTATTGCGGTGGCGCTAGGTGCGCTGGGGGGCGATGCGGATGCCGGACTGGAGGTGCTGAAAAAGGCCAGCCAGGATGATATTGCACAGGCAAAACGGCTGCTGGATCAGGGCAAGGTGTGTCTCCGGGTGCAGGAACCCTGCGACGAGTTGCTCTACGCCCGGGCCAAAGTGTGGTGTAAAGACCGCTGGGCCAGTGCCACTATCGCCGGAGGCCACACCCGCATCGTCAATCTCGAAAAGCAGGGCGAAACGCTGTTTGCTCATCAGCCTGCCGCCGGGGAACTGAAGGAAGATGACCTGCTTGAGGTCATGTCCCGCACGTCGCTTGCCGAGATCCTCAATTTTATTGAGCATGTCCCGCTGGAAGAGATCCGTTTCATCCTCGAGGCTGCGAGGCTCAACGACGCACTTTCTCAGGAGGGATTGCAGGGCAAATGGGGATTACACATCGGTGCGACGCTGGAAAAACAACGCCAGTGTGGGTTAATGGGCCACGGTCTGGCCTCTGAGATAGTGATTCGTACCACCGCCGCATCGGATGCTCGAATGGGGGGCGCTTCGTTGCCCGCCATGAGCAATTCCGGCTCAGGGAATCAGGGGATCGCCGCCACCATGCCGGTGGTGGTGGTGGCCGAACACTTTCAAGTCAGCGACGAGCGCCTGGCCAGGGCGCTGATGCTCTCGCATCTGAGCGCTATCTACATCCACGCTCAACTGCCGCGTTTATCGGCGCTGTGTGCCGCCACCACGGCCTCAATGGGAGCCGCGGCGGGCATGAGCTGGCTGATTGACGGCCGCTACGAGACGTTGGCGAGGGCGATTGGCAGCATGATTGGTGACGTCAGCGGGATGATATGTGATGGCGCATCGAATAGCTGCGCGATGAAAGTGTCAACCAGCGTGTCGTCGGCATGGAAAGCGGTGCTGATGGCGCTGGATAACACCGCCGTGACCGGCAACGAGGGGATTGTGGCGCACGACGTGGAGGAGTCGGTGGCCAATCTCTGCGCCCTGGCCTGCCAGGCAATGCAGCAGACAGACCGGCAAATCATCGACATTATGTCGCACAAAGCCCGCTAGTCGGGTGAGAACATCAGGCTGGCTTCCTGCGCCAGCCTGATTTTTTCGATCATATCGGTAAATCTATCAGCAGCGCGCGAAGCGTTGTATCCGCCACCAGCGTAATGTTGGCCTCGTCGCGAATAAACGCCCCATCCCCGCAGGTCAATCCTTCACGTTCTGCCTGTGGTGTCACCGCATGGACGGTGCCGTGGATCGACTGCAAATAGGCGCGTGGACCATGAAGCTGGAAGCTGAGCTGCTCACCTTTCTCCAGTTGGATGTGGTGGACCCATACCTGTTGGCGCAACTGCACGCTACCAAGGCTTGCATCGGGCGACGCCACAAGCTGCTGGGCGGTGTCGGTCAGGGTCAGTTTCTGCACCGACGGGTTTTCCCGCTCCGGGCAGGCGTCAAGCCACAGCTGCATTCGGGTGAGCGTTTTGTCTTTACTGAGGTTGTGCTCGCTATAGCTGATGCCCGGCTGGGTCGCAATCAACAGCGCTTCGCCCGCTTTGGCCTGAACGTGATTCCCTTCACTGTCGCGATATTCGGCTTCACCTTCCAGGATAAGATTCAGGATATCAACTTTCGGATACGTTCTCGGCTGGAACGAAGCGCCCGGGGCAAGCACTTCCTGATTCAGCACGCGCAGGGAGGCATATCCCAGCAGTTTCGGATCGAAGTAGTGTCCAAAGGAGAAGGTGTATCGGGCCTGCAGCCAGCCAAAATCGGCCTTGCCACACTGTTTGGCGGTTCGGGTAGTAATCATATTCTTGACCTCTCTTTACACTAAAACAATGGTAAAGCTATGGACGCTGCATTGTTAGCCAGATATTCTGCCGGGTATGTTCAAATTTCCTGAATGAGAACGCCATGGCTAAAGAGAGAGCACTGACCCTCGAAGCGTTAAGAGTAATGGACGCGATTGACCGGCGCGGCAGTTTCGCCGCCGCTGCGGATGAGCTGGGCCGCGTGCCGTCTGCGTTAAGCTACACCATGCAGAAGCTGGAAGAAGAGCTGGACGTGGTGCTGTTCGACCGCTCAGGTCATCGCACAAAATTCACCAACGTTGGCCGAATGTTGCTGGAGCGCGGGCGCGTACTGCTCGAGGCCGCTGATAAGTTGACCACCGACGCCGAGGCGCTGGCGCGTGGCTGGGAAACGCATCTGACGCTGGTGACCGAGGCGCTGGTGCCGACGCCGGAGCTGTTTCCGCTGGTCGAAAAGCTAGGCCTCAAAGCCAATACCCAGTTGTCCATTATCACCGAAGTGTTGGCGGGGGCCTGGGAACGTCTTGAGCAAGGGCGCGCCGACATCGTTATCGCCCCGGATATGCATTTCCGTTCATCCTCCGAGATAAACTCCCGCAAGCTGTATTCGATTCTGAACGTCTATGTGGCCTCGCCGGATCATCCGATTCATCAGGAGCCGGAGCCGTTATCCGAAGTTACGCGGGTGAAATATCGCGGTGTGGCGGTGGCGGATACCGCCCGCGAGCGTCCGGTGCTCACCGTGCAGCTGCTCGACAAGCAGCCGCGTCTGACGGTCAGCACCATTGAAGATAAACGTCAGGCGTTATTAGCCGGGCTGGGTGTGGCGACCATGCCGTATCCGCTGGTTGAGCAGGATATCGCCGAGGGACGACTGCGCGTCGTGAGCCCGGAATATACCAACGAAGTTGATATCATCATGGCGTGGCGGCGTGACAGCATGGGCGAAGCGAAAGCCTGGTGCCTGCGCGAAATTCCGAAGCTGTTTGCCAAAAAATAGGGTTGCCGAGGGCAAAACGTAGGCCTGGTTAGCGGAGCGCCACCAGGCTCATTACGTTAAGGGAGCTGCTTCGGATCCGGCCCGAAACGGTTCTCGCCCGGCGTGCCGTTCTGACAGTTGAAGACCAGGATCACCAGCCAGCCGACGATCGGGATCAGCATTAATAATAACCACCACGCCGATCGGTCAGTATCGTGCAGGCGTCTGAACTGTACCGCCCACGTTGGGATCAGCACCAACAGGCCATAAATACTCGTCAGCACGCCTTCGCCGCTCGCGTGCTCCCAGCCGAGTATTTTGTCGATAATGCTCAGCACCCCCGCCAGAACGAAGCTCACCAGCACGAACATCCAATATTCTTTCCGGCGCGCACGGCCACCAAACCCGATGTAATTCTTGAGTACTTTTAGATACCAGTCCATTTTTCCTACCCCAATAATTAGTCAATCACTTGTTTTCTAAGCGATCGAGGTAAGGATAGATGCAATTTATGAATTAAAAAAGGGCATCGATTGATGCCCTTAATAATTAGCGGAAACGCACATCGCGACCGTGAGGTTCGTCGAGATCTTGCCACGGCCCTATCGAAATGATCCCGGTCGGGTTGATGGTTTTATGGCTGCGGTAATAGTGATGGCGAATATGGTCAAAATTAACCGTCTCGGCCACGCCCGGCAGCTGATAAATATCGCGCAGGAAACCGTACAGGTTCAGGTAATCGCTGATGCGGTGCTTATCGCATTTAAAGTGGGTGACATACACCGGGTCGAAGCGAACCAGCGTGGTCCACAGGCGAATATCCGCTTCGGTCAGCTGGTTGCCGGTCAGATAACGGTGCTGGCCGAGGATCTGCTCGACGCGGGCCAGGGCTTCAAACACCTGCGTCACGGCATCGTCGTAAGCTTCCTGGCTGGTGGCGAACCCGGCTTTATACACTCCATTATTGATGCTGTCGTAAATCCAGCCGTTCAGCTCGTCAATCTGCGGGCGCAGCGCGGGCGGATAATAATCGCCCGCCCGCGCACCGACTCCGTCAAAGGCGCTATTCAGCATTCGAATGATTTCAGCTGATTCATTGCTGACGATGGTGTGATTCTTTTTGTCCCACAGCACCGGCACGGTGACGCGTCCGCTGTACTGCGGATCAGCATGCAGATACAGCTGATAGAGAAATTCGTTTTGATACAGGCTATCGCCGGTGGTGCCGGGGAAGCTGTCGTCGAAGGTCCAGCCGTTTTCATACATCAGCGGGCTGACGACAGAGACATCGATGAATGACTCCAGTCCTTTCAGGGCGCGCATAATCAGCGTGCGATGCGCCCACGGACAGGCCAAGGATACGTATAAATGGTAGCGATCTTTCTCGGCGGCAAATCCGCCTTCTCCGGAGGGGCCTGGTGCGCCATCGGCGGTCAGCCAGTTGCGAAACGCCGAAACGGAACGCTTGAATCGTCCCCCGGTTGATTTTGTGTCATACCAGGTATCATGCCAGACGCCGTCAATCAGTTGTCCCATGGTGCTCTCTCCTTCAAAAATGACAAAAGCGAGGGAATTCCCTCGCTTTACGCTTCAGTCAGTATAGCGGGATTACCACTTTTTGTTCAGCACGCGGTCAATACTGAACGCGCCCGGACCGGTGATAGCCAACAGCAGGAAGCCGCCTGCGATGGTCAAGTTTTTCATGAACATCAGCGAGTTAACGCCTTCAGCAAAGTTGCTATGGAAAAGAAATGCGGTCAGCAGCGTAAAACCGGCGGTGAACAGCGCGGTGGTACGGGTCAGGAAACCGAACAGAATCGCCAGACCGCCGCCGAACTCGAGCAGGATGGTCAGCGGCAGCAATGCGCCCGGAACGCCCATCGCTTCCATATATTGTTGGGTGCCTGCATAACCGGTGATTTTGCCCCAGCCCGCAGTGATAAACAGAATTGGCATCAGAATACGCGCTACCAGGATACCAACATCTTCTAATTTTTTCATTTTACTCTCCATCAAACCACACGGGCGGCATTATTGATTTATTGTGCAAATCCGCGGAGATACCGCGTCGTTGCTGTCGATGGAAAGGAGTGTAATCGTGACGCTACGGGATTGTTAGCAAGGAAAACTGTCGATCTTCTTCAAAGATATTGAGTATTCGTGAAGGCAGAGGAAAGAAAGGAGAAAGGCCCGGCAGAGCAGGGCCATAGCGGTTAGCCGCGATACTGTTGTTGGCGAAGGGTACTTTTGACCAGCCGCCACGCGCTCCAGGCTCCGAACCCACGGCGGGCCCAGCGCACCAGAAAGCGCGGATGGCGTACCGACCAGATAGCCATCACGCTGCTGCCGACCAGCGCCCAGGAGCGCAGGCTCAGCAGCGTATTCCAGCCGCGATCGTAGACGCCGGTTGCCTCATGCCAGTCGCGGCGGCTGGCGGACAGGTCCAGCCGCTGCTGCTGGATTTGGCTCAGCAGATACGCCTTACGCTGTTGCAGCTCGAGTTTGCTACTCACGCTCGTCGTCCTCAAGCAGCGACCGATCGTTTGCCAACTCGTTGCGGGTATGACGCAGCAGCGTTGAGCGCCGCGCTTTACGCAGCGTCCAGATACCGCCAATCAGCGCCAGCAACAGCAGCACGACGGTGGTGGCAATCATGGCATTCAGTCGGTATTGCGGATCGATGGCCCAGATAATCAACACCATCAAACTCATCAGTCCGAATGCCGCGAACAGCATGGTCAGGCCGAGCATCAGCAGCATCTGGAAGAGATTCGCTTTCTCCTCTTCCAGTTCGACAACGGCCAGCCGCAGACGGGTTTCCACCATCTCGACCATAATGGTCACAATCCGTTGGCCAATCCCGAAGACGCTTTTACCCGGCCCGTGTGCGTGATGTGAATCAGCCATAATTAACGACGCGTCAGCAGCACACCCAGCACCAGCCCGACGGCTGCACCGATACCTACGCCAGTCCATGGGTTATCACGCACATACTCGTCAGCGCGCGCGGCAGCTTCACGAGTTTGTTTGGCCAGCGCATCGCTGGTGTCGCCTAAGCGAGTACGGCTCTCTTTCAGCGCGCGCTCTGCTTTGCTGCGCAGTTTGCCCAGCTCTTCTTTCGATTTGTCTGTGGAGGAGTTCAGCACCTCTTCCAGGGTATCCGCCAGGGATTTCAGTTCGGTACGCAGATGTTCTGAGGTGTTATCTTTAGACATGATATTTCTCCAATGTTAGACGTCAGATTTCCATTAACTCAATAGTCACGAGACTCAAGCGCTTTCAGTTGATCCTGCGCTTCAGTGAGCTTGTGTTCACGTTTACTGATTTTGTCCTCATCACCTTTGGCTTTCGCCTCGTCGAGGTCGTGACGACGCTCGGCGATTTCATCTTTCTGTTTCGCAATTTTCTTCTGGTGGTCGGCACGAAGTTGGTTGTCGCTGCAGTTATCTTTCACTTCGCGTAACGCTTTGTTCAGACCGTCAATGCGGCTCTGATTTTTGTGCTTTTCCGCGTAGTGAATTTCGCGCTGAATATCCTGTTCCTTCTCCTGGCACAGCGTCGCTGCGTAGGTGCCAGTGCTCAGAGTGACAAGGCCCAAAGCCAGAAAAATGCGGTATTTCATAGGTGAAACCTTCCATTGTGTCGTGGGCAAATTCTGACGCTGCCCCACCCAGTCGATGTAATGATGATGGTGACTTCCGCTTACTCAATGATAGTAAGTAAACGCGAAATCACCAAAGTCTGTGAAAAGATTCAGAATCCTGGAAGGTCGCTAACCGAAGCGATGCGGCGTATCTCGAAGGCGGGAGAGCCACTGCGGGGCCATCGTGGCATCGTCATCCTGAAGCGCAACGATGTAACCCTGGGGCAGCGTTCTGTCCAGCACCTCTTTGGCGGCGGCGCTCTGGTCGCTGGATTCAAACTTAATCACTAACGCATCGTTTTGTGGGGTGATGCTTTTAAAGCGGATGCCGTTGGCATCCAGATGATGCCAGATGGAGAAACCATCCGGCATGCTGGCATTGGCGTTCACCGGGCGAATGGCAAGCGTTGACTCCTGCTGCTGAATGGCGGCCCAGAACCACAGCAGCGCGCACAGCACAAGCAGTGCGCCGAGGCTCAGGCTGAATCGGCGAAAGGTGGCGTTCCGGAATCCCATGTTTAGCTCCGGTTACCGTATTTTTTCTTCAGCAGCACCACGATAGAACCGATAAGGCCGAACACCAGCAGCACCACCGGCAGCAGCATCAGGCAGGACATCAGCGCATCTTCATATTTCAGGAACACCGGGGTTTTCCCCAGCAGGTAGCCAAGTGAAGTCAGGATCAGCACCCACAGCAGGCCGCTCATCCAGTTGAAGAACTGGAAACGCGCGCTGCTCAGGCCAGACAACCCGGCGATGGTGGGTAACAGAGTACGCACGAAGGCGATAAAGCGCCCGACCAGCAGCGCGGATAAACCGTGCTTATGGAACAGGTGATGCGCCCGCTGGTGGTAATGCGCGGGCAGATGCGACAGCCAGTTTTGCACGATCCGCGTATTCCCTAGCCAGCGACCTTGAATGTAGCTCACCCAGCAACCGAGGCTGGCGGCAGTGGTCAGCAGCAGCAACGTTTGCGGAAAGCCCATCGCACCTTTGGCTATCAACACGCCAACCAGTACCAGCAGGCTGTCGCCCGGTAAAAAGGCGGCAGGCAACAATCCGTTCTCTAAGAATAGGATCATAAATAAGACGAAATAGAGCATGCCTATCATGGAGGGGTTAGCGAGGGTTTCGAAATCCTGGCTCCACAAGGCATTCAGTAATTGGGTTAACAGTTCCATTCACGATTCCTGGTACATCGATTAATGTCATGCCTGAACGCGTTGTTCTGCCTGGACGTCAGTCGTTATTGATTAATTATGGACGCTGGCAACACGTTCCGAACTTATCCATGTTTTCGCGGGCAGGGAAGGTCCTGACCGGCGACGACAAAATGCATCTAAGTGTAACAAAGCCATGGGTTATACGTCACAGAAATTGCAGTTTGTTGCAGGTTGATTTTGCTTTCTGATGCGGGGAGAGGCGAGGGTTTTTACACAGGCTGACACTATAGTGGGTTTGCTTACCCTCGGTACGACACCGAGGGTGAGGAAAATCTTATTTCAGGCCGTTGGCAGCGGTATCGAGATGCACCACCGGGTTTTCCGCGAACAGGTAACGGTCGGCGTTGAATTCAAAATCATCGCTGGTTTCGTTGAACAGCATCAGCTTGGTGTTTTCCAGGTGCTGCCACATCGCCAGTTTGGCGGCATGCGGATCTTTGCGGATCAGCGCTTTCAGAATCTGGTCGTGATCGTCACACCAGTTATCCACCGTACGCAGATCGATATGGTCATGCAGTTTTTTCCAGTACGGGTTGTGCACGCGCTGGGTCCACATTTTCTCGACGATGGCGGCCAGGGCGGTGTTTTGCGTGGCCAGGGCTACCTGCACGTGAAACTGTAAATCCCATTCGGAGTCGCGGAAGCACTTCTCTTTACGCGCGTTGTCCTGGATCTCCATCAGCTTCATGATGTCCTGCTTGGTGACCTGGGTCGCCGCAAACTCAGCGATATTACTTTCAATAAGCTGGCGGGCCTGAAGCAGTTCGAACGGGCCATAGTTGGCAAATTCGAGGGATTCATCCGGGGCCTGATAGTGCTTCGCGGTGCTGGAAATAACATGGATGCCTGAACCCTTGCGCACCTCAACGTAGCCTTCGACTTCCAGCATAATGATGGCTTCACGGACAACCGTGCGGCTGACGTTCTTTTCATCGGCAATAAAACGTTCTGCAGGCAGTTTATCACCCACCAGATAAACGCCTTGCTCGATGCGATCTTTCAGCTCAGCGGCAAGCTGTTGATATAAACGGCGTGGTTCCGTGATTTCCATATTCGCTCCAGGCAGGGTACGGCATGAGAGATTTGTTATACCACTTTTAGCGAAATCTCACCACCCAATCATAGCAAAAAGCCGCCCATCGGGCGGCGTAGATATCAGGTGTGACAAGGCTTAGCTTTGTGTCGCCGTACCGCCGACGGGATGGAGCGTATCGGCTGCCGGTTTGTTCTGTAGCACGGTCCAGATAACCACCGCGCCGAGCAGGTCGAACACTGCCAGCACCGCGAACAGCGGGCTAAAGCCCAGGGTATCGGCCAGCGCACCCACGACCAGCGCAAACAGGGTACTTGCCGTCCAGGCTGCCATACCGGTCAGGCCGTTAGCCGTGGCCACTTCATTGCGGCCAAACACGTCAGAAGAGAGCGTAATCAGTGCACCTGACAGAGCCTGGTGAGCAAAGCCGCCGACGCACAGCAGGGCAATCGCGGCGTACGGGCTGGTGAACAGGCCAATCATGCCCGGGCCAATCATCAGCACCGCACCCATGGTAACCACCAGTTTACGGGACACAATCAGGTTCACGCCGAACTTACGCTGGAACAGCGGAGGCAGATAGCCGCCGACGATACAGCCGAGGTCAGCAAACAGCATTGGCATCCAGGCAAACATCGCGATGTGTTTCAGATCAAAGCCGTAGACTTTAAACATGAACAGCGGGATCCATGCGTTGAAGGTACCCCAGGCCGGTTCTGCCAGGAAACGTGGCAGCGCGATGCCCCAGAACTGGCGGTTACGGATGATCTGCCAGGCCGACATTTTTTTGCCGTTGTCGGTCTGATGCTGCGCTTCCTGACCACCAATAATGTATTCGCGTTCTTCTTCGGTCAGTTTTTTCTGGTCACGTGGATGCTTGTAGAACATCAGCCAGGCCATTGCCCAGGCGAAGCTCAGTACGCCGGAGATAATGAACGCCATCTGCCAGCTGTGCATGACGATAGCCCACACCACCAAAGGAGGCGCAATCATGGCGCCGATGGAGGAGCCGACGTTGAAGTAGCCGACGGCCACAGAACGCTCTTTCGCCGGGAACCACTCCGAGCTGGCCTTCAGGCCTGCTGGGATCATCGCCGCTTCTGCGGCACCGACGGCACCACGTGCGACGGCCAGTCCGCCCCAACTGCCTGCCAGCGCGGTCGCACCACAGAAGCAGGCCCATAGCACGGCAAACATCGCATAGCCGATTTTGGTGCCTAACAGGTCAAGCACATAGCCTGCAACGGGCTGCATGATGGTGTAAGCCGCTGAATAGGCCGCGATAATATAAGAGTATTGCTGCGTGGAAATATGCAGTTCTTGCATAAAGGTCGGCGCAGCGGCCGCCACGGTATTACGGGTGAGGTATCCCAGCACGGTGCCTAAGGTCACCAGTGCAATCATGTACCAACGTAATCCTTTAATTTTACGCATGTAAAACCTCGTCATTTTGTTTTATCCACGCACTGCGCGGTCATCTTCCTCGGCGGAGGGAGGATGTTTAAGTAACGGGGGGCGTAACAGTTAAACCTGTAACGGCCCGAACCTTGCCATGAGTCATCTTGTGAATTCGGTATCCGTACCGGGTAATTCCGATGTATGAGTCATCGGTAATTCATTGAGTGCGCTGATAGGTTGCGACGGGGCAAAAGATAACTTGTCATACAACTTTAAAAGGTGAGAACCGTCACAAAAGTTGGAATAAACGTAGGGTCTTTATCGCCAGCTCGCAAAGCCAAGGGCGGCGCGGGTTGGCACGTTGTTTACTTCTTTTTGGGTACTTTTTTTGTCTGCTTTTATTGATCTGACTCACGAAAAATTCTTCGGAGACTGGAAATTGGTGTGATAACTTTGCAGCATTGCAGTTAAGCATCTGACGCACTCTTTCAGAGGAAGACGATAATGACTCCGTTTATGACCGAAGATTTCCTGCTCGACACCGAATTTGCCCGCCGTCTGTACCATGACTACGCCAAAGAACAGCCGATTTTCGACTACCACTGCCACTTACCTCCGCAGCAGGTTGCCGAAAATTACCGTTTCAAAAACCTGTATGACATCTGGCTGAAAGGTGACCACTACAAATGGCGTGCAATGCGCACCAACGGCGTGGCTGAACGTCTGTGTACCGGCGATGCCTCCGACCGTGAAAAATTCGATGCGTGGGCCGCCACCGTGCCGCACACCATTGGTAACCCGCTGTATCACTGGACGCACCTCGAACTGCGCCGTCCGTTTGGCATTACCGGTAAATTGCTGTCGCCGTCTACCGCCGATGAAATCTGGAACCAGTGCAACGATCTGCTGGCGCAGGACACCTTCTCTGCACGCGGGATCATGAAGCAGATGAACGTCAAGATGGTGGGGACCACCGACGATCCGATTGATTCGCTGGAGCATCACGCGATCGTGGCAAAAGACACCACCTTCGATGTGAAAGTGCTGCCGAGCTGGCGCCCGGATAAAGCGTTCAATATTGAGCAGGCGACCTTTAGCGACTACATGGCGAAACTCGGCGAAGTCTCTGACACCGACATCCGTCGTTTCAGCGACCTGCAAACCGCGCTGGGCCGTCGTCTGGATCACTTTGCAGCCCACGGTTGTAAAGTGTCGGATCACGCGCTGGACGTGGTGCTGTTCGCCGAAGCGTCTGAGGCGGAACTGGACGCTATTCTGGCGCGTCGTCTGTCAGGCGAAACCCTGAGCGAGCGCGAAGTGGCCCAATTCAAAACCGCCGTTCTGGTGTGGCTGGGTGGGGAATACGCCCGTCGCGGTTGGGTGCAGCAGTATCACATCGGTGCGCTGCGCAATAACAACCAGCGCCAGTTCAAACTGCTGGGTGCAGACGTTGGTTTTGACTCAATCAACGACCGTCCGCTGGCCGAAGAGCTGTCGAAACTGCTGAGTAAACAGAACGAAGAAAACCTGCTGCCGAAAACCATTCTGTACTGCCTGAACCCGCGCGATAACGAAGTGTTAGGCACCATGATCGGTAACTTCCAGGGTGAAGGGATGCCGGGCAAAATGCAGTTCGGTTCCGGCTGGTGGTTCAACGATCAGAAAGACGGTATGGAACGTCAGATGACCCAGTTGGCGCAGCTTGGCCTGCTGAGCCGCTTCGTCGGTATGCTGACCGACAGCCGCAGCTTCCTGTCTTATACCCGTCATGAATACTTCCGCCGTATTCTGTGCCAGATGATTGGCCGTTGGGTGGCCGCGGGTGAAGCGCCAGCGGATATCCAGCTGCTGGGCGAGATGGTGAAAAATATCTGCTTTAACAATGCGCGTGACTACTTCGCCATTGAACTG
The DNA here is from genome assembly GCF_043558715.1 of Scandinavium sp. M-37. Taxonomy (NCBI): domain Bacteria; kingdom Pseudomonadati; phylum Pseudomonadota; class Gammaproteobacteria; order Enterobacterales; family Enterobacteriaceae; genus Scandinavium; species Scandinavium sp. M-37. The sequence goes on from NZ_JBIGIN010000022.1 coordinate 24,264, forward strand.
AACTAATCCGCGACAGAAGCGGGCATTGAGGCTGGTTGATATGCAATACATCAAAATCCATTCGCTGGACAACGTCATCGTCGCGCTGGCTGACATCGCGGCGGGGCAGGAAGTGACCGTGGACGGTCAGACGGTACGGTTGCAGTCCGACGTCGTGCGCGGGCATAAGTTTGCTCTGCGTGCGATTGCGAAGGGTGAAAACGTCGTTAAATATGGTCTGCCTATTGGTCATGCGCTATCGGACATTGCGCCCGGGGAGCATATTCACTCCCACAACACGCGGACCAATCTCAGCGATTTGGACGAGTACAGCTATCAACCCGAATTACACAGTGAACTGAGTCAGGCAGGCGATCGCGATGTTCAGCTGTATCGCCGCGCCAACGGGGAAGTGGGCGTCCGCAATGAACTGTGGATCCTGCCAACCGTTGGCTGTGTGAACGGTATTGCCCGTCAAATTCAGAACCGCTTCCTGAAAGAGACGAATGATGCCGAAGGCACCGACGGCGTGTTCCTGTTCAGCCACACTTATGGCTGTTCCCAGCTCGGCGACGACCACATTAACACCCGCACCATGCTGCAAAACATGGTGCGTCACCCGAACGCCGGGGCGGTGCTGGTGATTGGTCTCGGTTGTGAAAACAACCAGGTCGATGCTTTCCGCGAAACGCTGGGCGAATTCGATGCCGACCGCGTGCACTTCATGATCTGCCAGAAGCAGGACGATGAAGTGGAGGCGGGCCTGGAGCACCTGCATCAGCTGTACGACGTGATGCGTCACGACAAACGCGAACCGGGCAAACTCAGCGAGCTGAAGTTTGGCCTGGAATGCGGGGGCTCTGATGGCCTGTCCGGCATTACCGCCAACCCGATGCTTGGTCGTTTCTCTGATTATGTGATTGGCAATGGCGGCACCACGGTGCTGACGGAAGTGCCGGAAATGTTCGGCGCGGAGCAGATCCTGATGAGCCACTGCCGCGATGAAGCCACCTTTGAAAAGACCGTCACCATGGTCAACGATTTCAAACAGTACTTCATCGCCCACAATCAGCCGATTTATGAAAACCCATCGCCGGGCAACAAGGCAGGGGGCATTACTACCCTGGAAGAGAAATCGCTCGGCTGTACGCAGAAAGCGGGTTCAAGCCAGGTGGTTGACGTGCTGCGCTACGGTGAACGCCTGAAAACCCACGGCCTGAACCTGCTGAGCGCCCCGGGGAATGATGCGGTGGCAACCAGTGCGCTGGCCGGGGCGGGCTGTCACATGGTGCTGTTCAGCACCGGACGCGGCACGCCGTATGGCGGTTTTGTGCCAACGGTGAAAATCGCCACCAACAGCGAGCTGGCGGCGAAGAAAAAGCACTGGATCGACTTCGATGCCGGGCAACTTATCCACGGTAAAGCGATGCCGGAGCTGCTGAGCGAATTTGTCGACAGCATCGTCGACTTCGCCAACGGCAAGCAGACCTGTAACGAAAAGAACGATTTCCGTGAATTGGCTATCTTTAAGTCTGGCGTCACGCTCTAAACCTCGTTAAGCTGAAACGGCGTTTCATATTCTGAAGCGCCGTTTCTTTTTCTGCGTCATCCAAAGGACTTCACATGACCGCGTATTGGCTAGCCCAGGGCGTCGGCGTCATCGCCTTTCTGGTGGGCATCACAACGTTCATCAACCGCGACGAGCGACGATTCAAAAAACAGCTTTCTCTCTACAGCGCCATAATTGGCGTGCATTTCTTCCTGATGGGCGCGTTTCCCGCAGGCTCCAGCGCGATGCTCAACGCCGTCCGAACCCTGATAACCCTGCGTACCCGTAGCCTGTGGGTGATGGCGCTGTTTATCGTTTTGACCGGCGGGATTGGCCTCGCCAAATTTCATCATCCGATGGAGCTTCTGCCGGTGGCGGGCACGCTGGTCAGTACCTGGGCGCTGTTCCGCTGTCAGGGCCTGACGATGCGCTGCATCATCTGGTGTTCCACGGCCTGTTGGGTTATCCACAACTTCTGGCTGGGATCGATTGGCGGCACGCTGATTGAGGGGAGTTTTCTGGTGATGAACGGCCTGAACATCATTCGCTTCTGGCGGATGCAGAAACGCGGAATTGACCCGTTTAAAGCGGAAACAAAACGTCAGGAAGACTTGCAGGAAGAAAGCCCTTCCGCACGCTAGCAGAAGGGCTGGAAAAACAGGGGATTAACTGCGCAGCCCAACTCGCGCCAGGCGCTCGTCTTCGGCCTGACAGGCCGCGGCGGTGAACAGCACGTCGGTGGAGGAGTTCAGCGCGGTTTCGCAGGAATCCTGCAACACGCCAATGATAAAGCCGACGGCCACAACCTGCATCGCCACGTCGTTCGGAATGCCGAACATGTTACAGGCCAGTGGGATCAGCAGCAGGGAACCGCCCGCCACGCCGGATGCTCCACAGGCACACAGCGCCGCAACCACGCTCAGCAGCAGAGCGGTCGGTAAATCTACCGGAATACCCAGGGTATGGACCGCCGCCAGGGTCAGCACGGTGATGGTGATCGCCGCCCCGGCCATGTTGATGGTCGCGCCCAGCGGGATCGACACCGAATAGGTATCGCGGTCGAGATTCAGTTTCTCGGCCAGCGCCATATTCACCGGAATATTCGCGGCAGAACTGCGGGTAAAGAAGGCGTACACGCCGCTCTCACGCAGGCACATCAGCACCAGCGGATACGGGTTGCGGCGGATCTTCCAGAATACCAGCAGCGGGTTAATCACCAGCGCCACCAGCAGCATACAGCCAATCAGTACCATCAGCAGGTGCGCATAACCCCACAGCGTTTCAAACCCGGTGGTGGCCAGAGTCGAAGAGACCAGACCGAAAATGCCGATCGGCGCAAAGCGAATCACCACTTTCACCATAAAGGTGACAGCGTTCGACATATCGTTAACCAGGTTTTTGGTGGTTTCGTTCCCGTGACGCAGCGCGAAACCCAGACCCACGGCCCATACCAGAATACCGATGTAGTTGGCATTCAGCAGCGCGTCAATCGGGTTAGACACCATGCTCATCAGCAGGCCACGCAGTACTTCCACAATGCCAGACGGCGGGGTGATATCGCCCGCGCTGGTGCTTAGGTGCAGCGTAGAAGGGAACACGAAGCTGAACAGGACCGCGGTCAGCGCGGCGGCAAAGGTGCCCAACAGATACAGGAACAGGATTGGGCGAATACTGGTTTTCTGGCCGTGCTGATGGTTAGCGATAGAGGCCATCACCAGCATCAATACCAGTACCGGAGCGACGGCTTTTAGTGCGCCGACGAACAGAGTACCAAACAGGCCAACGGCTTCTGCGGCAGGTTTAGAAATCCACGCCAGCAGAATACCCAGAATCAGGCCCACCAGAATTTGTTTTACCAGGCTGCCGGCAGCGAGGCGCTGCAGCAAGCCAGAGGGGCGTTGCGTAGTCATTAAACTTTTCCTTCAGTCGTAATGTGGTTCCATCCCGGCGGCTCTTCGGTCGCATTTCACAGGATGTAACAAATGTTTGCCTGGATGAGTATAAAGATGTTCAGGTTATGGGGAAGGAGAATGTGCTGATAATTTCGTCCGTGTCTTATTTTTTAACCATCAGGTAACAATAAATTGACATAACCCACAAAAAAACGGCCCGGAGTCTCCGGGCCGTTAGGCTTATTCAGCCAGTTTCTTTTTATCGTGCTGGTGGTTCACCCACAGGTTAATCAGCAGCGTCACTATCAGGATCCCAAACACCACGCCGAGTGAGATAGCGATAGGGATGTGGAAGAAATCGATAATCAGCATCTTGATCCCGATAAACACCAGAATCACCGACAGACCGTACTTCAGCATTGAGAAGCGCTCTGCCACGCCCGCCAGCAGGAAGTACATCGCACGCAGGCCGAGGATAGCAAACAGGTTCGACGTCAGTACGATGAACGGGTCAGTGGTCACCGCGAAGATAGCCGGGATGCTGTCTACCGCGAAAATCACGTCGCTCAGTTCAACGAGGATCAGTACCAGCAGCAGCGGCGTAGCGAACAGCAGGCCGTTTTTGCGTACGAAGAAGTGCTCACCTTCGATTTTATCGGTCATCCGCAGATGGCTGCGGATCCAACGCACCAGCGGCTTATCGCCAATACCGGAATCGTCTTCCTTCGCCAGCGCCATTTTCACGCCGGTGAACAGCAGGAACGCACCGAATACATACAGCAGCCATTCGAACTGAGAAATCAGCCAGCTACCGGTGAAGATCATGATAGTACGCAGCACGATCGCGCCAAGAACACCATAAATCAGCACCCGGCGCTGCAACGCCGCAGGCACAGCAAAGTAACTGAACAGCATCAGCCAGACGAAGACGTTATCAACCGCCAGGGCTTTCTCAATCAGATAACCGGTGAGGAACGCCAGCGCCTGTGGATCGGCCACCGCGCGACCCTGTGTCTGCGCGAGATACCACCAGAAGGCGAGGTTAAACAGCAGTGACAGCGTGACCCACACCAGCGACCAGCTGGCTGCCTGTTTCATGGTCATGGCGTGCGCACCGCGCCGCCCTTGTAACAGCAGATCGATCGCCAACATGATGACGACCACGACAGCAAATCCGCCCCATAGCAACGGTGTGCCGACAGTATTCATAGACTTTCCCTCAAGCAAAAAAAAACGGCTAACGTCCAAAAGACGATAGCCGTTGCAGGATTTTTTGCTCGGACCTCGCCTTTCGGCAAGGTCTCACTTACAACAAAAAAGAAATCTACAGTAAATTTCTTTTCTGTTGCCCGGCGACCGGATGCTTTCGCATCGTAATGACGATCCACCGGCAAACAAGTTACTCCCCTTTGCGTGTGTCAAAATATTACAGGCCATGGATGGCGTCAATGGCCTGCAACCTCTGTTTTACACAGCTTTACGCGGGCAGGCTCTGGTTCACACCGTCAGCCGGGAACACCACCCCGGTCTGGCGACGAATTTCAGTCGACAGTTTCGCGGTCGTGCGGCTGACCGCCAGCCCCGGATGATTGACTTCATTCTCTTCCACCAGACGCGCAAACACCTCTGCTTCATAGAGCATGGTGTTGATATGCTGCGGCTGAGTCAGATCCTGTGCTTTCCCGCCGCGCGGCACGAAGGACACTTTCTGGCACTCGGAAATTTTCTCGATAATCAGCGAACCTTCCTCGCCCTGGATTTCGCTCGGCAGCACCGAATCGCTAACTTTGGAGTGCTGCAACGTCACGCTGAAATCACCGTAATCGAGTACCACCACGCCGTGCGCATCAACGCCGCTTTCCAGCAGCGTGGCACTGGCTTGCACGCCGTGCGGTTCGCCCCACAGCGCCACCGCAGAAGCAAGGCAGTAGAAACCGATATCCATAATCGAGCCGTTCGAGAACGCCGGATTAAAGGTATTCGGGTTTTCGCCATCAAGATAACGTTGATAGCGCGAAGAGTACTGACAGTAGTTGATCAACGCCTTGCGCACTTGGCCTACTTTGCCGAGCGACTGCTGGAGCTGGAGGAAATTCGGCAGGCTCGCAGTTTTGAACGCTTCGAACAGCACCACCTGGTTTTCCCGCGCCAGCGCGATAGCCGCTTCCACTTCCGCTATGTTGGACGCCAGCGGCTTCTCACAGATGACGTGTTTTTTGTGGCTGAGGAACAGTTGGGTCTGCGGGAAGTGCAGGGAGTTCGGACTGGCGATATACACCGCATCAATCACATCGCTTTGCGCCATCTCCTCCAGCGAAGTGAAGAGATTATCCACCATGTAATCGCGGGCGAAATCCTGGGCCTGTTCGAGGCTGCGGGAATAGACGGCGGTGAGCTTATATTTGCCCGTTTCATGGGCGGCATCGACAAACTGACGGGTGATCCAGTTTGTGCCAATGACTGCGAAACGTATCATGAGAATTGACGTACTCCGAAAAAGGGACCTTCGGCCACTTTAGCACGCCACCATGACAAAACCAGTGCGCGCTTACGCAGATCCGGGCAGCGAAAGTTGAGTCAGCCACAGCCGGGTATCAAACTCCAGTTGGTGATACTGCGGTTCCATATGGCAGCACAGCTGATAGAAGGCTTTGTTGTGATCTTTTTCCTTCAGATGCGCCAGTTCATGCACCACGATCATCCGCAAAAAGGCCTCCGGCGACTGGCGAAATACGGTGGCAACGCGGATTTCGGCCTTCGCTTTCAGCTTCCCGCCCTGTACGCGCGAAACCGCGGTATGCAACCCCAGCGCATTTTTCAGCACGTGGATTTTGTTGTCGAACATCACCTTATTGATCGGCGGCGCGCTGCGCATATAACGGTTTTTCAGGCTTTGCGTAAATTCCCACAGCGCCTTGTCATTGGTGATGTCGTGCTTCTCGGGATAGCGCTTTTGCAGCACCTCGCCGAGGCGCTGTTCTGCAATCAGGGTGCGAACCTGGGCAAGGAGTTGCTCGGGATAACCGCTTAAATACGTCAGTTCGCTCATGTATGTCTCGAAATAGAGAAAAAAGGGGTATACTCACGCCCCCAATCGGGGATATCACCGAATTTTACCATCCAGGAGGGCCGATGAGCCAATCAGACAACGGTTTTCGTTCACTGACATTAAAACGTTTCCCGGAAACGGACGACGTTAGCCCGCTGCAAGCGTGGGAAGCGGCAGACGAATATCTGCTGCAACAGTTGGACGGTACCGACATCAGCGGCCCGGTCCTCGTCTTTAACGATACCTTCGGCGCACTAGCCTGTGCGCTGGCGGAACACCAGCCGTACAGCATCGGCGATTCGTACCTGAGCGAACTCGCGACCCGCGAGAATCTGCGCCACAACGATATCCCGGAAAACAGCGTGACCTTCCGCGACAGCACCGGTGAATACCCTGCGGCGCCAGCCGTGGTGCTGATTAAGATCCCGAAAACGCTGGCGTTACTGGAACAGCAGCTGCGCGCCCTGCGCGAAGTAGTGACCCCGGAAACCCGCATTATCGGCGGTGCAAAAGCGCGTGACGTTCACAACTCCACGCTGGAGCTGTTCGAGAAAATCCTCGGCCCAACCACCACCACGCTTGCGTGGAAAAAGGCGCGTCTGATTAACTGCACCTTCAACGCGCCGGCGCTGGAAGACGTTTCTCAGGTGCTTAGCTGGCCGCTGGAAGGGACCAACTGGACCATCCACAACCACGCGAACGTCTTCTCTCGCACCGGGCTGGATATTGGCGCTCGCTTCTTTATGGAACACTTGCCGAGCGATCTGGAAGGCGAAATCGTTGATCTTGGCTGCGGTAACGGCGTTGTTGGCCTGAGCCTGCTGGAACGTAACCCGCTGGCGAACGTAGTGTTTGTTGATGAATCACCGATGGCCGTCAGTTCGAGCCGCATGAACGTCGAAGCCAACATGCCTGAAGCACTGGATCGCTGCGAGTTCATGATTAACAACGCGCTGTCCGGCGTCGAACCGTTCCGCTTCAACGCGGTGCTGTGCAACCCGCCGTTCCATCAGCAGCACGCCCTGACCGATAACATCGCCTGGGAAATGTTCCACCACGCGCGCCGCTGCCTGAAAATCAACGGCGAACTGGTTATCGTCGCCAACCGTCATCTCGACTATTTCCACAAACTGAAGAAGATTTTTGGCAACTGCACCACCATCGCCACCAATCAGAAATTCGTGATCCTCAAAGCGGTGAAATTAGGGCGTAATCGCTAACTGCGAATGATCGTCACCCGACAGCGATCTTGCTGTCGGGTAATTCAGGAACCCTGCCCGCAAAATCTCAAATCCCCTCGCTATTTTGTGCGAATTTGTTGGTAACCAACCCTCCCGCAGGTCTACGTTAAGCGCATCTTTTTGGATACCACAAGTTGCCAAAATGGCAACTTGTGGTTACTCTTTCCTCAATTCGTCAACGGATGTGATGAAGAATGCACTTGATCGCTTTTAAGGCTTTAACAGATGCCGCACAGAAATTCCCACAGCATGAGCAGGAATTATTGGAGTTGGGAGCCCTAATCCATAAAGGCTATTTTAAAACACCACAGAATCTAAGGGCGATGCTCCCATCGCTGGATAATTTCAAATATCTTGATAAGTACTACGTACTTAATCTTGGGCACAATGAGCTTCGTTTGGTTGCACTCATCTTTTTTGAAAGCCAAAAATTTTATGTTCGCCACATTTTTACGCACCAGGAATATGACATGTTTACAGCTATGTACCGTACAAAGGGGAAAAAATGATGGTGATCGCCGAAATCCTGGAAGCGGGAAAAGCGTTAACTGCGGTAGCCCCGTTTCTGGCCGGGATTCATACATCGCAGCAGTATGAAGAAGCGCTTGAGTTCGTGGAGTATTTACTGCTTAACGATCCAACTAACCCGTTGTTAGATATTGCCTGCAACCACGTAGCAGCATATGAGAACACGCTGCCAGAAACGGCGGATTTCATAGCCCGTATGAACGCTATTCCTGTGGGCGTTGCCGTTATTCATACGCTGATAAACCAGCACAACCTCACGCTCTCTGACTTCCCTGAAATCGGCAGCAAATCAATGGTTTCTCGGGTACTCAATGGCAAACGCAAGCTAACGCTTGAGCACGCGAAAAAGCTGGCGAAGCGCTTTGGTATTTCGCCCGCCATGTTTATCGACTAACACCTTACAGGCGAGGTGTCAGCCATTCACCCTAAATCTCCAGTGCCAGCCTGGTGCCCTGGGCGATAGCCCGGCGGGCGTCCAGCTCCATTGCCACGTCGCAGCCCCCGATCAGATGCACCGGTTTACCGGCGGCGCGTAGCGGTTCGGCGAGGTCACGGCGTGGATCCTGTCCGGCACAGATTATCACCTGGTCCACTGCCAGCCGCTGTGGTTCACCGCCAATCAGGACATGCAGGCCGTCATCATCAATTTTTTGATAGCTTACCGACGGGAACATTTTCACGCCGCGGGCGAGCAGGATCGTGCGATGGATCCAGCCGGTGGTTTTGCCGAGCCCTTCGCCTGGCTTGCTGGCTTTACGCTGGAGCATCACAATCTGGCGCGGGCTTTTCTGTAGCTGCGGTCCTTCCGGACGCAGGCCGCCATGCAGTTGCAGGCTGGTGTCGATGCCCCATTCCACGCAAAACTCTGCGATATTCTGGCTGGTCGCCTCGCCCGGCTGGCTTAAGTACATCGCGGTATCAAAGCCGATGCCACCGCAGCCGATAATCGCCACTTTTTGCCCGACCGGGGTCTTATCGCGCAGTACGTCCAGATAGGTCAGTACCTTCGGATGGTCAATGCCGTCGATGGCGGGCATCCGCGGTTCAATCCCCGTGGCGAGGATCGTTTCGTCAAATTCGGCCAACTGTTCCGCACCGACAAAGCGGTTCAGCTCCAGCTTCACGCCGTGCAGATCAATCATCCGGCGGTAATAGCGCAGGGTTTCGTAGAACTCCTCTTTGCCGGGGATCTGCTTGGCAATATTGAACTGACCGCCGATTTCGCTGGCGGCATCAAACAGCGTGACCTGATGCCCACGGGCGGCAGCGTTTACGGCGAACGCCAGTCCGGCAGGCCCGGCACCGACCACGGCCAGGTTCTTTTTCTGCTCCGCAGCTATCACCGGCATCCGTGTCTCATGGCAGGCGCGCGGGTTCACCAGACAGGATGTCACTTTGCCAACAAAAATCTGATCGAGGCAGGCCTGGTTACAGCCGATACAGGTATTGATCTCATCGGCTCGCCCACTTTGTGCTTTCGATAACAGCTCGGGATCGGCCAGAAACGGTCGCGCCATCGACACCATATCGGCATCGCCCCGGGCGAGGATCTCATCCGCCACCTGCGGATCGTTAATGCGGTTGGTGGTGATCAACGGGACGTTCACTTTCCCCTTCAGTTTGCGTGTCACCCAGGTGAACGCCCCGCGCGGCACTGGCGTGGCGATGGTCGGGATCCGCGCTTCATGCCAGCCAATCCCGGTGTTAATGATCGTCGCCCCCGCCGCTTCGATGGCCTGCGCCAGCTCCACGGTTTCATCGAAGTTACCGCCGCCTTCGACCAAATCGAGCATCGACAGGCGATAGATAATGATAAATTCCGCGCCTACGCGTTCGCGCACGGCACGTACCACCTCCACCGCGAAGCGCATCCGTCGCGCCCAGTCGCCGCCCCATTGATCGTCGCGCTGGTTGGTGCGGGCGGCGAGAAATTCATTGATCAGGTAACCTTCCGAGCCCATGACTTCCACCCCGTCGTAGCCCGCTTCCCGCGCCAGCAGGGCGCACTGGGCGAAGTCGTCGATCAGGACCAGGATCTCGTCATGGGTCAGCGCGTGGGGGGCGAAACGGTTAATCGGTGCCTGTAGGGCCGACGGTGCTACCGGGCGCGGCTGATAGCTGTAGCGCCCGGTGTGCAGAATTTGCAGCGCGATTTTACCGCCCTCTTTATGCACCGCCTCGGTAATCGGACGATGATGCGCCAGCTGGCTGGCATCGTTGAGCACCGCGCCACCTTCCATACCTACGCCAGAAGGCGCCGGGGCTACACCGCCGGTGACGATCAGCGCCACGCCGTGACGGGCGCGCTCGGCATAAAAGGCCGCCAGCCGCTCGGTGCCGTCCGGGCGTTCCTCCAGACCGGTATGCATCGAGCCCATCAGGACACGGTTTTTCAGCGTGGTGAAGCCCAGGTCGAGCGGGGCGAATAACGACGGGTAGTGGCTCATAATCGCGCTTCCAGATGTAAAATTATTGTTATGTGGTCGGATGAGTTACTAATCTAGCGCTCACGGCGTAAAAGGGAAAAGGGGGCATGCGGCGATTGTGATGGGATTCAAAGAATGTCCCCTTCACACCGAAGGGGCGAGGTTGTCAGTCAAGAATACGTTTCCCTAAGCCATCAAAAAAATGCAGATGCGCTTCGTTCACGCTAATGGTCATCTCACTGCGTGGCGAATAGTTCAGCTGCTGGAACGATTTCAGGCAAAGATCGTGCTCGCCGAGTTTGCACCACACCAGCGTCGAATCCCCCTGTAGTTCACAGAGTTTAGTGGTGACGTTGAGAGTGATATCCCCCCGATCGCCGGGCTGCAAATGTTCCGGGCGGATCGCCACAAACAGGTTATCGCCGTCACCCAATCCGTCAGGCCGGGTGCGCAATGGAATAAAATGATTGTCGCTAAGCAGGAGCCCATTTTGGTGCCATCTGGCAGGCAGCACGTTAATCTTCGGGGTGCCGATAAACGCGGCGACGAACAGATTGGCGGGTCGATTGTAGAGCTCAAGCGGGGTGCCCACCTGTTCTATTTTTCCTTTGTACAGCACCACTATCCGGTCGGCGAGGGTCATGGCTTCCACCTGATCGTGGGTAACATAAACCATGGTATTGCGCAGATGATGGTGCAGCTCCTGCAATTCCTGTCGCATCTCGACACGCAGCGAAGCATCCAGGTTAGAAAGCGGTTCGTCAAACAGGAACAGCTCCGGTTGCTGAACGATAGAGCGGCCGATCGCCACACGCTGGCGCTGTCCGCCAGAGAGGTTTTGCGGCAGGCGATCCAGCATTTCTTCAAGCTTGAGCATCGTGGCGGCCTGGGCAATACGTTTGTCGATTTCCTCGACGGGGGTTTTCATGTTTTTCAGACCAAAAGCCAGATTTTCACGCACCGTCATGTGCGGATAAAGCGCATAAGACTGAAACACCATCGACAGGCTGCGCCTGCCCGCAGCCAGATGCGTCACGTCTTCCTCTCCCATCTTCAGGGAGCCGCCGTCCGGTGATTCCAGGCCAGCAATAATCCGCAGTAGCGTCGATTTCCCACAACCGGAAGGACCCACCAGCACGATAAATTCGCCGGACGCTATCTCTAATGACAGGTTTTCGATGATGGTAGCTTTATCATATTTTTTATTGATATTACAGAGGGTTAGAGCCGTCATGATTTCTTTCCTGGAAATGATAAGACGTAATAAGGGCCAACAGTTCGTGGGTTTTGATTTTGAGCAGGCCAGGGCTGCTACGGCTCTCAACGTTGAGCCGTAGCAGCGGTTCAGTATTGGAGGCGCGTAGGTTAAAGCGCCACTGAGCAAAATCGACACTCACGCCGTCGGTATCGTCGCGACTTCCGCCCAGGGCGACATAGTGGGCCGCCACGCGTTGCAGCAGGGCTTCCGGTTGTGCCACATCAAGATTAATTTCCCCTGACACCGGGTAGCGGGCCTGGGCTTCACGCAGCAAATGTGAAAAAGGCAGGGGAGCGCCGTCGAGGATTTGCAGCATCAATATCAGGGGGATCATCCCGCTGTCGCAGTAGCCGAAGGCGCGAAAATAGTGATGCCCACTCATCTCGCCGCCGTAGAGGGCGTCCTCCTGACGCATGCGGGCTTTAATAAAGGCGTGCCCGGTGCGGGAGATAATGGCCCTGCCTCCGGCTGCGTGAATGTTGTCGAGCGAGTTCCAGGTCAGGCGCGGATCGAGCAGGATAGTTTCCCCGGGCTGTTGATGCAGAAACCAGCGGGCAAACAGTCCCACCAGATAATAACTTTCGATGAAATCGCCGTACTCATCGAAGAAGAAACAGCGATCGAAATCGCCATCCCAGGCCACGCCAAAGTCAGCCTGATAGCGGAGAACCGCTTGCTGCGTTTGCTGGCGGTTTTCGGGCAGCATCGGGTTCGGAACGCCCGCCGGGAACGTGCCATCGGGTTGGTGATAAAGGCGGATAAACTCGACGGAGACACCCCGGGCGGTTAACGCCGTATTCAGCGCGTCCAGCGCCGGGCCTGCCGCACCGTGCCCGGAATTGACCACAATGCGCAGACGACGTGACGGGGTACCTTTCAGGTAGCTCATCATGTGTTCAGCCCAGGCGGGGCGGCCATCGTGCTGGTGGTAACGCCCATGCTTCAGCGCCGGTGGAAAGTCGCTCTGCTCCGCGAGGCGTTTAATTTCGAGTAAACCATTCTCGCCATGAATGGGGATCGCCTTTTCGCGGACCAGTTTCAGGCCGTTGTACTGGGCGGGATTGTGACTGGCGGTTATCTGGATGCCGCCATCGGCCTGCAAAAATTGAGTCGCAAAATAGACCTCCTCGGTGCCGCACATCCCGATATCAATGACGTCGACCCCGCTGGCCATCAAGCCACGGCTGAGCGCTTGCCGGAACGCGGTGGAGGTCAAACGCGCATCGCCCCCGACCACCACCCGACGTGGTTTCAACCATTGCGCATAGGCGCGACCAATTCGAAATACGACCTCCTCGTTGAGTGAAATGCCGACTTCGCCACGAATGTCATACGCTTTAAAACAGGTTAGTTCGTTCATAAATTCTCTTAATAATGTTGGCCGGTATTTACGTGCTATTTTGTTATTGCTACCTGTTATATTTGCGTTATTTATATTTTCCGTGTATTTATTTGATTATTATATGTTTTAGTTGTTTATCTTCGACTCATATTACCGCTAAGTACAACGCATTTTGTGATTGATTTAACGTTAAACAAAAATATCGGGTGTTACTCTCCTCGTCGTTCAATATCTGAGATTGAAAATAATAAAACACAGTAATTAACATTGAGGGTGTCATGAATATACGCTCGTTTATTAAATGGAGTTTGGTTGTCTTTATTACGACAACCCTTATCGGCTGTGGTCCAGATGAGAAAAAAGAAAGTGTAAACAGCCGCCCGGCATTGAAAATGTGGGTTGCGCCGAATGAAAATGAAGAAGCCTTCTGGAACAAAATAGTCAAAGAGTGGAATGCGGATCCCACTCATACCCCGATAGAATTTACCCCTATTCCCGCAGCCAGCAGTTCCGAAGAAGCGATAATGAATGCCCTGGCCTCAGGCACAGAACCGGATATTTCCAGCAATATTTTTATTGGCTTCGCGAGCCAACTCACTGAACAGGGTTTGGTGGAAGATTTAGCGACGCTGCCCGGCTTTGATGCGCTGATTGAGGAAAGAAAAATGTCTGCCCTCATGCCCGCCTGGAAAATTAACGGTCACCAAAGCGTGCTACCCATATACGTGAATCCGATTGTCTGGTGGTGGCGGGGTGACCTGCTCAAGCAATACGGTTACGACCATGTGCCACTGACCTATGACGATCTTTATCGGTTGGCGACGCTGCGCAAAGCGGATAACAACGGTTATGTGATGCAACTGACAGCCGGAAAAAACTGGTGGGAACGCTGGTTTGATCTCATTCCGCTGTTTTACGCCCAGAGCGAGGGAAAGTCTTATCTCGACGGCAATAAGGCCAGTATGAATACCGCAGATGGACAAAAAGTTCTGGCCTTTATGGGGCACGTTTTTCAGCAGGGCTGGAGCAGTTACGACTTCACCTCTGCTGATGACCCGCTGGCCAGCGGACAGGTTCTGGCCTCTGCCCGAGGGCCGTGGGATATCGCTCGCTACCGTAAACAGTATCCTGAAGTGCTGAAAACGATTGAGATTGGCCCGATGCTGACCGAAACGTCCTCAGCCCATCCGTATACCTTCGGCGATAGCAAAGGCCTGGTGATTTTCAGCACCAGCAAACATAAAACCGAGGCCTGGGCCTTTATGCAGTGGGTGTTCAGCAAAGCTGAAAACGACAGGTTGTGGCTGGAAACCACCGGGATGCCGCCCGCCCGTTCAGACTTGTTAACTAACCCACTATTTGTGTCGTATTTTGCTAGCAACCCGGTCGAAAAACAGATTGCGGCTTACGTCGACGTGGCCTTGCCACCGGTGGCAACCACCAAAACTACCGAAATACAGCGCAGCATGACGCAAATGCTGGAGGAAGTGATTTTCAATCAGAAAGAGCCTGCCAGCGCGCTGGAGCAGTCGGGCAACGAAATTAATCAAGTCTTGCAACGGTAAAACATGATGGCGAGAAGTGACTCACGCACGGGAGGCCTGTTGGCCTCTCTGTGGATAGGATATTCCGCACTGTTTTGGTTTTATCCCTTAATTTGGCTGCTGATATTGAGCGTCACCCAATGGCAATTTATTGGCACGCCTACATTCATCGGGCTGGGGAATTTTATCGGTGTCATTCAGGATAAATTGTTCTGGCGTTCGATGCTCAACGTGTTTCGCTTTTTACTCTATTACATTCCCATTGTCTTTATTGCCTCAATGCTGTTTGCCGCCGGATTGCAGAAGATACGCTATGGAAAAGCGTTTATTGCCCTAAGTTTCCTGTTAGCCAATATCTCGTCAGGCGTCGCTTACTCGATTGTTTTTTCCAAAATGTTCAGCGAATACGGGCCGGTGAATAGCTTTTTACGGGAATGCTTCGGCATCACCGTGCCGTGGTTTACCAGCCCTGACTGCGCGATGCTCTCTATTGCACTGATCGTGACCTGGAAATTTGTCGGTTATTACGGGCTTATCCTCTACTCCGGGATGCAAGCTATCCCGAAAGATATTTACAGCGCCGCCGTGCTGGATAAAACCGGGCGCTTTCGCCAGGTGTGGTCGATAACCGTCCCAATGATGAACCCGCAAATCGTGATGGTGATGGTGCTGGCGATAACCGTCGCGTTCAGCATTTTCACCGAGCCGTACCTGATAACCGGCGGCGGGCCGTTGAACAGCACCACCAGCCCGATGGTGGTGATGTACGAAGTGGCTTTCCAGCAGATGAAACCGAGCTGGGCGGCGATGATGTCCGTCATCGTTGCGGCGTGCAGTTTTCTGACTATCTGGCTGTTCAGACGCCTTTGCGAAAAAAATATCGAGATCGTGTGAATGCAAAAATTAACGCCTCAAAGCCTGATTATTCACCTTGTGATGCTGCTGTTGGCAGTGAGCTGGCTCTACCCCTTTATCTGGATGGTCGTCTCTTCGCTGAAACCGACCGCGCAGATCTACACCGAGTCGCTGTTCTCCGGCCACTGGACGCTGGATAACTACAGCTTCCTGTTGGATAACAGCAAGCGGGCCAATAAGCCGTTTTTCCGCACCCTGGGTAACTCGCTGTTTGTCTCACTCACCATCACTCTCACGGTGACGTTGAGCTCCGTGCTGGTGGGCTATGCGGTGGCGAAGACCGATTTCTTCGGCAAGGGCGTGTTTAAAAATCTGCTGATTGCCCAAATGGTCTTTCCGGCCTTTATGTTCATCATTCCGCAGTTTGTGCTGATGCGTGAGCTGGGGCTTATCAACAGCTACAGCGCGATGATCCTGCCGTATGCCATGGGGGCCTGGGGAATTTTCATGGTCTCGCAGAGTTTTAAAGGCACGCCGAATGATTATATCTACGCTGCGAAACTGGACCGTGCCAGCCTGTGGGGCATCCTGCGTCACGTGATGATGCCGCTGAACAAATCGATCCTCGCCATCGTGGCGCTGTTCACCTTCTCCAGCTCCTGGGACAACTTTCTCTGGCCGCTTATCGTCATGCGCGACGTCGATAAAATGCCGTTTTCGGTCCTACTCTCAACCTTCAGTAAATCCTACGGCGTCTATCTCGGGCCGGTGCTGGCCGGGTCCGTACTGCAAATGTTACCGGTGGTGATGCTGTTCATTCTTTTCCGCAAATATTTCCTGCAGGGAATGTCGCTGTCATTGAAATAAGGAGCGGTAAATGAAACCTCAGCGCTGGTGGCGAGACGTGGTGTTTTATCAGGTGTATTTGCCGTCGTTCTGCGATGGAAACGGGGACGGGCTTGGGGATTTCCCTGGGCTGCTGTCGAAGCTGGATTACCTTGCGGAACTGGGTGTGGGCGGGATATGGATAACGCCATTTTACCCCTCGCCGTTGGTGGATAACGGCTACGATATCAGTGACTTTTGTGCGGTGGATCCGCGCTTCGGACAGATAGAGGATTTCTCTCGCGTGGTGTCGGCCTGCCATCAGCGGGGGATCCGCGTGGTCATTGACCTGGTGCTCAATCACGTCTCGTCCCAGCATCCGTGGTTTATTGACGCGTGGAATAATCCCGCGAGTCGTTTCCGCGACTTTTTTATTTTTTCAGCGAAGCCGAATAACTGGCAATCCTTCTTTTCGGGCAGTGCGTGGACGCCTGAGCCCGATACCGGGGAATACTACTACCATAAATTTGCCCCCGAACAGGTCGACCTTAACTGGCGTAATCCAGCGGTCGAACAGGCGATGTTGCAGGTGGTAGATTTCTGGCGGGCGCTGGGCGTGGACGGCTTCCGCTTCGATGTGATCAACTTTCTGACCACTGACGGGCCGGGCGCAGACAACCCGGAAACGAACGGGGAGCAGGAACACCTGCACGACATCAATCAGCCGGGGATCGAGAACACGCTTCAGCGTCTGTGCCGCCACATTCGTGAACGTGGCGACGCTTTTCTGGTGGGCGAAATCGGCAGCGAATCGCTGGCCGTGCTGCAACGCTACCAGCGCGATGACCTGATGGACGTGGTATTCAATTTTAATCTCGGCAGCCAGAAAACCTTTGATGCTAAAGCCATCTTCACCCAGCTTCAGGCGATGCGTGAACAGCTTAGCGGCCCGCCGACGCTGTTTTTCTCCAGTCACGATATGCCGCGCATGATCGGGCGCTTTGGTGAACATGCCCATGATACCGCGCGTGCAGCGGCGGTGGCGGCACTACAGCTCACGGCGGATGGCGTGCCCTTTATCTATCAGGGCGAAGAGGCCGGGTTATCAAACTATGTCCCTCTGACTGAAACCGATATTCACGATGTGCAAGGGCAGTCGTGGTACCGCTCGGCTCTGGCAAGCGGTGCTTCCCGCGAGGATGCATTGCAACAGGCCATCAGCCATTCGCGGGATGCCTCCCGCGCCCCGCTGGCGTGGGAAAGCCTGCCCAATGCGGGTTTCTCAACGGTCACGCCATGGATGCCACTGTGTGGCGATGCTGCGACCGTGAATATCGCTCAACAACAACAAAACCTCTCATCGCTTTGGCATCAATACCAGCGTTTGCTGGCGATCCGCGCCGCTTCCCCGGCGCTGCGACAGGGGGAATACCGGCTGCTGGCGCAGGAGAAAAACGCGATCCATTTTTTGCGCGAATGCGCGCTGGAGCAGGTTTGGGTGGCGATTAATTTTGGTGACGCGGTCAGGAATCCCTGGCACGCGATCCCGGCGGACACCGTCTACGGGGTAGATGCGGAATGGCTGGGGAAAAATCAGTGTGTAATTAAAAGGAGTTTTCATGGAAAGGCACAGTAAAAACCCGCTTATCACCCCGGCGGATGTCAAACCCTCCCGGCCCGGCTGGCGAGTGGACTGCGTATTTAACGCCGGTGTCGCCGAGGTTAACGGCGAAATCCTTCTGCTGGTTCGCGTTGCGGAAAGTATTCTCAGCGCCACGCCGGACAAAATCGTTGTCCCGCTTTTAACGCAGCAGGCCGGGGAGTGGCTTCTCTCGGAAAAAACCTTCGACAGGGCGGATAAGCGCTACGATTTCAGTGACCCGCGCACGATTGGGCTGAAAAGCGACCCGGCCGTTTTATGGCTTACGTCGATGTCACATTTACGTCTGGCCCGCAGCCGGGATGGCGTGAACTTCACCGTCGATGAGCAAGCGTTCATTACCCCGGATACCCAGTACGAACAGTTTGGCTGTGAAGATGCGCGCATCACCCGCATCGGCGAAAGCTGGTATATCAACTACTCCGCGCTGTCGCCGCTGGGGATTTCCACCGCGCTGGCCACCACGGAGGATTTTGTCCACGTCGAGAAGAAAGGCCTGATTTTCTGCCCGGACAACCGCGATGTGTGCTTCTTCCCGGAACGCATCAACGGTAAGTATATGGCTCTGACCCGCCCGGCCCCGAGTCATTTTGGACATCCCGAAATCTGGATCTGTGAATCACCGGATATGCTGCACTGGGGTAACCATCGGCATTTGCTGGGCCGGTCTGGAGACGCCTGGGACGTGCGTAAATCCGGCGGCGGCGCGCCGTTGCTGAAAACGGATCGCGGCTGGCTGGAAATCTACCACGGGGTGGATGCACAACAGCGCTACTGTCTTGGCGCCCTGCTGCTGGATGCCAACGATCCGACGCAGATCCTCGCCAAATCGGCCACGCCGCTGCTGGAGCCTACCGCCCCGTATGAGCGGGAAGGATTTTTCGGCAACGTGGTGTTCACCTGCGGGGCATTGATTCGCGAGCAGACGTTGTATGTCTGGTACGGCGCGGCGGACGAAAGCATTGCCCTGGCGACCCTGCCAATGGCCGCCCTGTGGCAGCATCTGGAGCTGGCATAAATGACCCTGACCGCCACCGGGCAACTGTATCGTGAGTACTGCCTGCGATGACAGGCGGGAGCGAATGGCAAGGTGGCGTTCAGCGGCGTGACCGGATGCGATGTCTATAACCCGACTGCGCCGTTTTACGAAGGCGGGCAGCAGTACATCGCCGCCCGGGTCGAACCCCGGGACTGTGAAGTCTCTCAGGTACGGTTTTTTCACTGGCAAAGCCCGGGTAGCGCACAGCTTGTGGCAGACGCGCCATCGTTCGATTTGCAGGATCCCTTTATTTGTCGCATCGACGACGGTTGGGTGTTCGGCGGGGTAGAGATTGCCGCCGATCCTGACGGGAGCGGGTGGCGCTGGCGGACCCAATTCTGGCGGGGGACATCGATCTTCTCGTTACGCCCCTTCGCCGTGGGGCCGTGGGGCATGAAAGATATTCGCCTGCTGCAACTGCCAGATAAGCGGATCCTGGTGTTTACCCGGCCGCAGGGCGCGGTCGGTGGGCGGGGTAAAATTGGCTGGCTTACCCTCAACAGCCTGCACGAACTCAATTCGTCCCGACTGGAGCAGGGCAGATTGCTGGCACAGTTGGAAGATGAAAGCTGGTGCGGTGTGAATGAGGCCCATGTCCTTGATGAACAGTGGGTCGGCGTGCTGGCTCACGTCGCCTGTTTTGATCCCGCTGGCGATCGCCATTATTACGCCGCCGCCTTCCGCTTTAATTTTGTGAGTGGGCAAACTACGCCCCTGCGCATTATCTGCAGCAGAGCCGATCTCCCGGCAGGCGAAAGTAAACGTGATGACTTACGCGATGTGATTTTCCCCGGCGGTTTAACCCGCGATGGGCAGCGTCATCGTCTGTTT
Source organism: Scandinavium sp. M-37 (assembly GCF_043558715.1). Lineage (NCBI taxonomy): Bacteria > Pseudomonadati > Pseudomonadota > Gammaproteobacteria > Enterobacterales > Enterobacteriaceae > Scandinavium > Scandinavium sp. M-37. The sequence continues at coordinate 44,282 of NZ_JBIGIN010000022.1, forward strand.
TGCGGCGCCAGCGATTGCGATGTTCACTGGCGCGAAATCGCTGATCCGTTTTTAGGGTGAGGCCGGGGGACGCTTCCCAAGCCCGGGTGCCTGCCACATCGAGGTGGTCAGCCCGCTGTCGACCAGCCCAAGCTGATCGGCGTACACCGCCTGCCATTTTTCCTTCATGCCGTCATACAACTCTCGGTGCGCCCGATTAGGGGTGAACACCCGGCTCCAGCTCACCAGTTTTTCACCCGCGCTGGCCATGTCGGGAAACAGCCCGGCTCCCGCCCCGGCGGCAATCGCGCAGCCCAGCGCGGTGGCCTCTTTCACCTCCGGCACCCGCACCGGTAAGCCGGTCACGTCACTCAAAATCTGGCTCCACAGCGCGCCTTTTGCGCCACCGCCTGCAAACACCAGGCTGTCAAAGCTCACCCCGGAGAACTGCGAAATCTGCGTCAGATTACAGGCCGAGACGATCGCCGCGTTCTCCTCCAGGGCGCGGAACAGCGTGGCTTTATTGCATTTTTCCGGGTCGATGGAGAGGTTAATAAACGACGGCGCGGCGTGATACCACTGCTTGAAATGCATCGCGTCAGAGAAAATCGGCATCACGCCGTGAGATCCCGCCGGGACGCGGCCTGCCATCTCTTCCAGCAGGGTATAGGTGTCGGTTCCGAGCCGGTCGGCAATCAGCTTTTCCTCGGCGCAAAAGGCATCGCGGAACCAGCGCATCGTCAGGCCGGTGAAAAAACTGATCGACTCGGCCTGCACCATGCCGGGGATCACATGCGGATTCACCCGAATGTTCATCTCCGGATCGGTGCGCACCTGCGGCAGATTGACCACCTGCTGCCAGAAAGTACCGCCCAGCACTGCGGTTTGCCCCGGTCTTACCACGCCTAATCCCAGGCAGCCCAGTTGCACGTCGCCGCCGCCCATCACCACCGGCGTGCCCGCGCGCAGGCCGCATTGCTGCGCCGCCTGCTGGGTTACCGCCCCCAGTACGGTGCCGGTTTCTTTGACGGGAGACAGGATATCGGCTCGCAGCCCGGCCATGTCGAGCAGCGCCGGACGCCAGTCACGGCTGAACAGATCGAGCATCCCGGTGGTGCCCGCATTGGACGGATCCACCGCCAGCTCGCCGGAAAGCTTCGCCGCCAGCCAGTCGCTGATCATGGTGATGGTCGCGGCGTTGCGATAGATATCTGGTCGATGATGGGCGAGCCACAGCAGGCGCGGCATCGCCGACAGCGCCAGCGTCTGGCCGGACACCTCATACACTTCGGATTCAAAGCGGTAATCGTGGATCTCTTTCAGCTCAGAGACTTCGCGGCTGGCGCGGGCGTCGACGTTGGCGCAGGCCCAGATGGCCTCGCCGTTGCTGTCGTACAGCACGATGCCTTCGCGCATTGAACAGCAGGCGACGGACTGAAGATCGGCGGCGCTGAGCTGCGCCCGCTCCAGCGCCTGGCGGATGCACTGGCAGGCCAGCTGCCAGTTAGTGCCGAGGTCAAACTCCATTGATCCAGGGACATTCTCAACGCTCAGGTGTTTCCATTCCGCCTGACCGACCGCCACCTGGCGGCCTGCAAGGTCGAAAATCACCGCCCGAATGCTGCCGGTGCCTGCGTCCAACGCTAAAAGGTAACTCATGACGTGCGCCTCGCTGTTATCGCGCGGCGCGCAGCGGTTAACCCGCCAGCGACAGCACCGCGCGTGCTGTTGTCTCTTCCGTTACCAGGCCGTTAATACGCTTGCCTACCAGGGCGGCGTAAATGGCCTGCGCTTTTTCTTCTCCCCCGGCGACACCGACGATGGTTGGCAGCTGCGCCAGCTCCTCGAGCGTCACGCCAAGCAGTTCGCGGTGGATATCCAGCCCTTCCACCCGTTGTCCGTCGGCCTGCAGGAAATAGCCGAGAATGTCGCCGACCGCACCTTTGCGGGCGTACATCAGCTGTTCGCCTTCGCTGATGTAGCCGGAGCGCAGGATCGTCGCGTCACGTCGCTGATCGATAGCGCCGATCCCGACCACGGCGGCATCTGCTGCCCCCGCCGCGAGGATCACATCGCGTACGCTGGATTCACGCTTCAGGATCTCCGCCACTTCCGGGGACGACACCCGCAACGGGGCCGGGATCATGCTCACGCTGCAGGCCGCGTCCAGCTGACCGATACCGGTCATGTACGGCCCGACGCCGCCCGATAAGGTCACCAGGCGGATTTGCTGCGAACCGATAAACCCGCTCAGATGCTGAATACAGCTCATGGTCGCTTCACCAAATCCCACCGCCAGCAACTGGCCCGGCTGGAGCACGCCCATCAACGATTGTGCGGCCCCAATGCCGAGCCGGACGTTCATCGGCGAGGTGTTCAGGGCAGGCAGTACGCGGGCAATCTTCAAATCGAAGCGCTTCTGTAATTCAGTTTCCAGCGCCAGACAGCCTTCGTAACGGGAGTTGATCTGAACGCGGATCACCCCCGACTGACGCCCCTTTTCCAGCAGCCGCGAAATCTTCAGGCGCGGCAGGCCGAGCCGTTCGCCAATGTCGTTCTGGGTCAGGCCGTCGTGGTAATAGCACCAGGCCACCCGGGCCACCAGTTCTTCTTCCGCCAGCGCCAGCCCGGCGTAGCGGCTCTCTTCCGTAATGCGTTTTTCGCTCATAAAGTGAACTCTTATAAAAATCTAGATCATATGTTCGCAGTCGCGCGGACAGAAAATGTGAAGTCACTGGCAAAACCAGTCTTTCGTTGCTGACAGCCCGCACCGGGTTTCCCGAAAGACGAAAACTGTGATCCTTGCACGGTTGTAAATATAGTTCAGGGTCTACGCTTTTGAACATTATTAAATCTAAAAATCATTTGTTCAAACGAGGCGCGACGATGAAGGCACTGATTGAAGCCCGTAGCATTCGCAAGCAGTACTCCGGCGTCGCCGTGCTAAAGGGCATTGATTTCACGCTCTATTCCGGGCAGGTGCATGCCCTGATGGGCGGCAACGGCGCGGGAAAATCGACGTTGATGAAGATCGTCGCTGGCGTAGAAACCCCGGACGAGGGCGAACTTCGGATCAACGGCACCGCGTTTGCACGCCTGAATCCCGGTCAGGCGCACCAGCTCGGGATCTACCTGGTGCCGCAGGAGCCGATGCTGTTTCCCAATTTAACAGTCCGGGAAAACATCCTGTTTCGCCTGCCGCGAAGTCAGGATAGTGACGCCAGGCTGACGGAAAAATTGCAGCAGCTCAACTGCCAGCTCAATTTGCAGGCCACGGCCAGCACCCTGGAAGTGGCGGATCAGCAAATGGTGGAGATCCTGCGCGGCCTGATGCGTGACGCGCAGATCCTGATCCTCGACGAACCTACTGCCTCCTTAACGCCCGGCGAAACGGAACGATTGTTCCGCCAGGTTCGTGCCTTGCAGGCCCTCGGCGTGGGGATTGTTTTTATTTCCCACAAGCTGCCGGAGATCCGCGCCCTTGCCAGCCACGTGTCGGTGATGCGCGACGGGGCGGTGGTGCTCAGTGGCAACACCGCAGATCACACTGACGCTGAGCTTATCGCCGCCATGACGCCGGTCAGCCGTGACGCCTCCCTAAGCGACACGCAAAAACTGTGGCTGGCGCTGCCGGGTAACCGCCGCACCCAGGCGCAGGATTTTCCGGTGCTGCGGGTGGAGAGTCTGACCGGGGAAGGGTTCATCGATTTGAGCCTCGAAATCCACGCCGGGGAGGTCGTCGGCCTGGCCGGGCTGGTTGGGTCCGGACGTACCGAGTTTGCCGAAACGCTGTATGGCCTGCGGCCGGTGAGAGCCGGGCGTATCTGGCTCGAAAATCGGGAGATAGGCGGGGACAGCACCCGCGCGCGGCTCGCCAGCGGCCTGGTGTATCTCCCGGAAGACCGTCAGGTATCGGGCCTGTTTCTCGATGCGCCGGTGCGCTGGAACACGGTGATGTTCAACCAGCCATCGCTGTGGCAGGAAAATAAGCGCGAAGCGGCGGTGGTCGAGCGTTATCACCGGGCGCTGGGGATCAAGCTCAATGATGCGGATCAGCCGGTACGCACGCTCTCCGGCGGTAATCAGCAAAAGGTGCTGCTGGCCCGTTGTCTGGAGGCTAATCCGCTGTTGCTGATCGTCGATGAACCGACGCGCGGGGTGGACGTGTCCGCCCGGGCGGATATCTATCAGCTGCTGAAAAGCGTAGCGGCGCAAAACGTGGCGGTACTGATGATCTCCAGCGATCTCGATGAATTTCCAGGCCTGGCGGATCGGGTACTGGTGATGCATCAGGGGCGACTGAGCGGAGAACTGGCGAAACAGGCGCTGAGCGTCGATCGGATGATGACCTTAGCCTTTGGAGGGCAGGTATGAAAACGTTGCTGAAAAACCGCGAACTCAGCGCCTTCCTCGCCATTCTGGCGCTGTTCGCGGTGCTGGTGGCGCTCAATCCGGCGTACTTTAGCCTGCAAACCCTGGCGATGATTTTTTCCAGCTCGCAAATCCTCTGCCTGTTGGCATTGGGGGCCGCGCTGGTGATGTTGACCCGCAATATCGACGTGTCTGTTGGCTCGACGGTGGGGCTGAGTGCCATCGCCGTCGGCGTGGCGCTCAACAGCGGGTACGGCCTGCCGCTGGCGATAGCCTTCGCGCTGGCCATTGGCGCGCTGGCCGGGGCGTTTAACGGTTTGCTGGTGGTCGGGCTGCGCATTCCGGCGATTGTGGCCACGCTCGGTACGCTCGGGCTGTACCGCGGCATTATGCTGCTGTGGACCGGAGGCAAATGGATTGAAGGGCTGCCGGACAGCCTGAAATCACTGTCTGAACCTGCCTTTATTGGCATTTCCCCGTTGGGCTGGCTGGTGCTGGCGCTACTCCTGGCGGGCGTATGGGGACTGGCGCGCACCACCTTTGGCCGTGATTTTTATGCGGTGGGCGACAATCTTGCCGCCGCACGCCAGCTCGGCGTGGGCGTGAACCGCACCCGAATGCTGGCCTTTACCTTCAACGGGATGCTCGCCGCCTGCGGTGGAATTATTTTTGCCGCACAAATCGGTTTCGTGCCAAATCAGACCGGCAGCGGGCTGGAGATGAAAGCCATCGCCGCCTGCGTGCTGGGCGGGGTTTCACTGCTCGGCGGCACCGGCACGCTGATGGGGGCTTTCCTCGGGGCTTTCTTCCTGACCCAAATCGACACCGTACTGGTGCTGTTTAAGCTCCCGGCATGGTGGAACGATTTCATCGCCGGGCTGGTGCTGTTAGGCGTGCTGGTGCTCGACGGACGTCTGCGTCAGGCGCTGACCCGCCATCAGCGCGCGCTGAAATACAGCCGTTTCCAGCCAGGTAATAAAGGCGGGACGCACGTCGCCCCGTTTCCGAAGCGTAAAAACAAAGAGGTGGCGTAAATGAAGCTGAACTGGGAAAGCGCGCTGCTAATACTACTGGTGCTGGAAATCGTCCTGTTTGGCGCTGCCAACCCGCGAATGCTCGACGTGAATATGCTGCTATTCAGCACCAGCGATTTCATCTGCATCGGCATTGTGGCGCTGCCGCTGACGCTGGTGATCATCAGCGGCGGGATCGACATTTCGCTCGGCTCAACCATCGGCCTGTGCGCGATTGCACTGGGGGTGATGACCCAGGTGGGCTGGCCGATGAGCGTCGCGATTCCGCTCACCCTGCTGGTGGGCCTCCTGTGCGGGGTGGTGAACGCGGCGCTGATCCATTACACCGGCATTAGCCCGTTGGTTATCACCCTGGGCACGCTGTATCTCTACGGCGGCGCGGCGCTGCTGCTTTCCGGCATGGCGGGGGCGACGGGCTACGAAGGTATTGGCGGCTTCCCGGACAGCTTCACCGCCTTCGCCAATCTCACGCTGTTCGGCCTGCCGGTCCCGCTGGTGCTGTTTATCGTTATCACCTTTTTCTTCTGGCTGCTCGCGCATCGCGGGCGCTTTGGTCGTCATCTCTTTTTACTCGGACAAAACCCGCGCGCCGCGCGTTACGCGGCGCTGTCGGTCAACGGTATGCCTTACGTGCTGTATGGCCTGGTGGGGTTGGCGTCGGCCATTGCGGCGCTGGTGCTGGTCTCCTATTTCGGTTCGGCCCGTTCTGATTTAGGTCGCGATTTGCTGATGCCCGCGCTGACGGCGGCGGTGCTCGGCGGGGCCAATATCTACGGCGGCTCGGGATCGGTTATCGGTACGGCCCTGGCTGCGCTGTTGGTGGGGTATCTGCAACAGGGTTTACAGATGGTCGGTATTCCCAACCAGGTGTCGAGTGCGCTCTCCGGGGCGCTGCTGGTGGTGGTAGTGATGGGACGTTCGCTGAGCCTGCATCGTGAAGGGGTGCGCACGGTGTGGCGTCGGCTGGTTTCGCGCAAAACAATCGGAGCATGAAATGAAAGCAAAACGGTGTGTGCAACTGAGCGCCCTGGCGCTGGCAATGAGCGTGGCTGCCGTGCAGGCGGCGGACAGAATCGCCTTTATCCCGAAACTGGTGGGGGTCGGCTTCTTCACCAGCGGCGGTAACGGCGCGAAAGAGGCGGGTAAACAGCTCGGGGTAGACGTCACCTACGATGGCCCAACTGAGCCGAGCGTCTCCGGTCAGGTTCAGCTCATCAACAACTTCGTCAACCAGGGTTACAACGCCATTATCGTCTCGGCGGTATCGCCAGACGGCCTGTGCCCGGCGCTGAAACGCGCGATGCAGCGCGGGGTGAAAGTCCTGACCTGGGATTCCGACACGAAACCGGAATGCCGCAGCATTTACATCAACCAGGGTACACCGCAACAGCTCGGCGGTTTACTGGTCGACATGGCGGGCAAACAGGTCACCAAAGCGGATGCCAAAGTGGCGTTCTTCTACTCCAGCCCTACCGTTACCGACCAGAACCAGTGGGTGAAAGAGGCGAAGGCCAAAATCGCCAAAGATCATCCGCAGTGGCAGGTGGTGACCACCCAGTTTGGCTATAACGATGCCACCAAATCGCTGCAAACCGCCGAAGGCATTCTCAAAGCCTATCCGGATTTAGACGCCATCATCGCCCCGGATGCCAACGCGTTACCGGCGGCGGCACAGGCGGCGGAAAACCTTAAACGCCAGGGCGTGGCGATTGTGGGCTTCAGCACGCCAAACGTGATGCGGCCTTACGTAGAGCGCGGCACGGTGAAAGCCTTCGGTCTGTGGGATGTGGTCGAGCAGGGCAACATCGCGGTGAACGTGGCCAATCATCTGCTGAAAAAAGGCGATTTGAACGTGGGTGACAGCGTAGCGGTGAAAGATATCGGTGACCTCAAAGTGGAGCCGAACAGCGTGCAGGGCTATCAGTATGAGGCCAAGGGCAACGGCATTGTGTTGCTGCCGGAACGCGTGGTCTTCACCAAAGAGAATATTGGCAAATACGATTTCTGAGGGAGGGGAGAATGGCTGATTTAGACGATATCAAAGACGGGAAAGATTTCGGGCTCGACCGCCCGCAGAAAAATGCGCTGTATGCCCTGAAAGGCTGCGGCTCGCTGGAGTGGGGCATGCAGTCGCGGCTGGCGAGGATTTTTAATCCACACAGCAACCGCACGGTGATGCTGGCGTTTGACCACGGCTATTTTCAGGGACCAACCACCGGGCTTGAGCGCATTGATTTGTCGATTGCGCCGCTGTTTGCTGAAACCGACGTGCTGATGTGTACGCGCGGTATCCTGCGAAGCCAGGTGCCCGCGGCGACCAACAAACCGGTGGTGCTGCGTGCCTCGGGCGGTAACTCGATATTGAGCGAGCTGTCGAACGAGTGCGTGGCGGTGGCGATGGAAGACGCGCTGCGCCTCAACGTGGCGGCGGTAGCGGCGCAGGTCTATATCGGCAGCGAGCACGAACATCAGTCGATCAACAACATCATCAAACTGGTGGACGCAGGCAACCGCTACGGAATGCCGGTGCTGGCGGTGACCGGCGTCGGGAAAGAGATGACCCGTGATGCGCGCTATTTCTCGCTGGCGAGCCGTATCGCCGCAGAAATGGGGGCGACCTTCGTCAAAACCTACTTCGTGGAAGAGGGCTTTGAAAAAGTGACCGCCAGCTGTCCGGTGCCGATTGTGATTGCGGGCGGCAAAAAGCTGCCGGAAGACGAGGCGCTCGACATGTGCTGGCGCGCTATCGACCAGGGGGCATCCGGCGTCGACATGGGGCGCAATATCTTCCAGTCCAGCGCGCCGCTGGCGATGTTGAAAGCGGTGAAAAAAGTGGTGCATGAGAACCTGAGCGCTCGCGAGGCGTATCAGTTCTGGCAGGAAGAAAAACAGGGAGAGCAGCCATGAACGTGACGCTGGTGGAGATCAACATCAAACCTGAACGAGTAGACGAGTTCCTCGACGTGTTTCGCGCCAACCATGAAGGGGCGTTGACCGAGCCGGGCAATGTGCGTTTTGACGTGTTGCAGGACCCGGACGTAGCGACCCGGTTTTTTATCTACGAAGCCTATAAAGATGAGGCGGCGGTGCTGGCGCACAAGAAGACATCGCACTATCTGGCGTGTGTGGAAAAGCTCGATGAGATGATGTCGGAGCCGCGTAAGAAACGCAGCTTTGTCGGGTTGTTACCGGAGGTTTAAGGCGAGACGTAGGCCCGGCAAGCAATGCGCCGCCGGGCGACATACGTTACTGCTTACGGAAAAAATCGTTATACAACATATACAAATGCGCTGCACTCCATGAGAAGTTCGGCGCACCCTGCTGCGCTCCGGTCAGCGGGTTGTAGTTTTCCTGAATCGGCCCATCGCTGGTCAGCCCTTTGGCGTGTTGGAAGAAGTTATCCGCCAGTTTCAACGCCGCATCGCGATGCCCGTAGCGTTCCATCCCTTTCAGGCCAAACCAGAACTGATCGACCCACACCCGACCGCGCCAGTAGATATCTGCGCCAAACGCCGGGCTGGTCAGTGCGGCGGTGCCCAGCGGCACAAAGGTGTTGAACTCTTTCGGGTCGAGCATCACCGCCACCACCGCATCGGCGTGCGCCTGGGTGGCCGCACCGTTAAACAGCGGCGACCAGCCTTCCGGACCTTTACCGCGCTCGACGATAGGTTTGCCCGCGCAGCCATTGATCAGCGGTTTATCTTCGATGCGAATGTCGTAATAAAAACCCGATTTGGCGTCGAACATGCAGGTATTGATGTAGTCCGCGAGTTTATCCGCCAGTTGGCTGTAATGCCCGGCGGCGTCGTTTTTGCCGAGGATTTTCGCCATCTGTGCCAGATAGCGGTTATCGCTATACATGTAGCTCGCCTGGTCGACGGATTCCTGCAGCAGCGAATAGCCGAGCAGGGTGCCGTCTTTATCGCGGTTTTCGGCGAAGTTCACCGTCCAGTCGCTGCGCTTGCCGCCATTTTTCACGTATTTATCGAGTTGCTCTTTGTCGATAAAGCCAAATACCGCCGCGTCGTCGCGCCCGGATTCCCAGGAGGCCGCCACCTGGGCCGGAATTTGCAGGCTGTCGTACTGGCCTTTGCTGACGGTGTTGGCGTAATTTTTCAGCCCGGAAAGGGTCTGCTCTTTATCGCCTTTTTTCACCGTAAAGAGCATCTCGCCGCGGGCGGTGTTATGCGCTTTATCGCGGGTCGCGCCGTACTCCGGCACGCCGTTGTGGTTATGATCCCGATTGCGCAGCCACCAGTCGTGATAGGCCACCAGTTTCGGGTACATCTCCTCCAGCCACTTTTGGTCTTTAGTGACGTTATACACCTCCATTACCGACCACGCCGCCAGGCTCGGCTTGGTGTTGCGCTCGTTCCAGTTACCGCCGTCGCCACCGCGATCCGGACTCAGGTTCCAGGCGATCAGATCCGGCACAAAGCCCACATCCTGTGGACGCACTTTGTCGTCGGCTTTCACCTGCCAGGAGAACACCGCGCGGATGTTGTCTTTGGCAATCTCCGGGTTGAAATGCGCCATCGCAAACGCTTGTTTCCAGGTATCCCACGGCCAGGTCTGGTTGCCGGAGAACCAGCGCCCGGTGACCGATGGCGTGACGGTATTGAACGCCACCGCACCGCCCGGTGAACGCCAGTTGCCGTTCAGGGTTTCGATAGCTTTCACCGCCACCCGCGTTTGCTCTGCGGTGGCGTCCGGGTTGCTCAGCCCGCGCTGCAGATACCCTTCCCAACGCTGCTGTGAAGCGAGCATAAAGTGCGCAGGTCGGGCGAGGATATCGCGAATTTGCATCTTCTCGCGGCTGACGTCCTCGGCGGTCAGCAGGTGAGAATAAGTGGTCCACAGTGTGGTCGAGCCGTTGACGCGGGCGGTGCTGGTAAAATGATGACCGTCGACGACGGTCTCGACCGGAATCGATTTATGCACCTGATACTGCGACGCGCCGGAGGTCAGCAGATCCCAGGTGGAACGCACTTTGCCGAAGGTCACGTTCACCCCATCGCGGGTGGCGACCAGGCGGCGCTGGTAGTCCGGGAAAGCGCCGTCGATGGTTTTGTCGGAAACCGCTTTGCCCTCTTTAGCCTCCAGTTTTTCCAGCAGTTCGCCGTCCCATTGCAGCAGCAGCGGGGCGTCGCTGGTGATTTTCGTTTCTAAGAGTGAGGTGCGCGGACTGGCGAAACGCAGGGTCATCTCAATCTTCACCCCGGGGGCGGTAAGCGTCTGTTTCAACGCACCGGGAAGGCTCCAGGCCTGCATCGTGAAATCGACTTTTTTGCCGCCGCGATACACCGTCAGGCGGTCAAAATGGGTGGCCATAAAGTTGATGTATTCTTCGGTCAGCAGTGCCGGGCCGGGAAAACCACCCATCGTCGCCGGGCCGTCGGGCAGCAAATGCCCGTGCCACGCCCCCAGATCGAAGAACGGGCTGAAGCGCTGATGCTCGTCGCTGTCAAAATCCTGCATGTACTGCGGCGCACCGACGCGGTTAATCACGTTTTTATAGTCATCGGCGGTGGCTGCGTGCGCCGACAGGCTAAGCAGCAGGGCGCAGGCCAGCGGGGCGAGAGAGGTCGTCAGTTTCATGGTGTCTCAGTCCTTGTTACCAGTAAAAGTATTGCATCAGGAAAACCTGGTCGCTCGGGTCGCCGGAGGCCGTTTTCATGTACCAGCGGCTATCAGCGGCAGTGGCAAAACGCCCGCCGCCGTATTCATACCAGATACCGAACTGCATAAACGACGTGGTTTCATCGGCGTCGTGATCCGGGCGATGTTTTGCGTAACTCCAGGCCGTGGAGAAATAGAGGCCTTTAAGCGGTTCAATCATTGCACTGGCCATAAAGCCGGTTTCGGTGCCCGGCACGTCCTGCCCCATTGCGCGTCCGGTGTGATGCCAGGCGCGGGCCGCCAGGTGCGGCGACAGCAGTCCGGTGAGGAATAACTGCCCGGTGCCGTCGGTCACTTCCAGGCCGTTCATCCACGTCACGCCGTCGATAAACTCGTATTGCAGATAGCCGTTCATCATCGCTGGATAGGTGTACTTATCGTCGTAGCGGTCGTATTTGCCAAAATGCAGCCAGGCTTTGCTTTCGTCATGATGCCCGGCGGGGGTGGCGGTCACGCTGTAGCGCAGTTTGCCCGTCAGGTTTTGCACTTTCAGGGCGTACATAATGTCGCGGGTGTTGGGGATGACGTAGCCCAAATCTGGCGTGAAATCGCCCCACCATTGCAGGTCATCGAGCGAGGAATCCTGGCGCACACTGAGCATGATTTCGGTGTTGTCGTCGGTACGATAGCCGCCGTAAAGACGGTTCAGGCCGCCCTCAAAACCGCCCCAGCCGTGATCAGGAACCCAGGCATTACCCTGACTGTCGGCCTGTACGGTCCAGCCTTCGCCATAAATCAGGCCGAACCACGGGCCGTGTTTTATTTCCAGACCGCCTTCGATATAGGTGCCATCGCTGTATTTGTGTTTCTCCGGGCCTTCAAGGTCCATATAGCCGCCGATGCCCAGCTCGCCATAAAAACGAAATGACGTGGCGCTGAGTTCCGGTGTGCGGGTATCGTCATGCTCCGCCGGACGAATATCCTCTGCGCCCAGCGCTGGGCTGCAAAAAGAGAGGGCAGCGAGTGCCCCGTAAATAGAGGGTGTTATTTTCATTTAAGGATCCAGGTTCCTTCAGGAAACTGTCGACGCGGGTGCGGCTTCAATTTGTTGTTCTTCTTTAGATAATCCTTTGACGTATTTACTGTATTTCCACCAGGCGAAGCCGAGGAAAATCACAATCCCACCGACGTTATAGAAAATAATGGTCAGAATATTGCCGCCGGTCGGAAAGGTGGAGGCAATAAAGCCAATGGTGAAAATCACAATCAGCATCGACACCATCACCATGCCGGTGGTGCGCGATCCCATTTTAAAATCACGCGGCAGATGATCGAGTTTGCGACGCAGGTTGAGGTAGGCCAGCATAATAAACAGCGGCGGCAGCATCGAGGCGGCGGCGGTCATATTAATCACCGTATTCATCAGATCCTGCGCGGTATTCGATCCCATGGTCGGGATAATCATCAGCGGAATGACGATCAGATACTGGATCCACGCCGCGCGAGCTGGAACGCCGTTTTCATTCAGCGCCACGGTCTTTTTACCGAAGATGCCAGACGGGATTTCCGAGAAGAAGATTTTCACCGGTGTGGCCGTCCACATCAGCAGCGAGCCAAACATGGCGGTGAACGACACTAAGCCAACGAAGCGGTTCATCAGCACTTCCGGCAGCCCAAACCAGACCGCCAGGCCGTGGAATACCTGCACTGAACCACCGGTAAACTTCAGCTCTTTGCTGCTGATAAAGACGTTGATCAGCACCGAGGAGATGGAATAAAGCACGCCAATGAAGATCCCGGCGAGGATGATCACTTTCACGAAGGATTTCGATCCGCCTTTGACGTCGTTGACGTACACCGCCACCGATTCGGCACCGCCTGCGGCCATGAAGATCCATGTGGTTATGCCGAGGAACGCCCAGTTAAAGTTGGGGATCATCGCCTCGACGGTGATCGGATCTGCCGGTTGCACGCCGCCGAGCAGCGCCGCGCCGGCCAGCAGAATATAAGACAAGGTCAGCAACAGCATTAGCGTTGAGGTTACGGAGGTTATCGGCCCGAGCATTTTTGCGCCGTTGGTCGATACCCACGTCGAGAAGGCAAACAGCACCAAGCTCAGCACCACGGTAGTAAACGGCGTCAGAATGTACTCATAGCCGAGAAACGCATACGAGGCGTAGGCTATGACGCGCGGTAATAGCGAGGTAAAGAAAAACAGATTCACAAACCAATAGGTGTAGGCGGTAATAAATGCCCAGCGGCCACCGAGTGAGCTTTTCACCCACGCATAAACGCCAGCCTCGGAGTTTTTATTCAGTGAAACAAATTCGGCGATGATCAAGCAGAACGGAATAAAGTAAAACAGCGTTGCCAGGAAAAACATTGGCGCGGACGCCAGTCCCAGCTCGATATTATTGTTGATGACGTTGTTAAAACTAAACACGGCGGCGAAGGTCAGCGACAGCAGGCCGAACTTGCCGATGGTATTACGCTTTGACTCTGACATTTTGACTCTCCGGGTACAGGGAGGATAGCGGCGCTACATTGGCGCCGCCGGATATTTTTTATTTGTTATGGAAATAGCCGTCTTCTACGGTGACCCGCAGCACGACCTTTTTTACCGCCCCGTCACTGATGAAGCGGTAGGCTTCGTCGATATCGCAGATAACCATTTGCCCTTCGTGCACCTGCACGGTTTCGCCGCAGCCTTTGAGGAATTCGCGGTCGGTTTCATCGCGATAGCACTCCACCACCTGCAATTGCGCTTTCGGCGCGTATTCGATTTTTTGCGCGCCCTGAAGGTAGTAGTGGACGTCAAAATAGCGCCGATGGCCGAGAAATAGCGCATCAGTGGTGGTGTCGGTGGTCAGCCGATAACTCAGCGAATCACCGATGGAATGCGCCACACCGGGGCGAATGTGGTCGATATTGCGGATGGCTTCCACGCAGCGCTGCCATTTGCGACCACCGTGATAGCGTTGGGTAAACTGTTCCAGGTTGTTAATAATTTCCATTATTCGGCCTCACGTTCGGCGGTAGAGGGAGTCAGATGAAACGCCTGGCTTGCGACGTTGCCGCTGGCGGGCAGCAGGGTGAAACCGTAGCGGAACGCCTCGAACCGCACGCGCCAGCTGTCCAGCACTTCGCTGCCCCAGGAGTTCGACCCAAGCCCCAGCAACTGGTGGTCAAGATTCAGCGTGATGTGCCCGCTGCGTACCAGTTCGTTGCAGTGGCGCGCGGCGTGAATCGCCTCGGCGCTGTACGGCCAGGCGCTGAAGTGAATCGGCTGATGCGCCACTGCTAACAGGCCGCGGCCGTTACGATTGGTCAGCGCGACCCAGCGCACCTGCTGGCGGTTGCCGTTGTTTTGTGGGAACGGATAGGGCTCGAACATCGCGTCCACATCGCTGCGCCAGACGTCAATCAGGTTGGCCTGCTGGCTGTCCGGGTAGTTTTCTCCCGGCCCGCGCCCGTAGTACGTCACCTGGTTGAGGCTCTCGTTGATGCCGAGGCTGAAGCCGATGCACGGGATAATGTGTGGATACTCGCCGTAGGGCGTACCCGCCAGTTCGATGCTCAGCGCGCCCGCCGGGCTTATACGCCAGCGATAGCTGCAGCGCATGCCGAAATCAAATACCGGTGGGGCGATGACGGTGTCGCTGATGACACACGCCGAGTCGCCGTCGCGCTCGACGCGCAGGGCGCGCAGATGTTCCTGCATGATTTGCAGATGATTAGGTTGCCACAGGCCTTCGTATTCCTGTTTATGGTTATCAATCATCGGCTTGAAGAAAGTGATTTCTCCCTGTTTGGCAATCAGCTCCTCGCCGTTGACCTGCCATGACGCCAGCTTGCCGCTCAGGCGTGAGAACACCATGCGGAAGTTATGGCCGCTGACGGTGCAGGCCAGGCGTTCGTCGCGGATAACCAGCGGCGTGGCGCTATCGGAAAGCCACGGCATTGCCCTCAACGTGCGCGGGGCCAGCGCGAACTGGTACTGCGCAATCGGGTGATGTGCTTCGCTGTAGCGAGTCGCCGAATCTTTGCTGACGTACACGTTGAGCCAGCTTTCACGGCCATCGGTTTCGGGCAGGGCAATCGTCACCGTGCGGCTACTGTTGGCCGGAAGATCGCTGATTTTCAGCGCCTGGCTGCTAATGAGTTCGCCTTCGGCTTTGACCTCCACCCGCAGGGTGTAATCGTCCAGCGTGCTGAACCACAGCTTGTTTTCCACCCGCAGCTCGCCGCGCGCGAGGTCAACGGCGTGGACTTTTACCGGGGCGATCACCTGTTTGTACTCCTTCAGCCCTGGGCCTGGGGTTTGATCGGAATAAATCAGGCCATCGAGGCAGAAGTTGGCGTTGTTCGGGTAGTCGCCAAAATCACCGCCGTACTGGTAAAACGTATTGCCGTCGGCGTCCTGCGCCTGAATACCGTGATCGCACCACTCCCAGACGTAGTGCCCTTGCAGGCAGTCGTGGCGATAAAATACATTCTGGTATTCGTTCAGGCCGCCGGGGCCATTGCCCATTGCATGGGCATATTCGCAGATGATGCGTGGCTTCGGATGCGGGTATTCACCGAACTCATTCATCAGCGGTACGCGGGTGTACATGGTGGAGATGATATCCACCACTTCAGCGTCGCGGTCCTCTTCGTAATGTATTAACCGGGTTGGATCCAGCGCTTTGCAGGCCTTCGCCATGGCACGAATATTACAGCCGTAGCCGGATTCGTTGCCGAGTGACCAGATGACAATCGACGGATGGTTTTTCTGCGCCTGAACGTGGCGCACGATGCGCTCGACGTATACGCCTTCCCACGTAGGATCGTCGGTGATTCGGCTCAAATCGCCGACGTTGGCGAAACCGTGGGATTCGACGTCGGTTTCCGCCATCACGAACAGGCCGTAAATATCGCACAGCTCATAAAAGCGCGGATCGTTCGGATAGTGGGCGGTGCGGACCGAATTGATGTTGTGCTGCTTCATCAGGATCAGATCTTTCTCGACCCGATCCATGCTCACCGCGCGGCCCTTTAGATGATCGTTATCGTGGCGATTGACGCCGTGCAGCATTACGTACTGATTGTTGATCCGCATCAGGCCGTCGCGCACCTGAATGTCGCGGAAGCCGACGCGCTGCGGCACCACTTCCAGCACCTCGCCAGCGGCATTTTTCAACGTCAACACGAGGTGATAAAGGTGCGGCGTTTCGGCTGACCACTGCTTCGGCTGCTTGACGTCAACGCTGAAATCGAGCGTTTGTCGCTGCGCCACGCGGCTATCGGCCGTGCCCTGATACAGGCACTGTTCGCCGTCGAAAAGTCGGTATTCGAGGGTGACGTTTTCCGCCTGAGTGGTCAGGTTTTCCAGCTCGACTGAACAGGAGAGAGTGGCATCGCAGTAGTCGTCGTTGAACACGGTGCGGATGGTGAAATCGTCGATGTGGTTAAGTGGGCGGCCAACAAGATACACGTCGCGGAAAATTCCCGCCGTCCACCACATGTCCTGGTCTTCGACGTAGGTGGAATCGGCCCATTGCAGCACTTTGACGCACAGCAGGTTATCGCCCGCGTGAACGTACGGCGAAATATCGAACTCGGCGGTCAGGCGGCTGCCTTTGCTGAAACCGACGTAGTGGCCGTTAACGTAGACCTCTAAATAGGTTTCCACCCCGTCGAATTTGAGCAGCGTCTGGCGTGCGTCCCAGCTTTCACCGAGGGTGAAGAGGCGCTGATAGGCACCGGTTGGGTTGGCGCTCGGTACGTACGGCACGTCAATCGGGAAGGGGAAGCCTTCGTCGGTGTACTGCAGTTTACCGTGTCCTTCCAGTTGCCACATCGACGGGACGGCAATCTGGCTCCAGTCGTTCATCAGCTGATGAGGAAATGCTTCAGGCACTTCAAGCGGATGGTCAAAATAACGGAACGTCCACTGACCGCTCAGCAGCAGAAAATGACTGCTGGCCTCGCGGGCAAAGGTGCGGGCCTGGTCGATATTGTGGTAAGCAAAAAAGTACGCGCGCGGCGGTAGCCGGTTTTCGTGCGTAAGCTGAACATTCTCCCAGCGGTTCATGTCATCTCCCTGTGGGGTAAAACATCATTGCTGGGGAGTTTAGTAAAAATTTTACTAAATAAAATCAGTAAAACCGAAATGAGTTAAGCGGATCACAAAAAAGCGGGATTCAAAGAGGGGGATTAAAATCGCCCGGTCAGCGAAGCGCCACCGGGCAAAAACGACTTAACGCGTGGTGCCGCGCAACTTCAAACGGCTGGGAACAAACACCTGCAGCGGCAGCGCCCGGCCATCGCGCGATTTTTCCAGCAGCAGGTTCACACCCTGGCTGCCCATCATTTCGGAATGGATGCGTACGGTGCTCAGCGGCGGAAAGGTAAAGCGGGCGGTAGGGATGTCGTTGACGCTGATCAGGCTAATGTCCTGTGGCATGGCGAGGCCTTTCTCATGAATAGCCCGCAGCACGCCGATGGCGATGGAATCGGAGGCGACAAACAGCGCTTCCGGGAAATCGTTTTGCGCCAGCATCTGGGTTGCCAGTTCATATCCGGACGAACTCGAAAATCCACCGCGCCAGATATCGTCTTCCGATACCACGCCCTTCAGGCGGCCATACTCGACGAACGCTTTTTCGCGGATATCAGCTTTGCCTGGCTCGTCCTGGCCGCCGATAAAGCCGATGCGCTGCACGCCCTGGGCGACGAAGAAATCGATAACCTCTTTGCTGATGCGCACCAGGTCGATATCCACCGAGTCATAACTGGAACCGACTTCGTGAAAATCAATGAAGCAGATGTTGTCGCTCAGCGCTTCTGCCGCCTGACGCATTTCCGGGGCAGGCTTGCCGACAATTAGGATCCCGCTGACCCGATTCACATCAGGAAGCCCCTGATTTTCATAGCAGTTAGTCAGGCCGATATTCAGCTTTTCGCACTGGGTTTCTATCCCGTGACGGATAGCCAGGTAGTAGGGATCGTTGATTTCCATCTCCTGGCGGTAGCTGTATAACGCCAGCACGTGATGACAGGCATCGTGATGCACCAGGCTTTTGCGCGCGCTGCTGCCGCGATATTCCAGCTTTTCGGCAATCTCGAGGATCCGATGCCGGGTCTCTTCTTTGACGTTCAGGGTCGGGTCATCGTTCAGAATGCGCGACACGGTGGCCTGCGATACGCCCGCTTCCTTTGCGATATCTTTCAGTGTTGCCATGGGGTCCCTTAGCGCGAGAGTTGAAGTTTAGTCTGCCGCCATTGTAATGAATCCCAAGTATTTAGTAAAAATCCATTGATCGCGATGGCCGCATATGCTGTGATATTTTTACTAAATATTTACTTGAGGTGAGTATGGAAACGGTAGCTTATGGTGATTTTGCGCGTCTGGAGATCCGCACCGGCAAGATTATTGAGGTGAAACGTCACGGCAATGCCGACAAGCTGTACATCGTGCAGATTGATATCGGCGAGCGCACACTGCAAACCGTCACCAGCCTGGTCCCGTATTACGCGGAAGACGAGCTGTTGGGTAAACAAGTGGTGGTGCTGTGTAATTTGCAGAAAGCGAAAATGCGCGGGGAAGTGTCGGAATGTATGCTGCTGTGCGCCGAAACCGACGACGGTAGTGAAAGCGTGCTGCTGACCGCCGAACGTGCGATGCCTGCGGGCGTACGTATCGTATAATAAAAGCCCGGCGGCACTACGTTTGCACGGGCCTACAGGGTTTGTAGGCTCGGTAAGCGCAGCGCCACCGGGCTTGGGTTTACGCAACTATCTTCAGGCCTGCTCCACGGAAACCCGCAGTGCGGCCAGCGCTTTACCGGTCGCTTTCAACACCTGCTCACACTGTTCAACGGTCAGCGTCAGCGGCGGTTCGATGCGAATGGTTTTGGCGTTGTTCAGCGTGCCGGCCACCAGAATGCGCTGGCGGAACATCTCGCTGGCAAAGGTGTAGCCGATTTCGTTATCAACGAACTCAATCGCAATCAGCATCCCTTTCCCCCGCGCTTCCTGCACCAGATCCGGGTATTCACGCGCCAGCAGACGGAAGCCGTCCAGCAGCATGTCACCTTTCTGTTCAGCCTGAGCGGGCAGGTTCTGCTCCAACAACACGTTGATGGTTGCCAGCGCGGCCGCACAGGCCAGCGGGTTACCGCCAAAGGTGGTGGTGTGCAGGAACGGGTTGTCGAACAGCACCGAGAAGACTTCTTCGGTCGCTACCGTCGCGCCAATCGGCATCACACCGCCGCCGAGTGCTTTCGCCAGGCACAGAATATCCGGCTGCACGTTTTCATGCTCGCAGGCGAACATCTTGCCGGTGCGGCCCATCCCGGTTTGCACTTCATCGAGAATAAGCAGCGCGCCAAACTCATCACACAGCTTACGCACGGCGGGCAAATAACCCTGCGGGGGCAGGATAACCCCACCTTCGCCCTGAATCGGCTCGAGGATAATCGCTGCCACGTCGTCACCGGTCTTTTTGCATTCGCTCAGAACGGTGCGCATCGCGTTGATATCCCCGAACGGCACATGGCGGAAGCCCGGCAGCAGCGGCATAAACGGTTTACGGAAGGTCGATTTTGCCGTCGCAGACAGCGCACCCAACGATTTACCGTGGAACGCGCCGCTGGTGGCAATAAAGGTGAACTTCCCGCGCGGTGACTGGTACGCTTTGGCGAGCTTGAGCGCCGCCTCGACGGACTCGGTGCCGCTGTTGCTGAAGAAGCTGTACTTCAGTTTGCCCGGCGTCAGCGCCGCTAAGGTCTTGGCGAGCATCGCCCGCAGCGGATCGAGCAGTTCCTGGCTGTGAAGCGGTTGTTTGGCGAGCTGATTCTGTACGGCGGAAACCACTGTTGGATTACGGTGCCCCACATTGAAAATTCCAAAGCCACCCAGGCAATCAATAAACTCCTGTCCCTGGGTGTCGACAAGCGTATTCAGGCTTCCCGCTTGCCACTCTACGGCTCCGTAATCCCCGCCGGCGGTAACAGATTTTCGATACTCTAAAAACCCCGGATTCACATGCTCTTTAAAGTACTCCCGGACCTCCTGGTTCAGAGCTTTCATCTCCTCATGGTCAAGCGTGCGCTTTTCGATGAGATTCAGTGCGTGCGCGCTGCAGGCTAAAGCCGAGGCGCTGGAAGGTAACCTGTTCAAAATATGCTCCTGTACACCGCGTATCACATGATACTGATTTAAGTATTGCAGGGATTACGCCAGTCAGGAGCGGAACCATAAAATCGGGATAAACGCCTGTGCGGGGCCTTGTGTTACAAAATTTAATCATTTTCATAACATTTAGGCGGTTTTTACTCCTGAGTATAAATTCATCAAACGGTCATTTTATTGAACGGCTGCCTCATGGTGGTGCAGTCGTTGCACCTGTCTGAAGCCCCACCAAAATTAGGGGCTTAAACGCAAATTGCGATCTGCATCAACTTTAACAATTAAAGTTAAAGTGGTTATCGCCGAAATAACAATTAAGAGAAAAATTAATAACCACTAAATGAGTCAAGGACGCGTAAATGTCAGCTCCATTGATTGTCACGCAGCGTGATTATGCGCTCGACGATGACACCACTTTAATGTCCACTACCGACCTGCAAAGCCATATCACCCATGCCAACGACACCTTCGTGAAGGTCAGCGGCTATCGCCTGGAGGAACTGACCGGGCAGCCGCATAACCTGGTGCGTCATCCGGATATGCCCAAAGCGGCGTTTGCCGATATGTGGGCCACCCTGCAACAGGGCGAGCCGTGGAGCGGGATCGTCAAAAACCGCCGCAAGAATGGCGATCACTACTGGGTGCGCGCCAACGCGGTGCCGATGGTGCGCGGCGGCAAAATCAGCGGTTATATGTCGATTCGCACCAAAGCCCAGCCGGAAGAGATCGCCGCGGTAGAACCGCTGTATAAAGCGCTGAACGAAGGACGCAGCACCAGGCGGGTTCGCAAAGGGCTGGTGGTGAGCCAGCGCTGGTGGGGGAAATTACCGGGTATGGCGCTGCGCTGGCGGGTGAGAGCGCTGATGACGCTGCTGTGGCTGCTGCTGACCACCTCCTTATTTGCCACCGGTGCGCACGGGCTGGCCATTGGCGTCAGCACGCTGATGCTGCTGGTCGGCACCGCCGTTATGGAATGGCAGATTGTCCGCCCGGTGGAGAACGTCGCCCGTCAGGCGCTGAACGTCGCCACCGGCGAGCGAAACAGCGTCACACACCTGAATCGCAGCGACGAACTGGGGCTGATTTTACGCTCGGTCGGGCAGCTGGGACTGATGTGCCGCTGGCTAATCCATGATGTATCTGGCCAGGTGGCGAGCGTGCGTCAGGGCAGTGAAACGCTGGCGCAGGGTAATAATGACCTTAACGAGCGCACTCGCCAGACGGTAGAAAACGTGCAGCAGACGGTGACCACCATGAACCAGATGGCGGCCTCGGTGCAGAACAATGCCGAAACCGCGACCGCAGCGGACAAACTGTCCAATGCCGCGAGTGCTGCGGCGACGCACGGCGGCCAGGCGATGCATACGGTGGTAAAAACCATGGATGAGATTGCCGACAGCACCCAGCGCATCGGTTCGATCACCAAGCTTATCAATGACATCGCCTTCCAGACCAATATTCTGGCGCTGAATGCGGCGGTGGAAGCGGCGCGTGCCGGGGAGCAGGGCAAAGGCTTCGCGGTGGTGGCGGGTGAAGTGCGCCATCTTGCCAGCCGCAGTGCCAGCGCCGCGAACGATATCCGCAAGCTGATCGACGCCAGCGCCAGCAAGGTGCAGTCCGGCTCCGATCAGGTTCATGCCGCGGGTAAAACCATGGACGATATTGTCAGCCAGGTGCGCAACGTGACCGGACTGATTGCACAAATCAGCCTTTCCACTTCAGAGCAGGCGGCGGGGCTGTCGGATCTCACCCGTGCGGTGGCGGAGCTGGATGCTATTACCCAGAAAAACGCCGGGCTGGTGGAGGAGAGCGCCCACGTCTCGGCGATGGTTAAACACCGGGCCGGGCGTTTGCAGGATGCGGTCACGGTGCTGCATTAATCCTGACGAAGGGAGTATCGGGCAAAGACCGCACATCATGCACTTTTGGTTTTGTTGTAAATCATTATCATTTACGATTAATACCAATGACAATACATGATGAGATGACCTTATGACCCCTTCGAGCCCTCAGAAGAAATACCCGAAGCGAGTGCGCAATGAGCTACGCTTTCGCGAGCTGACCGTCCTGCGCGTGGAGCGCATCAGCCAGGCTTTTCAGCGTATCGTGCTGGGCGGCGAGGCGCTGGCAGGCTTTACCTCAGCCGGATTTGACGATCACACCAAGCTGTTTTTTGCCGAAAAGGGTAGCCGTGTCACGCCCCCCACCGTGACGGACGAGGGCATTGTCTGGGCCGACGGGGTGCGTCCGCAGACGCGGGATTACACGCCGCTGTACAACGCCGAAACGCATGAGCTGGCGTATGACTTTTTCATTCATGATGGCGGGGTCGCGAGCCAGTGGGCGGTGAATGCCAAAGTGGGTGACACGCTGACCATTGGTGGCCCGCGCGGATCGCTGGTAGTACCGGAGGATTACGCCTGGCAGCTGTACGTATGTGATGAGTCGGGAATGCCTGCGCTGCTACGTCGTTTTGCCGCGCTGCGCCAGTTACCGCAGCGCCCGCAGGTGAAGGCGATTGTTACCGTAGCCGATGCCGCATATCAGGATTATCTGGCGGATAGCGGGTTTGAAATTGACTGGGTGGTGGGCCACAGCCAGCAGGCGGTAGCCGATAAACTGGCGGCGTTAAGCGTGCCGCAGGAGGATTATTTCCTCTGGCTGACCGGCGAAGGCGCGGTGGTGAAAGCGCTGCTTGATGGTTTTGTTACCGAGGCGATGGACCCGCAGCTGGTGCGGTCGCAGGCGTACTGGCATAAGAAGTAGTTTGCAGTTCCCCCTCTCCCTTCATGGGAGAGGGCCAGAATGAGGGGGAATCACGCCACCTCATCAAATCCTGCGTCAAAAATCTGTCTCTCTAGGGTGCGAATGGTGTTGCTCATCGCTTTCTCCTGCTGGTGGAAATAGCCTTCCTGATCGCGAAGGGTCGTCACCAGCTGCCAGGCGCCTTCTTTTTCCAGACCGGTCAGCTCCAGCTTCAGGGCGCTGATGTGCTGGCGGATCTCGGCTACCCGTTCGCGCAGACGCTCCAGGCTGTTCAACCGCTCGCTGGCCATCATCGGCTGCTGGCCTTTCATTAATCGGGCGAGGATCGTCCGCACCGTGCTGAGATCGCCCTGCTGGCGCGCCTGATTGAGCCGCACCATCAGCGTCGTTGCTTCGGCTTTCAGCTCATTATCCACCAGATCCGGATGGCACAGCTTACTGGCCTGACGCCAGAGCTTTTTCAGCTCCTGACGGTCTGACTCCGCCAGACGCTGCTGCGCCTCCTGGTGGCGCTGGGCTTCCTGATGGCGCTGGCGATACGATTCATAATCCTGACTGGCGGCATCGGCCTGGCGGGCGGACTCCTCGGCAATCGGTTCACTCCGGCTGCCTTCCCGTAGCTGACGGCGGAGTGTTTTTTCCGCCAGCACTTTTCGCAGACGCAGGATCTCGGTCATCAATGGTCCGAGTCGGGTCATGTACAGATCGTTAAATTCATCCAGCCGCTGAATGCGTGCGCTGCGACGATCGAGCAATTCCTGTCGCTCAGCCTCCAGCGTTTTCAGCTCCAGCTTGTGAGCCACGATGCGCGGATCTTGCCAGGGTGTCAGCGCCCGCTGGTTCTGCAACCATGCCCCGATTGCTGCGACCGCATCCGCATAGCGCTTATGCTCCAGCGCCGATACGATAGCTTTTAGCCCCTCATCCAGCGCCTCTTTTTTTAACTGCAACAGCTGGCCGTGGATGATCTCTTCATCCTCCAGCTCAATCGCATTCTTGATGATTTCCAGTCGCTTAATTGGTTTGTTCATGGCGCGTTGGTTCAGCTTCCAGGCCCGCAGAGTGGCTGGCAGATTACCACTGCGTCGTTGTGACTGTCAGCGACAAATCGCAAAAATGCCTGTTAGCACATCGTGATATATCCATATGCGCATTTTGTTGTTGAGTTATTCATACAAGTGATGTTACCGTCTGGACGTCTATAGCTCTATACATCTAAAAATAATGATTGTACTAAACCAAATCCGCAAAATTTTTGACCACGGCAAAACGCCCATCACTGCCGTGGACGACGTCAGTCTGACGGTCGAACAGGGGCAGATTTACGGCATTATCGGCTACAGCGGCGCGGGTAAAAGCACCCTGATCCGCCTGCTGAACGGCCTGGAAAAACCGACTTCCGGCAGCGTGGTCATTAACGGCCAGGATATCTCAGCCGCGAAGGGGGAAAGCCTGCGCCGCGCCCGACTGAAAATCAGCATGGTGTTCCAGCATTTCAACCTGCTGTGGTCGCGCACCGTCAGCGACAACATCGCCTTTTCGATGCAAATCGCCGGAGCGCCGAAAGCACAGATTAAGGCCCGCGTGGCGGAGCTTATCGAACTGGTGGGGCTGACCGGGCGCGAACATGCCTATCCGTCGCAGCTTTCCGGCGGGCAGAAACAGCGGGTGGGCATTGCGCGGGCGCTGGCGAATAGCCCGGACGTGCTGTTGTGCGACGAAGCCACGTCGGCACTCGATCCGCAAACCACCGATCAGATCCTCGATTTACTGCTCGATATCAACCGTCGGTTTGGCCTGACTATCGTGCTTATCACTCACGAAATGCACGTGGTGCGCAAGATTTGCGACCGGGTGGCGGTGATGGAGAATGGCCGCGTAGTGGAAGAGGGCGAGGTTATCCGCGTCTTTACCCATCCGCAGCAGCCGATCACCCAGCAGTTTGTGCGCCAGGTGAGCCAGTATGCTGACGACGAAGCGTTTAATCCGGCGCTGGCGAACGATTTGCAGGGCAGCGTAATCAAGCTGACCTTTACCGGGCACAGCACGCATCAGCCGGTCGTGGGCGAGTTGACGCTACGTTATGGCCTGCCGTTCAACATTCTGCACGGCAAAATGACCCAAACGGCGCACGGCGTGTTCGGCCAGCTTTGGCTGCACGTGGTGGCGACTGATGAACAGCTGAACAACATCCTCGCGGATTTGCAGCACAGCGATATCGACGGCGAGGTGATTAAACATGGCTAATTTGACTGAACAATGGTTCCCGCATCTTGACCTGGATGCCCTCTGGGCGGCGACGCAGGAAACGCTGTACATGACCGCCTTTTCCGGGGTCGCGACCTTTGTGCTGGGCATTGTGCTGGGGCTGGCGTTGTTCCTGACAGCCAAAGGTGGCCTGTTCCACAACCGGGCGGTGTACAGCGTGATTTCGGTGGTAGTGAACGTTTTCCGCTCGATTCCGTTCATCATCCTGATTGTGCTGCTGATCCCGTTCACCAAGACGGTTGTCGGCACCATTCTCGGCGCGGATGCCGCCCTACCGGCGCTGATTGTCGGTGCGGCCCCGTTTTATGCGCGTCTGGTGGAAATTGCCCTGCGTGAAGTCGACAAAGGGGTGATTGAGGCCACGCGTTCGATGGGCGCGCGTCTGTCGACCCTGATTTTTCGCGTCCTGCTGCCGGAGTCTTCCCCGGCGCTGGTCTCGGGCATTACCGTCACCCTGATTGCGCTGGTGAGTTACAGCGCAATGGCCGGGGTGATTGGCGCAGGTGGCTTAGGCAATCTTGCGTATCTGGAAGGATTCCAGCGTAACCATAACGACGTCACGCTGGTGGCGACGGTCACCATTCTGGTCATCGTCTTCATCATTCAGTTCTGCGGCGACGTGGTCACTTCTCTTTTAGATAAACGATAATTCTTTGGGACTACACATCATGAAAAAAACACTGACGCTGATTGCCGCCGCCACCCTGAGCGCCCTGAGCTTTGCTGCCTGGGCCGACACCCTGACCGTGGGCGCGTCTAACGTCCCGCATGCCGAAATCCTTGAGCAGGCAAAACCGATTCTGGCTAAAGAAGGGATCGATCTGGAAATCAAACGTTTCCAGGACTATATCCTGCCGAACACGGCGCTGGCCGGGCGTGAAATCGACGCGAACTATTTCCAGCACATTCCGTATCTGAACAGCGTCCTGAAAGATCATGCGGGCGATAAAGAGTTCGATTTCGTCAGCGCCGGGGCGATTCATATCGAACCCATCGGCATCTATTCTAAGAAATATAAATCGCTGAAAGACCTGCCGGAAGGCGGCAAAATTATCATGCGTGATGCGGTGTCAGAAGAAGGCCGTATCCTCTCTATCTTCGAGAAAGAGGGCGTGATTAAGCTCAAGCCAGGGATTGATAAAGTTACTGCACGCATCAGCGATATCGTTGAGAACCCGAAAAAGCTGAAGTTCCTGCCGAACGTTGAAGCGTCGCTGCTGCCGCAGATGTACAACAACGACGAAGGCGCGGCGGTGGTCATTAACGCCAACTACGCCATCGACGCAGGCCTGGACCCGGTACACGATCCTATCGCTGTTGAAAGCGGTGAGAACAACCCGTATGCCAATATCATTACCGTGCATCGCGGTGACGAGAAGAAAAAGGATATCGTGGCGCTGGTGAACGTGCTGCACTCGAAGGAGATTCAGGATTGGATCCGCACCAAATATAAAGGCGCGGTGATCCCGGTTAATAATTGATTGATAGACACCTTAACCCTCGCCAAGTGGGAGGGTTAAGGTGAGGGGAAAAAGCTGCACCGCTCCTCACCCAGACACTTCTTTACAGCACTCTGCCCCTTCACCCGTTAAGATAAGCCTCAAATTTAACTGAGGCGTTTATGATTTCACGTCAGCGTAAAGCTTTTCTTCTTGTCGCTCTGGCATGTCTGGTGGTGCTTATCTGCACCGCGCAGCGCATGGCGGGGCTGCACGCGCTGATGATGAATGCCTCTCCGGTCGCGCAGCAATCTCTTCAACAAACCACTGAACAGAGCAGCGATAGCGAGGCTCCGGTCACGCCCTGCGAGCTGAGCGCCAAATCCCTGATGGCCGTGCCGCCGGTGCTGTTTGAAGGTGCGATGTTTGGCATAGCCCTGCTGATGGCGGTGCTTGCCGCCGTGCCACAACGCCCGGAACGCCAATGGCCTCCGCGCGTCATATCTCCGCCCCGGCTACGGGTGCATCTGCGATTATGCGTCTTCCGTGAGTGATCACTGACCTGGCAGTTCAGGTTAATCAATCATTTACGGAGAAAACGAATGCGAATTTTATTCAGGCAGCTTGTGCTCTGCCTGCTCTGGCTATGGCTGCCTGTCAGCCATGCAGCCGACAGTGGCTGGCTGCGCGCCGCCGATAACGATCATGCCAGCGTCAGGCTGCGCGCCCAGGCTCAGCCGGGTGGCGACGTGCAGATGCTGCTTGATGTGACCCTCGAAAAAGGCTGGAAAACCTACTGGCGATCGCCGGGAGAAGGCGGTATTGCGCCCGCGATAACGTGGCAGACGCCGCTGGAGATGGACTGGCGTTGGCCGGTGCCACAGCATTTTGAGGTGGCGGGCATTTCGACCCAGGGCTATCAGGGTAACGTCTCGTTCCCGATAACGCTGCACGGCAAACTGCCGGAGAAACTGGCGGGCGTGCTGACGCTCTCGACCTGTAGCAACGTCTGCATCCTCACCGACTATCCCTTTACGCTCGACATGAACGCTCCCGCCGGTGCGGATTTCAGCTACGACTTCACCCGCGCCATGGGGACGCTGCCATTACAGGATGGCCTGACATCGCAGCTTGAGGCGGGTTATCGCTCCGGCAAACTGACCGTCACCGCGACTCGTGGCGCAGGCTGGCAAAAGCCTGAACTGTTTATTGATACCCTCGCCGATACCGATTTCGGCAAACCCACCTATCAGATTGACGGCCCAACCCTGACGGCCACCTTGCCAGTGAGCGACGGCTGGGGCGAAACCGCCCCGGATCTGCGCGGTAAAACAATTTCGCTGCTGCTGGCAGACGGCGGTCAGGCCCAGGAAAGCCGCGTGGCCGTGGGAGAAGCCAGCGTGAGCGACACCACGCTGTCCCTCGGTTGGGTGCTGCTGATGGCGCTGGCGGGCGGGCTTATCCTCAACGTGATGCCGTGCGTGCTGCCGGTGCTGGCGATGAAACTCGGCACGCTGGTGCACACGCCGACCCACAGCCGCCGCCAGGTGCGTCAGCAGTTTCTTGCCTCGGTCGCCGGGATTGTGACCTCGTTCCTGGCGCTGGCATTGATGATGACCGCGCTGCGCCTCAGCAATCAGGCGCTCGGCTGGGGTATCCAGTTCCAGAACCCGTGGTTTATCGCGGCGATGGCGCTGGTGATGGTGCTGTTCAGCGCCAGCCTGCTTGGATTGTTTGAAATCCGGCTCTCCTCTGGCGTATCCACCTTCCTGGCGACCCGGGGCGGCAACGGTCTGGCAGGGCATTTCTGGCAGGGCGCGTTTGCCACGCTGCTGGCCACGCCGTGTACGGCGCCGTTCCTCGGCACCGCGGTGTCGGTGGCGCTGGTGGCTCCGTTGCCGCTGCTGTGGGGGCTGTTCTTCGCGATGGGCATCGGCATGAGTTTGCCGTGGTTGCTGATCGCCGCCTGGCCGGGGCTGGCGCTGCATATGCCGCGTCCGGGACGCTGGATGAACGTGGTGCGCGTTGTTCTCGGGCTGATGATGCTCGGCTCGGCGCTGTGGCTTGCCAGCCTGCTGACGGTGCATATCGGTCAGACCCCGACGCTGACGCTGTTCGCCGTGGTGGTTGTGTCTTTGCTGCTTGCCACGCTGTGGCGCTGGGGCTGGCGGGTGGCAACAACCTGCCTGTTGCTGACGGCGCTAGGGGCGGCGGCGGCGTTCCCGCTGCTACGAAGCGGAAGCCAGGGCATCGTTGAAGACCGCATTGCGTGGCAGCCCCTGAGCGAAGAGGCCATCCGCGCCGCACGGGCAGACAACAAGCGGGTGTTTGTCGATGTGACGGCTGACTGGTGTGTGACCTGCAAAGCCAACAAATACAACGTATTGCTGCGGGATGATGTACAGGAGGCGCTCACCGCCCCGGACGTCGTCGCCCTGCGCGGGGACTGGAGCCGTCCATCCGACAGCATCAGCCAGTTTCTTCGGGCTCGCCACAGCGTGGCGGTGCCTTTCAATCAAATTTATGGCCCAGGGCTGGAACAGGGGCGCATCCTGCCGCCGCTGTTGAGCCGCGATGACGTGCTGCAAACCCTGACCGACGCCAAAGGACAATAACGATGCGTATTTTGACTTTTATCCTGCTGTTTTGCTTTTCAACCCTGAGCCTTGCGGCTGAACCGGATCTGGAGAATTTGCTCTGGAACGACCCGAATACGCCGTCGATGGGGGCGGAAAAACCGCGTCTGACGCTGGTGTCGTTCACCGATTACAACTGCCCCTACTGCAAGCAGTTTGACCCGGAGCTGGAGAAAATCGTACACAAATTCCCGGAGGTGAAGCTGGTGGTAAAACTGCTGCCGTTTCGCAGTGAAAGTTCGGCCAACTCGGCGCGCATAGCGTTGACCGCCTGGCGGCAGCAGCCGCAACAGTTCTGGGCGCTACATCAGCGTTTGATGTCGAAAAAGGGCTATCACGACGATGCGTCCATTCTGGCTGCGCAACAGAAAACGGGGACGGAGAACATCAAGGCCGACGGGCAAAGCGGCGAGACGTTACAGATGAACCTGATCCTCTCGCAGGTGCTGGGCGTGCAGGGTACACCGGCCACGCTGGTGGGGAAAACCATGGTGCCGGGCGCTATCCCGTATGACGATCTGGAGGCGCTGGTGAAAGAAGAGCTGGAGAAAGTTGATGCGGGCTAAACTCAAACGCTGGCTGCGGGAAGGCGTGGTGCTGGTGCTGATCGCCGCCGCCGCAATGCTGGTGATGGATCAGTTCCGCAAACCCACGCTGCCCGCGGCGTTCGCCAGCGCGCCGATGCAGACCCTGGACGGTAAAACAGTCGACCTGGCGGGGATGAGTCACGACAGTCCGTTGTTGGTATACGTCTGGGCGACGTGGTGCGGCGTGTGCCGTTTCACCACCCCGTCGGTGGCACAGATTGCCGAGGAGGGCGGCAACGTGGTCAGCGTGGCGATGCGATCCGGCGATGATGCTACGCTCAGCGCATGGCTGGCGCGTAAGCACTACGCCCTTCCGACTATCAACGATGCCGAGGGCAAACTCACCCGCAGCTGGCAGATCCAGGTCACGCCGACGCTGGTTATTATCGACAAAGGCGAAGTGAAATCGATAACCACCGGTTTCACCAGCGGCTGGGGAATGAAACTGCGATTGTGGTGGGCAGGCGTGTAACGCCTTAATAACGAAAGAGACCTGTCGGCTGGCAGGTCTTTTTTATTTGTGATGCCGAATCATGAAATTTATTTTTAAATCAGAAAAACGGCAAAATAGTATAGCAAACTAATAATCGCCAATGTAATTAAATTCCAGGGTGTTATAATACAGGCATTCACTGTTTTAATCTGATGGCCCTTTCTGACGGGTCATTTCCTGTTTTTTACGTTCAATCATTGGTCACCTGCCATTATGAGAATAAGACTGTATGCCCTGCTGGGGTTACCCGTCATTTTTTCCCTGTCGGGATGTTCACTTTCCCCCTCGCTGCCCTTTCTGGGCGCGGCTTTCCCTGACTGGCTTTATTGCCTCGCGGGCGGCGCTGCACTCACCGGACTGATATTCAGCCTGTGCGGAAATAAACTCAGCGAACGCTTCAAATTAAATCTCGCCAGCTGGTTATTAATTGCAGCGACTTTCTCAATGATTATCTGGTTATTTATTTTCAGCTAACCGACAGGCCATTACCATGTTTAAAAATAAGCAAAAAACAACGTTAATTGGACTGACGGCGCTGGCCCTTGGCGTGCTCGGTCTGGTTATCTGGCGCGTGGATGCCCGACCGCGAACCGATGATGCCTACGCCTATGCGGATACGATTACCGTTTCACCGGAAGTCAGCGGCAGAATTATTGCCCAACCGGTGCACGATAATCAGTTGGTACAGCAAGGTGACCTGCTTTTCCGCATCGACCCGGCAACATACCAAGCCGCGCTGAAGCAGGCGCAGGCGAAACTCGCCGGGCTCGACAGACAAATTGAGTTGACCCAACGCTCGGTCAATGCCCAGAAATTCAGCGCGGGCTCAGCCAAAGCGGCGATTGCCAGCGCGCAGGCTGATGCCAAAAAAGCCGCCGATACTCTGCATCGTCTTGCCCCGCTGCTTTCGCAAGGGTTTGCCTCAGCAGAAGAAATTGACCAGGCGCGTGCGGCCAATGCCAGCGCGCAGTCACACCTGCAAAGCCTGCAATTACAGGCGAAACAAGCCGCGGCAGCGGTCAGTGGCGTCGATGCGCTGGTGGCGCAGCGGGCAGAAATTGACGCGCAGATTGATATTGCGAAGCTCAATCTGGCGCATACCGAGGTTCGCGCGCCGTTTACCGGTCGCGTGGCGTCGCTGAAAACCAGCGTGGGCGAATTTGTGGCGGCGGGCAAACCGGTGTTTACCCTGATCGACACCACCCACTGGTATGTCATCGCCAACTTCCGCGAAACCGAACTTAAAAAAATTCACGAAGGCACCCCGGCGCGCGTTTGGCTGATGAGCGACACCGGCAAAACGTTTGACGGCCAGGTGGATTCCATCAGCTTCGGCGTGCTGCCCGATGATGGCGGCAGCGTGATGTCAGGACTGCCCGTCGTTAAAAGGAACATCAACTGGGTCCATGTCTCACAGCGTTTCCCGGTAAAAATTCGGGTCGCTAATCCGGACCCGCACCTGTTCCGCGTCGGTGCCTCTGCGGTGGCAACGCTGCAACCTCGTTGAACGGAGGCGATATGATTACACGTGCGGACCCCGCCCGGGAGACCGGGCTGCAACGGCTAGCCCGTTTACTGCGACCGTATCCAGGACGCGGCAATCTGATGATGCGTTGCCTGATTACCTGCACGCTGGTGATGATTATCTCGCTGACGCTGCAGGTGCCTTTTCTGGCGCTGTCGCTGATCGCTGTCTTTTATGTCACCCAGAAGAATATCGTTCTGTCGACGCTGACCGGGGCTTTGTTCGTGCTCGGTACCACGCTGGCGGTAGGGCTGTCGATTCTGACCCTGAAACTCACCTGGGAATACCCGTTGCTGCGCCTGTTGATGGCCAGCGGGCTGTTTTTCGCCTGTGTCTATCTGATGCGCGCCACGAAATATGGGGTGATCTTTTTCCTCAGCGGTTTGGTGATTTTCTATACCCAAACGTTCGCGGATATGACCGATAACGCCGACAGCGTGGTGAGGATGATCCTCTGGCTGTGGGTGGCGATTAACTACGCCATCATCCTCACCCTGACCGTCAATCTGCTGTTTCTTCCGCAAGAGCCAGTGGCACAACTCCGGGGCGCATTGCAGGCGCAACTGGCCGAAATAATCGCGCGCATGGAACGCTTTATTCGTCGTGAACCTGCCCCGGAAGCCTTGTCAGCCGCCGCTATCCAGGAAAAGACGCTGATGCTCCAGCATATGTTGGCCTTCGCCATTATGCGCGATAAGCGATATCGGCAGGATGAGGCCTGGCATCTGGCGCGGATCAGTACCGTGTCGGGTCTGTATCAGATGGTGCAACAGTTGCCGGCGCAGCCGCAGGCCGATGAACTTGTGCTGGCGCAAACTCTGCTGGAGAGCTGTAAGCGTTTTGCCGCGTCGATAGCTGAAGATAGCGCGTTTTCGGTCGACTCAACGGACGCTTTTCAACGCACCCGGCAGGGCACGCTGGTGCGGATGCTGGAAACCCTCGCCGCGTTCTCGCATTACCAGCATGTGCCCGCTGAATCACCGGCAGAATCGAAAGAGAACGCCCGTGTTAAAGGTCTGGTGATGAACCAGACCTGGTGTCGGTTTGCGTTGAAAACGCTGCTCTCTACGCTGGTCTGTTATTTCATTTATATCGCTGCAGATTGGCAGGGCATTCACACCATTATGCTGAGCTGCATCATCGTGGCGCAGTCGAGCCTGGGCTCCACGGCGCATCGCGGATTACTGCGTGTCATTGGCGCGGTGCTCGGGAGCCTGGCGGCGCTGCTGATGGTGATACTGGTCATGCCACATATCGAGAGCGTGGTCGGCCTGCTGGCAATGTCGCTACCGGTTATCGGCCTGGGGGCCTGGATTTACGCCGGTTCGGAAAAGATAAGCTACGCCGGGATCCAGATGATGTTTACCTTCGCCCTGGCGCTGCTGGAGAGCTTTGGTCCAACCTTTGAGCTGGTCGAAATCCGCGACAGGGTGATCGGCATTCTGCTCGGAGTGCTGATCGCCACCGTTTTCCATCGCTATGTGTGGCCAGAGCGGGAAGGCAAATTGTTCTGGACCCGGGTCAGCAGTCTACTCACCGCGCTCGCCGAGCGGGTGAAAACACACTCGGCGCAAGCGGGCGCGGAAATTGCGCTGCGCCAGGCGCTGGCAGGTTGTCAGGGGATTGCGGGCCGGGTGGCGATGGAGCCTGGCTGGTCGGCGGACAATCGCCAGTCGGAAAGTGAAATCCTGGCGGCGCAGCAGGTGCTCGGTCATCTCAGTGAAATCATCTATCAGTTTGAACATCTCAAAGCCGGGCAGCGTGAAAATGACTTCGCCGTCGAGCGCCAGCAGGCAGCGGAGCGATTACAGCACTGCGCGACGCTTGCCGAATTGGGCGAACCGACCGCGCTCGTCGCGCCGAATACTGAGGGTGAGGCGGGGTGTTTACAGCCCCTTTTCTACGAAATTGAACAGCTTAATCTCAGCCTGCGTACCCGGCAGACTGCTACCGAAAGGGGATAACTATGCGTCGTTTACAACACCTGAATAACCTCAAACCTCTGGCTCTGTTTTGCGGTGTATTGCTGGCCGCCTGTGCGCCGATGAAAGATGAGCCCGCAGCCGCGAAACCTATCCAGCAGCAGGACATCGTGCTGCCCCCTGATGCCAAGCTGACCGCGCAACAGTGGCCGGATTCGACCTGGTGGAAGCACTACAACGATCCGCAACTGAATGCGCTTGTCGCCCATGCGGTTGCAGATTCCCCGTCGATTGCGCTGGCTCATGCCCGTGTGGCCCAGGCGCGGTCAGATGTGGCGCTGATTGAATCGGGCACTCAGCTCAAAGTGAATGCGATGGCTGAAATTAATGAGGCACATGTCTCGGGGAATGGTTATCTCGGCCCGTTCGCGGAAGACCGCCCGAGGCTCGGCACCAGCGGGCCGTGGTACACCGAAGGGATAGTTGGGCTTGGGGCGACGCTGGATATCGATCTCTGGGGAGAACACCGCGATCGTCTGGATGCCATCATGGGCGTGGAAAACGCACATAAGCTCGAAGAGAAAGCGGTTCAGCTTGAAATTTCAGCCGATGTCGCCCAGCTCTATTACGGGATCCAGACCAACTATCAGGTCACGCAGCGCCTTGAAAAGCTTAAACAATCCGAGACGTTTGTGCTCAACTCCCATGAGGCCCGCGCGGCGAGAGGACTTGAATCACACGCAGATGCTGAAATGGCGAAAACGATGCTGTTGACTATCGACCAACAGCTGTCGATGGCTAAACAGCAGCGCGTCGCGTTCCGGGAATCACTCCGGGCGCTGAGCGGCGGCGGTGAGCTGGCGGAGATCCGACCGATGCCGTTGCCGGTGGCGAAAACGCAATTACCGTCTTCACTCAACTATCAACTGCTGGCCCGTCGCCCGGACTTGCAGGCGGCGCACTGGTATGTCCAATCCTCGATGAAACAAATCGATGCCGCCAAAGCGGCGTTCTATCCTACGTTCGATATCAAAGCTTTCTTTGGGTTTGACGCGCTGCATATGGACGATCTGTTCGATCACGCCAGCCAGCAGGCCAATATTGTTCCGGGCCTGTATTTACCGATCTTCTCCGGTGGACAGCTTGAAGCGAACCTCGATAAGACTCGTCACCAGCGGGATATGCTGATTTCGCAGTACAACCAGGCGGTACTCACGGCGGTAAAAGATGTGGTGACGACCGGGTCAGCGCTGCAATCCTTGCAGGAAGAACAGGCGTTGCAGGATGAGAAAGTCAGCTCGGCGGCGGCGGGTATGAGCAACGCGAAAGCCCGTTTCCAGCGGGGACTTATCAGCGAAGCGATGGCCGATGAAGCGCAGCGCCAGTGGCTAAGCGCGCAAATCAAACAAATTGAGATGCAGGGACAGCGGATCAGTAAGGATATTCTGCTGAATAAAGCACTCGGGGGCGGGAAAGTGTAAAGACTGGATAATAAAAAAGCCACTCACGATGAGTGGCTTTTTTAGATGATTTTAGCGCTAAATTTGGTGACCCGGTAATCCCCCCAAAAAAACCATAATTTTATAGGGGCTTTATTATGGGTGCTTATGTTACATTCAGGAGGTTCACTTAATGCTATAGCCCTCTACGCTCCGTGGCACCAAGTCACATTGTTAATATAAGGATATTGAATAATGGCTAACGTAATCTATGCAACAGTGAAAGGTAAACAGCAGGGACTTATTTCTGCCGGGTGTTCCTCTATAGACTCCATTGGTAATAAAGGACAAACCGGTCATTTAGACCAAATCCTGATAAATAGTCTGAACTATGCGATGAGCAGGGAACAGCATGTCAGCCATCACCCTGTCGTATTTACCAAACCTATCGATAAATCCTCCCCTTTGCTGGGCGTGGCTATTTCTAACAATGAATCGCTTGAAGTCCTGTTTGAGTTCTACCGAACCAATGCGTCCGGTGCGCAAGAGCTTTACTTCAACATCTTAATCACTGATGCCTCCATTTCCGATATCTCGGGCTCACACCCACACTCAATTACGCACAGCGGCGCGCAACCGCAAGAAACCATCTCTGTGAAATACAAGAGCATTACCTGGAGCCATATCATAGCAGGCACTAGTGGTTACAGCATTTGGGATGACAGAGTCTATTAATATGAAGGAGGGATGGTTAAGTTCATCCCTCACAAATTTAATTTCCCTTATTTTTAAAGGCCATAATGCTAACAATCGTTACTAATAATCTAAAGAAGTAAGGTGCATTCGACATAAACTCATTATATTCAGGAACAGAGAACCCTAGAGTAGGGATGGTTTTTTTATGAAACCTATGAAAATGAAAAATAATAAAGACTCCTGTTAGGTAATCGCACCAAAACGAGTGTAAGAGTGTAGTGGCACACTGAATTTGGCCACCTGAATAGAGGTGATATCATCACCTCACAGAAAAAACAGGTGACATTATGACCGGACGTAACAGA
>NZ_JBIGIN010000023.1:0-71339 GCF_043558715.1 Scandinavium sp. M-37
GATCGCGATGCGCCTGCTAGGGCGCGGCTGGTAACAGAGCCTTATAGGCGCACATGAAAAACCTCCGGCTATGCCGGAGGATATTTATTTTTGCCTCCGCCCGCCCAGCTTCTACCCTTAAGAGTACACCCGACGACCTGGAGGCAAACATGACGTGGCGACTGAGTGACCCGATTCCGACCGACCCTGTTCCGGTGCCCGATCCGATTCCCCGGCCACAGCCGATACCCGACCCACCCCTGGACCCCGATCCGCATCCGATTATCGACCCGCCGCCTTATGCGTAACGCGGGAACATAAAAAAAGCCCTCGAAAGAGGGCTTCATCATGATTCAGCAGGAGACTTATTTGATCTCGACGATATCCAGGCGATTTGCCATGACGTCGTTCTCTTCATCTTCTGGCTGCCATCCCGCAGGCTGCAAAGGGATCTCTTCCCGGTCAAACGCCAAATCACCGCCGTTCACCACTTCAGCACCGTGTTGCAGACCTTTAAAGTCGAACAGTTCGGTATCGCACAGGTGAGAAGGGACAACGTTCTGCATCGCGCTGAACATGGTTTCAATGCGGCCCGGATAACGTTTATCCCAGTCGCGCAGCATATCGCCGATCACCTGGCGTTGCAGGTTTGGCTGCGAGCCACACAGGTTGCATGGAATAATCGGGAATGCTTTCGCCTGCGAGAAGCGCTCGATGTCTTTCTCACGGCAGTAGGCCAGCGGGCGAATAACAATGTGCTTCCCGTCGTCGCTCATCAGCTTCGGCGGCATGCCTTTCATTTTTCCGCCGTAGAACATGTTGAGGAACAGGGTTTGCAGAATGTCGTCGCGATGGTGTCCGAGGGCGATTTTGGTCGCACCCAGTTCCGTGGCGGTGCGATACAAAATCCCGCGGCGCAGACGAGAGCAGAGGGAGCAGGTGGTTTTACCTTCCGGGATCTTCTCTTTTACGATGCCGTAGGTGTTCTCTTCGACGATCTTATATTCAACGCCGAGATCCTCGAGATACGCTGGCAGAATGTGTTCCGGGAAGCCAGGCTGCTTCTGATCGAGGTTAACCGCCACCAGGCTGAAGTTGACCGGGGCGCTCTGCTGCAAATTGCGTAAAATTTCGAGCATTGTGTAGCTGTCTTTGCCGCCTGACAGGCACACCATAATGCGATCGCCTTCTTCAATCATGTTGTAGTCGGCAATGGCTTCGCCCACGTTACGACGCAGACGTTTTTGAAGTTTGTTCAGGTTATAAGTTTCTTTTTTGCTAATTTCTTGATTTTGCGACATTTAATGATGGCTCTGGTCGTAGGTAAATGGCAGCCAGCGTCAGGAGCACTGACGAACATCTGGATTCATGATGGATTGTAGCAATAATCTGCGGCTGCCCTATCGATAATCTGGCGTGTATGGTACGGATTACAGCGCCGAATGCCAGCGTGATTTCTGTCGCAATGGATTTAGTTGCCGGGTTTTTTGCTTTCACTGACCGGCATCATCAGGTCTTTCAGCAGGGCGTAACGTTGGTCAGGCGTCAGGTAAAGCGGGCCAAGGCCGTGGCAATTGGAAGGCTCATTCAACCAGGCACTCTTGAGGTTGCGTAACCAGGTGTGGACACTGTTCATGATTTTATCTCCAGTTATGATAAAACCACTGTAGAGCAGCAAAACCGGAAGAAAAACGGATAGTATTAAAAATAGTCTTCCGGGTTTGTAGAATATCATCCACGCCGCGTAAAAAACAATCTATCAGCAGGGCGTTTTATTCATTTTGTGCGGTAGAAATAGCAGCCACGCATTTGATCGCTGTTACATTTAAATCAGCCGTTTCTTACAGATGAGATATTCCTGAGGAACCCGCGGGGATATTTGCGGTCATCGCCAAAATAAGGGATAAAAAAACCCGCCGGTGAAGGCGGGTTTATTACAACACAGTGTGCCGAATTAGAACTGGTAAACCAGACCTAAAGCAACAACGTCATCAGTGTTGATGCCGTTATTATTGGTGAAGGTGTTGTCATCCAGCAGGTTGATTTTGTAATCAACGTAGGTGGACATGTTTTTGTTGAAGTAGTAGGTCGCACCAACAGAAACATATTTCAGCAGATCCTGATCGCCAGCGGAAGTCCCGTCGATGTTGTTCAGGTCCTTACCTTTAGACTGTAGGTAGGACACTTCCGGACGCAGACCGAAGTCGAACTGGTACTGGGCAGTCACTTCGAAGTTCTGAGTTTTGTTCGCAACGGTAGTATCCTGGTCGCCGTATGGAGTCATGTTACGGGTTTCAGAATACATGGTCGCCAGGTAGATGTTGTTGGCGTCATATTTCAGACCAGCAGTCCATGCGTCAGCTTTGTCGCCGCCGGCAGTGGAGTAGTTAATCTGGTCGTTAGTACGGTCAGAAGACGCATACGCAGCACCTGCGCTGAAGCCTTCGCCGAAGTCATAAGTGGTGGAGATACCCCAACCGTCGCCGTTCGCATTTTTCAGGTTACGGCCGTTGTTGTTGTTGGTACCTTCGCCAGAACCTGGGTTCTCGTTTTTGCCCTGGTACTGAACAGCAAAGTTCAGGCCGTCAACCAGACCGAAGAAGTCGCTGTTACGGTAGGTTGCAACACCGTTAGCACGGTTGGTCATGAAGTTGTCGGCTTTAGAGTAAGAGTCGCCACCGAACTCTGGCAGAACGTCGGTCCATGCTTCTACGTCGTACAGGACGCCGTAGTTACGACCGTAGTCGAATGAACCGTAGTCGCCGAATTTCAGACCTGCGAAGCCCAGACGAGTCCATGCCTGATCGCTGGAGCCTTCAGTGTTGTTCGCCTGAACGTTGTATTCCCACTGGCCGTAACCGGTCAGTTGGTCGGTAATCTGAGTTTCACCTTTGAAGCCAATACGGATGTAAGACTGATCGCCATTTGCACCATCGTTATCGGAGAAGTAGTGCAGACCATCAACTTTACCGTACAGGTCGAGTTTGTTGCCGTCTTTGTTATAGATTTCTGCCGCGTGAACAGCGCCTGCGCTTAATAATGCAGGGATAACGAGTGCCAGTACTTTTCTTTTCATTTTAATAATCCTTTAAGCTGTTTTTATACTCTGCCTTCCTTAAGGGAAGTAGGGCCATGCTAATGTAGAGATATCTAAAGAAGGTAAGATTCAATTGTTACTATATGAGTAAATTCTGCATAAAATAATTCAACTGAAATCTTGATTGATGTGGTGAATGTTTTGATGTGATTCATTCGTGGTGAGAATTATACAGTTAAGATAAATCCGGCTATGATGCGTGCGTTATATGCCTATATTGTCACGCAAATAGTTATGTTGCTGTGTGTCGTTATGTGATTCCTATATTTGTCAACATTCAAATGACAAGCCCGAACGATTGTTCGGGCTTTTTTTATTTAAAAATAAATAAACGGATAGCCATTAATCGCTAGCTGATTTTTCCGCCTTGCCTGCCATCTGCGCCAGGAAGTCATAGCGTTTTTGTAAATCAGCCGCCGCATCTTTCCACAACTGCTCGGCAACCTCAGGCTGTTGAGCATTCAGACGACGGAAACGCTGCTCTTTCATCAGCGTGTCGGCGAGGGCATCTGACGGCGGACGTGAATCCAGTGCCAGCGGGAGTTTGCCTTCATCGGCCCGACGGGGATCAAAGCGATACAGCGGCCAGAAGCCGGTAGCGGTGAGCTGACGCATCTGATCGTGACTCAGGGCCAGGTCATAGCCATGCTCCTCGCACGGACTGTAGGCAATGATCAGCGACGGGCCCGGATACGCTTCCGCTTCCTGAATGGCTTTCACCGTCTGGTTGAGCTGCGCGCCCAGCGATATTTGCGCGACGTAGACATGACCGTACATCATCATACTCACACCCAAATCTTTACGCGCTTTACGCTTGCCGTGCTCACCAAACTTGGTCACTGCACCCAGAGGCGTCGCTTTCGATGCCTGACCGCCGGTGTTGGAATAACACTGGGTATCGAGCACCAGAATATTGACGTTCTCGGTCAGGCTCAGTACATGGTCGAGACCACCAAAGCCAATATCGTAGGCCCAGCCGTCGCCACCAATCAGCCAGATCGATTTCTCAACCAGCGCATCGGCATCGGTCAACAGTTCGGCAGCCTCGTCCACGCCCTGAAGGTGCTGACGTAACGCCGCAACCTGCTCCCGGCGCGCTTCCGGGGCAGCGTCAGCATGTAAAGCTTCGTTCAGGTCGGCGGGCAGCTTATCGGCGAAGGTCTCGAGCAGGCGCATCACGCGTTGACGATGTTGATCGACCGACAAACGGAACCCGAGGCCGAATTCGGCGTTATCTTCGAACAGTGAGTTCGCCCACGCCGGGCCGCGACCGTTAATGTCGGTGGTGTACGGGGTGGAGGGCAGGTTGCCACCGTAAATAGATGAGCAGCCGGTGGCATTGGCAATCATCATTCGGTCGCCATACAGCTGGGTTAGCAGCTTGATGTAGGGCGTTTCGCCGCAGCCGGAACAGGCGCCCGAGTATTCGAACAGCGGGGTGATCAGCTGCGAGGTACGAATATCGATGCGTTCCAGTTTGGTTTTGTCGATTTCCGGCAGGTCGAGGAAGAAGTCATAATTCACTTTCTCTTCTTCGACGTGCTCAAGGCGCGACATCATATTGATGGCCTTGATCTCCGGATCCTGACGGTCTTTCGCCGGGCAGACTTCGACGCACAGATTACAGCCGGTGCAGTCTTCCGGGGCCACCTGCAGGACATATTTCTGCCCGCGCATATCGCGGGATTTCACGTCCAGCGAATGCAGGCTGGCAGGGGCATGTTCCATCTCCTCAGGCGACACCACTTTGGCGCGAATGGCCGAGTGCGGGCACGCCGCGACGCAGTGGTTACACTGAGTACAGAGATCTTCTTTCCAGATAGGAATTTCTTCGGCGATGTTGCGTTTTTCCCAACGGGTGGTGCCGACCGGCCAGGTGCCGTCTGGCGGCAGGGCCGAAACGGGAAGCGCATCGCCCAGACCCGCCAGCATGGCGGCGGTCACGGTTTTGACAAAATCAGGCGCGGCATCGGAAACCACCGGCGGACGATTCGGGCTATTCGTATCAACCGGCTGGAGTGTGACTTCAGCCAACAGTTCGCGCGCCATTGCCAGCGCCTGCCAGTTACGCTCAACCAGTTCCTGACCTTTGCTGCTGTAGCTTTTGGCGATCGCGCCCTGCAGTTCTACCCGCGCGCTGTCGCCGGGCAAAATTTGCGTCAGCTGGAAGAAAGCCATCTGCATCACGGTGTTGATACGAGCCGCCAGACCGCATTCACGGGCAATTTTGGCCGCGTTGACCACGTAAAAACGGGCCTGTTTCTGATTGAGTACCGCCTGAACTTCCTGCGGCAGACGCGACCACACCTCATCGGCGCTGTACGGCGTGTTGAGCAAGAAAATGCCGCCTGGCTTCAGACGCTCTGCCATCGGGTATTTGTCGATAAATTGCAGCTGATGACAGCCGACAAAATCAGCTTGCGACACCAGATACGCCGAGCGTACTGGCTGTTCAGACACCCGAAGATGCGACACCGTCAGGCCACCGGCTTTTTTCGAGTCATACACGAAATAGCCCTGGGCGTACCACGGCGTCGAGTTACCGATAATTTTGATGTTGTTCTTGGTGGCGGACACGCTGCCGTCGCTGCCCAGCCCGTAAAACAGCGCTTCAAGTTTGGCGGTGGACGGCAGGGTGTTTTCCGGCAGCAGCAGGGAAAGGTTGGTCACATCGTCGTAAATGCCGACGGTGAAGCGCGGTTTAGGTTTGGCCGCGCTAAGCTCATTGAATACCGCCAGCACGCAGTCGGGGCCAAACTCTTTCGATGACAGGCCATAGCGACCGCCGATCACCCGAGGCAAGGTTTCACGTTCCCCGCGATTAAAGGCTTCCGCCAGGGCGGTCATCACGTCGAGATACAGCGGTTCGGCGTGCGCACCCGGTTCTTTAGTACGGTCCAGGACCGCGAGAGTTTTCACGCTGTCCGGGATTTCTGCCAGCAGATGCTCCGCGGAGAACGGACGATACAGACGCACTTTCAGTACCCCGACTTTCTCGCCCCGGGTCAGGAGTTCATCGACAACTTCTTCACAGGTGCCGATCCCGGAACCCATCAACACGATGACCCGTTCAGCCTGCGGATGCCCGTAATACTCAAAGGGTTTGTACTGGCGACCGGTCGCGGCGGCAAAGTCGTTCATCGCCTGCTCAACGTGGGCATACACCGCGTCGTACCACGGGTTGGTCGCTTCACGTGACTGGAAATAGGTATCCGGATTGGCGGAGGTGCCACGGATAACCGGATGCTCCGGGTTTAGGGCGCGTTCACGGTGCGCGTCTATTTCTGCCTGAGGCAGCAGATTGAGAATAGTGTCATCCGCCAGCGGCACGATTTTGTTGATTTCATGCGAGGTGCGGAAACCATCAAAGAAATGAATGAAAGGCACCCGGCTTTTGAGGGTGGCGATATGCGAGATCAGCGCGAAATCCTGCGCTTCCTGCACGTTGGCGGCGCTAAGCATCGCACAACCGGTTTGACGAATAGCCATCACGTCGGAGTGATCGCCAAAAATCGACAGCGCGTGCGTGGCCACGGTTCGCGCGGCGACGTGCAGCACAAACGGCGTCAATTGACCGGCCAGTTTGTACAGGGTCGGGATCATCAACAACAATCCCTGTGAAGAGGTAAATGAGGTGGAGAGGGCCCCGGTCTGCAACGCGCCATGCACTGCAGCAATTGCCCCTGCCTCGGATTGCATTTCCACCACCCGAGGCACATCACCCCAGACGTTTTTCAGTCCGTTCCCCGCCCAGGCATCGGCTTGTTCTGCCATCGTTGAGCTGGGTGTGATCGGGTAGATGGCGATCACTTCGCTGGTGCGGAACGCCACCGAGGCGCACGCGCCATTACCGTCGGTTGTAATCATGTGACACCCTTACATTGCGCAAGAAAAGGGACCCGTGATACGTCGACGAGTCCTGTAGTTATCCTTCTATTTTAGCAAAGCACGGGAAAAGCCATTTTTGCTTTTGTGTCCTTGATGTTTGTTTGACCCGTGAGGAGATCAATTAAACGCCATTAAATTGACAGCAAATGTTTCAGAACGACGAAATGCGCGCCTCGTCTCTCGACGGCAGGCCGCTTGCTGCCTATTATGAACAGGTTTTGCGAATGTATTTGACAGGGGAATGAAAAGAATGCGAGCAGCTTTTTGGGTAGGGTGCGCGGCACTGTTGTTATCGGCATGCAGCAGTGAACCAGAACAGCAGGCCACGGCGGCACACGTCTCGCCAGGAATGCGTGCGGCAATGTCGGATTCCGGGCAGGCGAATTGCGCGATGATTGGTGGGGCGTT
This sequence comes from Scandinavium sp. M-37, assembly GCF_043558715.1. NCBI lineage: Bacteria > Pseudomonadati > Pseudomonadota > Gammaproteobacteria > Enterobacterales > Enterobacteriaceae > Scandinavium > Scandinavium sp. M-37. The sequence goes on from NZ_JBIGIN010000023.1 coordinate 7,373, forward strand.
ATCGGTAGCGCGTCAGCTTGACGGTTCCGCTATCGGGATGTGCGCATTACCCAATGGCAAGCGATGCAGCGAGCAGTCGCTTGCCACCGGGACCTGCGGTAACTATTAGTTCATCAGATCGGCGAGCTTATACACCAGCGAATCATTTGACGTGGCTAACGTTAATTGGTTTTCGGTGAGGTCAACCTGCACACCTTCGTGCAGCATCGCGCTCAGGGTATTGTCCAACTGATTCAGCTGCGGATCGGTACACATCATGCGGGTCATGGCCAGATTCTTCACTTTCAGCTCGCCGTCAGACAGCTTTCCTTCCCCGGTAAACTGATTACACATGTTGCCGGAAATATGCATTTTTTCGCCAAAGCTCAGTTCGAGTGGCTTTTGACTGGTTACATTCTTACCGTTCACACTTTCCAGCACAAAACGATGGTGCTGAAGCTGCTCCGGCTGGGTCGTCACTTTGCTGGTGGACACGCAGCCCGCCAACATCATTCCTGCAGCCAGCAGCGTTACACTCACTTTCTTATTGTTCATTAGATATTCACCAAATAAATAATTCTGAATCAGAATGACACTCTAGTACGGCGCGTGTGACCAGGGCTTATCTGAAAATGCTCCCCGAGGGCGGGGAGCAAAAATGGTTAAACCAGTGCGTTCGGCGTGGATTCGCCGTTATCGATCAGGCGCAGGTTTTCCAGCGTGGTTTCTGAAATGCTGGTCAGCGCTTCGGCGGTCAGGAACGCCTGATGACCGGTAAACAGCACGTTGTGGCAGGCTGACAGGCGACGGAACACGTCATCCTGGATAACGTCGTTCGACTTATCTTCAAAGAAAAGATCGCGTTCGTTCTCATACACGTCCATCCCCAGCGCGCCAATTTTCTGGTTTTTCAACGCTTCAATCGCCGCCTGCGAATCAATCAGGCCGCCGCGACTGGTGTTGATCACCATCACGCCGTCTTTCATCTGCTCGAACGCGCTGTGGTTCAGCAGATGATAGTTTTCTGGCGTCAGGGGGCAGTGCAGGGAGATAACGTCCGACTGCGAGAACAGGGTGGGCAAATCGACATATTCCACGCCTAAATCCAGCGCCGCTGCGCTCGGATACGGATCGAACGCCAGCAGCTTCATGCCGAAGCCTTTCAAAATGCGCAGGGTGGCGACCCCGATTTTCCCGGTGCCGACCACGCCCGCCGTTTTTCCGTGCATGGTGAAACCACACAGACCTTCCAGCGAGAAGTTAGCGTCACGGGTGCGTTGATAGGCACGGTGAATACGACGGTTCAACGACATCATCAGGCCAATTGCATGCTCGGCGACGGCTTCAGGCGAATAGGCCGGAACGCGAACCACGCGCAAACTGAGCTCTTTCGCGGCATCAAGATCGACATTATTAAAGCCCGCGCAGCGCAGGGCGATGTATTTCACGCCATGTTTTTTAAGCTCTTCCAGAACCGGGCGACTGCCGTCATCATTGACGAAAATACACACCGCGTCGCAGCCGTTAGCTGTTTTGGCGGTCTTTTCGGTTAAAAGGAAGTCGAAAAATTCAAGTTCAAAGCCAAATGCATCATTAACATCTTGCAGATACTTTTTATCGTACTGCTTTGTGCTGTAAACTGCGATTTTCATAAGACTTTTCTCCAGTGATATTAACGTCACGGTAGCATATTTCAAATAATCATACAAATTTTAAACTTTAGTTTAATCATCAGGTTATACAGAGAGTGTAGAGCATGAATGGCCGTTGTTTCAGGAAGGGACAAACTTCAACATCTATGCTTAAACCTGACGGTGACTTTAACGGGTGGGCTAAACATGCCACAATACGCGCCACTTCGGCTTTTAATTACAACAAATCAGGATGTTAACCGCCCATGAAGGGTACCTGGAAAGCCGCGATTGCGCTACTGCTGTTACTGGCACTTCTGCCGCTCACGCTGTTATTGACGCTGACGCATTGGGTGCCGACTCTGGCCGGGATCTGGCTTCCGGCGGGTACGCGAATCGCGCTCGATCAAAGTCCTCGAATCACTCGGAATGCGTTGCACATTCCCGCGTTGCGTTATCTGGTGGGCGACTGCCAGCTGGCGCAGGTAAACGACGCAGAACTGTCGCACCCGAGCCGCTGGCGGTTACACATCGGCGCGCTTGATATCAACTCCGCTTGTCTGAGCAAACTCCCTGAAAGCACCCCAACGCCGGGCGCGCCGCGTAGCCTCGCCGAATGGCAATCGATGCTGCCTAACAGCTGGTTGACTATCGACCAGCTGCGCCTGTCGCCGTGGGAAAAATGGCAGGGCAAGCTGGCGGTATCATTGACGCCGTCAATGCAGGAACTGAGCTACAACGGCGATGCGGTCGATTTACAGGCCAACCTGAAAGGGCAAAAGCTGACCGTCAAACGCTTTGAGGCGCAGGTGCAGGCTGATAAACCGCCGATCAAACTGGTGGGTGAGTTCACCCTGCCGCTGGTGCCTGACGGTCTGCCGGTCAACGGTCATGTGGTTTCCACCTTCCAGGTTCCCAATCCTTCCGCGCTGGTCGATGCTGAACTCGAGTGGCGTGAGAATCAGGGCCAACTGGTGGTGATGGAACGCGGAAACACGGAACCGTTGCTTGATTTGCCGTGGGAACTGACCCGTGAACGCCTGACCATCAGCGATGGACGCTGGAACTGGCCGTGGCTGGAAGGTATTCCGCTGAGCGGCAGACTGGGCCTGAAGGTGGATAACTGGCAACAGGGGCTGGATAAAATGCTGATCAGCGGTCGCCTGAACGTACTGACACAGGGCGCGGCCGGGAAAGGTAACGCCGTGCTGACCATCGGACCTGGCACGCTCAGCATGGACAATAGTGCTATGCCGCTACAGCTTACCGGCGAAGCTAAATATGACAGTCTGGTGCTGTACGCCGTTCTTCCGGCGCAGCTCAGCGGCCCGCTGACTGACCCCAAGCTCGGCTTTGAGCCCGGTTCGTTACTGCGTTCTCGCGGACGTATTATTGACTCGCTAAACATTGATGAAATTCGCTGGCCGCTGGCGGGCGTGCATCTCAGTCGTGAGGGTGTAGATGGCCGACTTCAGGCAATTCTGCGCGCGCATGAACAAGAGATGGGTGATTTTGTATTACACCTCGACGGACAGGCCGACAACTTCCTGCCGGATACCGGCAGTTGGCGCTGGCGCTACTGGGGCGACGGGCATTTCACGCCGATGCAGGCGCGCTGGGATGTCAAAGGGGAAGGGGAATGGCGCGACAGCGCTATCGTGCTGAATAGCCTGTCGACAGGTTTCGACCAGCTAAAATACGGCACTATGACCGTGAACCAGCCGCGGCTGGTGCTCGAGAAACCGATTCACTGGATTCGCAACCAACAACATCCGTCGTTGACCGGGGCGTTGTCCCTGGATGCCGGTGAAACGCATTTCAGCGGCGGCAGCCTGTTACCCCCGTCAACGCTCAAATTTAGCGTTGACGGTCGGGATCCGACCTGGTTCCAGTTTAAAGGCGATCTGCATGCCGAAGCTATCGGCCCGGTGCGGGTCACTGGCCGCTGGGATGGCGAACGTCTGCGCGGGCAAGCCTGGTGGCCGAAACAGTCACTGACGGTGTTCCAGCCGCTGGTGCCACCGGACTGGAAAATGAACCTGCGGGATGGGTCACTGTACGCCCAGGTGGCGTTTTCCGCCGCACCTGGACAGGGTTTTGAAGCCGGTGGGCACGGGGTACTGAAAGGCGGTAGCGCCTGGATGCCGGATAATCAGCTCAACGGTGTGGATTTCGCGCTGCCGTTTCGTTTTAGTGAGGGCGTGTGGCAGTTGGGGACGCGCGGCCCGGTATCGCTACGGATTGGCGAAATCGTCAACCAGGTGACAGCGCAAAACTTCACCGCCGATTTGCAGGGCAGCTATCCGTGGAGTGAAAGCAATCCACTGCTGCTCAGCGACGTCAATGTGGACATTCTCGGCGGGAAACTGTCGATGCTGCAACTGCGGATGCCGCAGCACGATCCCGCCCTGCTGCGGGTACAAAACATCTCATCGAGCGAACTGATTAGCGCGGTGAATCCAAAGCAGTTTACGATGTCCGGTCCGGTGAGCGGGGCGTTGCCGCTGTGGCTGGATAACGAGAAATGGATAATCAAAGACGGCTGGCTGATGAATCCCGGACCGATGACGCTGCGTCTGGACAAAGACACCGCCGATGCGGTGGTGGAAGACAATATGGTCGCCGGGGCTGCCATTAACTGGCTGCGTTATATGGAAATTTCCCGCTCGTGGACCAAAATCAATCTCGATAATCTCGGCCTGCTTACGCTGCAATCCACCGTGACCGGCACCGGTCGGGTGGACGGCAAAAGCAGTACCGTCAATTTAAACTATACCCATCAAGAGAACGAGTTCGATCTCTGGCGCAGTTTGCGCTTTGGCGACAATCTTCAGGCATGGCTTGAGCAAAACGCGGTCCTTCCCGGCCCGCGCTGCCAGGCAGGCAAGGAATGTAAGGAGCAATAATGAAAGCAACAACCGCCATGCTGAGCGGGCTGGCCGCCTTAACCCTCAGTGGCTGTACGCCGCGCATTGAGGTGGCGGCCCCGAAGGAGCCGATAACCATCAATATGAATGTCAAAATCGAACATGAGATCCACATCAAGGTCGATAAAGACGTTGAAGACCTTCTGAAATCGCGCAGCGATTTATTCTGAGGCCACCGCGATGAAAAAATACGTGTTAATCGCCGTTCTGGGCCTGGGGTTGATCGGGCAAAGTGCGCAGGCGCTAACCCTGGATGAAGCCCGTGGTCAGGGGCGAGTGGGGGAAACCCTGACCGGTTATCTGGCACCGATAACCCAGGATAAAGACACGCTGGCATTGGTGAAGAAAATCAACGATGCCCGCAGCGAAAGCTATCAGCAGCTGGCGGACAGTAATAATTTACCGGTCGATGAAGTGGCGAAATTGGCCGGACAGAAGCTGGTGTCGCGTGCGCTACCGGGCGAATACGTTAAGGGCCTGAACGGGAAGTGGCTGAAGAAATAATCAGCGGTGACGTTTGCGGTATTCCCCCGGCGAGATGCCAAACCGTTGGCGAAATGCGGTCGAGAAATGGCTGTGATCGGTAAAGCCCCAACTGAAGCCGATCCCCGCCAACTTTTCGTCATCAGCCGCACCCCGCAGCTCGCGGGCGCAGAGATCGAGCCGACGATTTTTGATGTATTGCGCCACTACCAGTCCTTTATCAGCGAACATGCGGTACAAGCTTCTTACCGACATTCCCGTTTCATTTGCCAGCCATTCCGGGCGCAGCATTTCTGACTGGAGATGGCTTTCTATCAGCTGGACCACTTTCTCAAACTGACGGTCACGCCGCGAGGGTTGCACGTCCTGCTGCTGCAACACCGGGCGTAACAGGCAGACAATGGCTTCCAACGCCGCCTCGCTTTCGCGACCAGACAATTCATGATTGCTCATGCTTTCCTGCAACAATCGGTGGCTCATCTGCACCATGGGCAGGTTTTTGCCCAAGCGCTGCACGCAATGCGCCTCGCCAACGCGGAGCTGCTGCTCGAGCAAGCTTCTGGGCAACAGGAGCGAAATCTGGCGAGAGGGTTGCTGCCAGACGAGAGAGCAGGGACGCGACGCATCGATCAGGGTTATGTCACCTGGCTGGATAACCGTCTGGCGGTTGTTTTGCTCAATAGTCGCCAGGCCTTCCAGTTGAAAGACGGTGTAAAACCAGCTGTCGCTATGGTTCTTAATCTCATTTTTGGTGCGGTAGAGATTGACGTTGGCAGAGGTGACGGTGCTGAGTTTAAGCGCCCGGGTATAGCCTGTTTCCAGATGCCCAAAGAATTCCCCCTCTAAGGGGCGCGCGGCAAAACTGCCACACTCCTGATTTATCTGGGCCAGCCATCGCTGGAACTGCTCATTGCCGGTCATCTGCGCCATATCCTGCCTCAGCCGTCTAAGTGCTATCACATTGTTGCATTTATGTTGCGTAAACAAGCATCTGCTGGTGACTATACGAAAGAACTATCACCCGCGACAGGTGACAATCTGACTATTGTCACTGTTTGCGAGGGCTGTCACAGGCGACAAAGCGAATGACAGAGAGACCAAAACGGAATGGGCGGCGGGCTTCTACACTGGATGAAACCGTAAAAGGTAATAAGGAGCTGATATGTCTGATTCACAGGTCGCGCTGCTTGAGAGCGTGCAACAATTTCTGGCGCGCCAGCACGGGCTTTATATTGACGGCGCACAGCAGGCGTCGCAAAGCGACCAGCGGCTGACCGTCTGGGATCCGGCGACGGGCAAGGCCATCGCCAGCACGGCGGATGCAAACCGTGCGGACGTGGACGTGGCGGTAACCTCAGCCTGGCGGGCGTTCGTGGACCGCCGCTGGGCCGGGCGGATGCCCGCTGAACGCGAGCGAATCCTGCTGCGCTTTGCCGATTTGGTCGAAAAACATGGCGAAGAGCTGGCGCAGCTGGAAACCCTGGAGCAGGGGAAATCGATCAACATTTCTCGTGCGTTTGAGGTGGCCTGTACCCTGAACTGGATGCGCTATACCGCCGGGCTGGCGACCAAAATCACCGGCCAAACGTTGGATGTGTCGATTCCGCTTCCGGCGGGGGCGCGCTATCAGGCGTGGACGCGTAAAGAGCCGGTCGGCGTCGTGGCAGGCATAGTGCCGTGGAACTTCCCGCTGATGATTGGCATGTGGAAAGTGATGCCCGCCCTGGCGGCAGGCTGCTCGATTGTTATTAAGCCTTCCGAAACCACGCCGTTAACGCTGCTGCGGGTGGCAGAACTGGCTACCGAAGCGGGCGTTCCTGAAGGGGTGTTTAACGTGGTGACCGGCAGCGGGGCGGAATGCGGCGCAGCGTTGACCTCGCATCCACAGGTCGCCAAAGTCAGTTTTACCGGGTCGACGGCCACCGGGAAACAGATTGCGCGCACGGCGGCGGACAGACTCACCCGCGTCACGCTGGAGCTGGGCGGTAAAAATCCGGCGATTGTGTTGAAAGATGCCGACCCGCAGTGGGTCATCGAAGGCCTGATGATGGGGAGTTTCCTTAATCAGGGGCAGGTGTGCGCCGCCAGCTCGCGGATTTACATCGAGGCGCCGCTGTTTGATACCCTGGTCACCGGCTTTGAGCAGGCGGTGAAATCGCTCAGCGTCGGGCCGGGGATGTCTGAAAGCGCGCAGATCAACGCCCTGGCCTCGCGTGTGCACTGCGATAAAGTCGCCGCCTTCCTGCATGACGCCGAACAGAATAATGCGGAGCTGATCGTCGGCAATGCCGGGCCAGCCGGGGAGGGATACTACGTGCGCCCAACGCTGGTGGTGAATCCTGATGCGCGTCTGCGTCTGACCCGTGAAGAGGTGTTTGGCCCGGTGGTGAACCTGGTGCGGGTGGCCGACGGCGACGAAGCGCTGCGTCTGGCGAACGAGACTGAATACGGCCTGACAGCCAGCGTCTGGACGCAAAACCTGTCGCAGGCGCTGAGCTACAGCGACAGGTTACAGGCGGGGACGGTTTGGGTGAACAGTCATACGCTCATCGACCCGAATCTGCCGTTCGGCGGCATGAAACAGTCGGGCACCGGACGCGATTTCGGCCCGGACTGGCTTGACGGTTGGTGTGAAACCAAATCGGTGTGCGTGCGTTACTAGCAATAAGATCAGCCCTCCCGTCAGGGAGGGTAATATCATCAGTGCGCAGCCAGTTCGTGGAAAAAGGCGGGGTTAGACTGAATGACGGCCAGCACCTTCGCGGCGAGCCCAGTAGGATTACGTCTTTTGGCTTCCCAACTTTTGATGGTATCGACGCTGGTGCCCAGCGCTTTCGCCATTTCGTTTTGAGAAACATTAAGTTGCTCTCTGATTGCTTTGACGTCGGCTATCTCGTAGCGGGTTACGCGTCCGGTGGCTTTGTCGCCTTTTTTAATCTCGACGGCTTCTTCAAGCGACGCTTTGAGTTCGTTAAAAAAAGTCATGTCACACCTCATTTTTCAGTAATTTGGTGAATTTCTTCAGGGATGCTTTCTCAACATCAGACAGCGTGTCTTTGACACTTTTCGGGTAAGCCAGGATTAACCAGACCCTCTCTTCTGTGGCTAAAAAATAGATCACCCGGATGCTACCGCTTTTCCCTTGTGCCCCGCTCGCCATTCGGATTTTGCGCAGTCCGCCCGTTTGCGGAATGAGGTTGCCTTTAGTCGGATACTGGATAAGCTCATTTGCAGTTCCTTGAGTTCGTCGTCCGTCGCGATGGTTTTGATCTGCCGCGTAAATAGTGGGGTTTCAATAAACTCGATAGCGTGATTCACGGCACATTCTCCTTGTGCAGGTACATAGTACGCTAATTTGGCGTACTATGTACACCTTAAAAAAGTACGGTTGGCGTAATTTCACGGAATACTATTCCCGTTGGTTTCGTTTTGCCGTTCTCAAGGTTGAACTTGCGCGCGTGCTCGTAACTTACTCGCCGCTAGCCGTTGCGGCCAACAACCAGAGCTTGTTCAGCACGAAATACTGAAAGTCGAGACGAACATTTAATGTGTAATAACGGGTGATATTTTCATGATAATGGATGATCGGAAAAGAAGAATATTTCGGGGTGTGGAACTGAATCACTTCCTCGCTGTTTTTATCCTGAAGATACATGGTCAGAAATGACCATAGAACGGGGCGTTTCGGCGTATAAAATGAGGTGGATAAATCATCTATATCAAAATCTGTGACCAGCACCCCGTTGATTTTCCCATTGGCAAAAACGGGATTAATCATACTGATGACGTTTATATTTGTGGAATAAAGCTGACTTACCGTTTTCGGCAATATATCCCATGTATTTATACAGGCTTTGATACTCACGAAATAATAAGCCAGCGAAGAGTGCCGAAGTGGCTATCACAATAGCCCCAAGGGTGGCCGTCTGCTTTGGGTTTAACACGCTGGCGTCATCCTTTTCGTACATGTTGTGCCTGTAAAGTATAACATCAGCGATTAGCGCCTGCGTGGCGAATACTTACCTTCTTTATGTTGGTACATCAATTTATCGGCCTTGATAAAGGCGGCTTCCAGATTGTCCTGTTTTTGCATTTGATAGCAGCCCCAGGAGAAGGCGACCAGGTGACGAGTGTCGATCAGCTGTAATTTGTCGCTAATACGCTGCATGACCTCCCGGGCTTTATTCAGATTGGTATCAATCAGGATAATATTAAATTCATCGCCCCCCGAGCGAATCGCGTAATCACTTTTACGCAATGAGCTGGCGATGGCTGTGCCGAGTAATTTAATCGCTTCATCACCGGTATGATGTCCGAGTGTATCGTTAATGAGCTTCAGCCCATCGCAGTCCACGGCGATGGTCGTCACGCTAATACGTTTCATTAACAGCTCACGCAGCTTAGCGTCCAGTTGTGCGGTGAGTATTTTGCGATTAAACAGGCCGGTCAACGGATCGGTGACGTTGTCGCGGGCGAGCATCGCATGGCGTTTAAGCTGATAATTTGCATACTGGCAAAGCAGCAGGGTAGTAATGAAATACAGTGCAATCAGCCACAGTTGACTCAGCAGAAAAAACCGAATATCGAGATTCACATTCAGGGTGTAATACACGGTCATTGGCGTCTGATAGTGCATGACGGGCAGCAATGACCATGACGGCTGGTGGAACTGAATGATTTCCCCGCTGCGCTTGTCTTTTACATATATCGTCAGGAATGACCATAAAATAGGATGTTCGGCGGTATAAAATGACGTAGACAGATCGTCTATCGTGAAATCAGTGACAATTACCCCTTTTATAATACCGTCAGAATAGACAGGGTTAAGCGTGCTGATAATATTCTTATGGGTATAAGTGTCTTTATAAATATGGGAAACAATATTATTCCCCTGCCGCAAATCGTTCAGCGCATGGCGGCCAATATTAAGCGATATGGCGTGGGTATCGATAGTAATGGCGTCGCCGTCACGCTCCAGCCAGTTTTGGAAGCGAAAACGGCGGCTGTCGATCAGTCGATTGACATACACATAGTTTTTATCAAGATCGATATAATAGCGCAGGTTATCAAAGCCATAACCCGTGTAGTTTGAAAAGCTATAACGCGGAGAAGGGCTGGCTTTGTCGTTAACGAGTGCCGCCAGTTCCGGTACGTCGCGGGCCCAATGGGTGCAGTCAGGGTCACGGGTTTGCAGCGTGCCCGACAGCGCCGGGAAGGTATGTCCGGTCAGATTCAGGCCGTAAACACCGTTTACCTGTTCACTCTTTTGGCACACGCTGGCGAGATCGTTAACGCCCGCCACCGGTGACACGGTGGCGGAAAACGCGGTTGAGAGCGCAAAGGCCATGCGCTGATTAATATGCTCTTCATGGAATAAGGCCGATTTGCCGTTTTCTGCAATGTACTCCATGTATTCCGTCAGGCTGTCGTATTCCCGATACAGCAGGCCGGAAAAGATGGCAGTGGTGAGAATGACAATTGCCAGAAGGGTGGCCTTCCGAATTTTATTAACCAAGATGACCTGACCCTTACTCAATTCTGTCCGCAGCTAAAGTATATCACTGCTAACAATATCATCCCTTATCAGTGCCTGCTCCGGCCAGGATCAAAAAAGGGGCCGTCGCCCCTTTGGTTGTTGAAGATTACTTTTTCTGTTCGCCAAGGGTCGGCGTTTCGTTGAAGAAGTTCCACGGCTTGAGTAGGGCATGTACCCATTCGGTAGGCATAATTGGCCACTCTTCAGCGCGGGCCACGTGGGTGGTGCCAGTGGTAATCCATACCACATCGTCATGGTTGTCCAGCGACTCGTTGTCTTTGGTGTACTCGCCAAGCCCGGTATCGTGCGTTGAACGGTTCGGGTATTTGCCTTCCGGGTAGCGCTCATCCGGTTTGTAGCGGGTGACCCAAATCTGTTTATCCATAAAACTCAGTCGATGGTAAATCCATTCATCAGGCGCGAATTTTGCCCCGGTCGCCACCGGATGCGTGCCGCCAGCGTAAGGGATAATCTGATACGAAACCGGGTTGCCCATGCGATTTTCTTTGCTGGTGTTGCTCAGCAGGCGGATCGTGCCCGGGTCGAATTTCTGCGCGGCCTGCTGCTCGCGGTCGATATTGTACTGATCCAACTGCATAGTACTGCTCCGTGGCCCCCCGGCGGTGTTTGGCTTCACGTCAGGATCCATCGCCACCAGACGATTATTTTCGCCGTCCACGTCCAGGTCGAGACGGAAGTTGTAGATATGCTGATGGGTAGTACCGACGATGTTGTGATCGATAAGCGTGCCATATTGAGTGTCATCTTTGGCAGAAGGATCATGCATGGTTTTGGCCTGCACGCCTTTCACCGCTTCAATGCCGGTAGCACCGGCATCAATACCGATGGTGCCGTTTTCGTGGAATACCCAGTCAAAGATATAATCGTAATTGCCGACGGTGCTTATCCAGCGGATAACCAGTTCGCGCCGTTCGGTGCTGACGTTCGGCTTACCCATCTCCTGATGCTTATATTCCGGCCCGGCATAGCGTTCAAACACCGCGATGGCGCGTGGAATGCCCATTGGTTTGCCGGTGTAGTCGGCGATGGTTTCATCCAGCAGTACGGCGTTGGACGGCGCGTCTTTGCCCCGGGCGATGGATGAGGTGAGGGTGCCCATGCCGTAATCGCCGGAGTCCAGATAGGCTTTAAAGTACCAGCCCACATCCGGGTCGCCGTAGGGCACAATCATCCCGCCAAGCGAACCTTCATACATGATTTTGCGTTTGGTGCCGTTGTCGTTAAACGTCACGGTCGACAGAATTGGCCCAACGCGCGAATCGAGACGCAGGTGGAAATCCCAGTTCTGCCAGTGAACCATATCCCCGGTGATGGTGTAGTTTTTGCCTTCTGGCTCGATGATATCCAATGGCTTAAGCTGTTTCGCCACCCGGTCACGACCATCGTACGGGCGCGGCGTGAGCGGCTCCGGGACGACCGGACCTTCCTCAATCTTGATGATTTTCTTCTGCTCAAGATCAACCACCGCCACCAGGTTTTCAATCGGGTGCGCCCAGTAGTTACCGTCACCCACGTCCATATAGCTCACCACTTTCAGCAGACGGTCTTCCTGTTTCAGGCCGTCTTTGCCATCGAAATAACCGACGGTCAGCGGCGTCGTGATAACTTTAGTGGTATCGGTGATACCGTGTTTTTTCAGGGCCTCGGCGAACGCTTTGCTGTCGTTTATCACGCTCTGCACCGTGGCAAAATCATCCAGCAGTACCATGCCGTGGGCGTCTTTAATCGGCTGCCAGCGCAACACTTTTTTATTCTTTAAATCGACCTGGCTTTCAATCACCTGCTTGCCATCGAGCATCGTCACATTCGCAAGACGATCTTCATCCACGGCTTTGCCGCTCATCACGAAATCCCACACTTTGGCTTTTTCGGGCTCCGCGAGGGAAATCTGCGTAAAGCGGGTGTTAGGTTTGAAATCCGGCGCGGCTTTGACTATCTCTACCGCGGTATTAATTTCATCGGCGCTCAGAGCATTCAATGGATGCGGACGTTTTTCGACCTGGAAAGTCTGATCCAACCCGGACTGGAACACGTCGTTGATAAAGGTATCCGAAATCCAGGCTTTGTTATTTTTCATCACCACTGGCACCTGTAAGGTCAGGGTCTTACCGTTGACAATGACGGTTTTCGCCCCCGGTTTTACCTTCACGAAGGCCCCGTCTTTGACAAGGGTAAACATCTGGGCGTAGTCATCCCACTGCACGTCGGCCCCGAAATCCTGCAACGTTTTGTCCATCGGCACCATATGAGCTTCACCGCCGTGGGCGAAGACGGGAGTTTGCCAACTGCACATCAGCGCGACTGCCAGGGCCAGCGCCGTTTTACGGGCGGAAAATGGAGAGTGGCTTCCCATTGTTACCTCGTCTGAATGTTGTTGTGTTGTTTGTATTTTTAGGTGTTGTGTTTATTTCCGACATGCTCACCCTAACAGCGGGCAGACACACGGTGTTTGTCTGCTCCTGCCAGGCGTTTTGTCAGATTTGCCAGATTACGAAATGAGGTTGCAGGCCCGGCAAGCGACACGCCGCCGGGCTGCGGGGAAGGTTAAAAATCGCCGTGCTGGCGCGCGACCAGCGTCAGAATGGAGTACAGCGCCACCGGCTGTTGATGCTGGTTAAACACCTCAACCGCCCATTCCACCACGCCGGTCGGTTTATCCTCGGCGGTCTTCTGGCGCTTAAGGGTTTTACGCTTCACGGTCAGGCGCACCTGAATCGTATCGCCCGGTTTCACCGGTTCGATAAAGCGCAGGTTCTCCATGCCGTAGTTGGCGATCACCGGGCCAACGCCCGCGTCGACAAACAGGCCCGCCGCAGCAGAAATCACGAAATAACCGTGAACCACCCGTTCGCCAAACATCGACTCTGCCGCGCCAATTTTATCCATATGGGCGTAGAAATGATCGCCGCTCAGGCAGGCAAAATTGACGATATCCGCTTCGGTCATCGTTCGGCGCGGGGTTAACAGGCTGTCGCCCGGCTGGAGTTCTTCAAAATATTTGCGGAATGGATGCACCCGGTCTTCCTGCACCTGTGCGCCGCGAACCCACTGTTTGCTCACGCTGGCGAGCATCGTCGGGCTGCCCTGAATGGCCGTGCGCTGCAGGTAATGTTTTACCGCCCGCAGGCCGCCCAGCTCTTCGCCACCGCCCGCCCGGCCTGGGCCGCCGTGAAGCAGTTGCGGCAGCGGCGAACCGTGCCCGGTCGACTCTTTCGACGACTCTTCGTTGAGAATTTGAATACGACCGTGTGCCCGGGCGGCACCCAGAATAAATTCACGGGCGAGGCTCGGGTCGGCGGTGACCAGCGTTCCCGCCAGGCTCCCCTGACCGGCGCGGGCCAGGCGCATGGCGTGCTCACGACTCTGATACGGCATCAGGGTCGCTACCGGACCGAAGGCTTCAATGGCATGTACCGCAGGGCTTTCGTCTGGCTGCGGGCAGAACAGCAGCGTCGGCGGGAAGAAGGCCCCGGCGGCCTGCAAATCGGCTTTGCCGCCGAGACGCACTTCGCAGCCCGCGGCGACCAGCGCGTTCACTTTTTCCTGCACATCGGCGCGCTGTTCAGCATTGACCAGGGCGCCCATTTTCACGCCTTCCACCGCCGGATCGCCGACTTTTACCCCCTGTAAACGGGCAATCAGCGCCTCGCTCACCGCCTGGATTTGCACCTGCGGCACGATAATCCGGCGGATAGCCGTACATTTTTGCCCGGCTTTGGCGGTCATCTCGCGCACCACTTCGCGGATAAACAGCGCGAACTCCGGTTGCTCGGGGCTGACATCGTCGCCCAGCACGCAGCAGTTCAAGGAGTCCGCTTCCATGGTAAACGGAATCGAGTTTTTAACGATGTTGGGATGAACTCGCAGCGATTGCCCGGTTTGGGCCGATCCGGTAAAGGTCACCACATCCTGGAAATCGAGCTGGTCGAGCAGATCGCCCGCACCGCCGCAGAGAAGGCTTATCGCGCCGTCAGGCACCAGGCCGCTGTCGACAATGGCTTTGACCATCGCCTGCGTCACCTGAGCGCTGGCGGTAGCCGGTTTAACGATCGCAGGCATTCCGGCCAGCCAGGTGGGCGCCAGTTTTTCGAGCATCCCCCAGCAGGGGAAGTTGAACGCATTAATGTGTACCGCGACGCCGGATTTGGCCGTCAGCACGTGGCGGGCGGCGAATCCACCGTTTTTTGACAGTGGGATCAGCTCATCTTCCGGCCACAGCACATCGTCAGGCAGTTCGCGCGCGCCAAGGCCCGCGTAGGTGAACAGGGTGCCAATCCCGCCTTCGATATCGACCCAGCTATCGGCGCGGGTGGCCCCGGTTTGGGCGGAAAGAGCATAGAACGTCTCTTTCTGTTCCAGTAAGTGTTTCGCCACCGCTTTCAGCATCGCGGCACGTTCCACAAAGGTCATTTTGCCCAGCGCTTCACCGCCGCGTGCCATCGCGTAGCGGCGGGCCTCAGCCAGATCCAGCCCCTCACTGGTGACTTCCCAAAGCGCTTCCCCGCTAATCGCATGATGGATAGTTCGCGCCCGGCCCCGGCCAAACTGCCAGCTGCCGGATAAGAAACTGGATAACTGCTGCATGGTGTCTCTCCATAAATGTTACGTCATTTAGCTATATATAGTTTGATGATGAATCATAAAAATCAATGCCGAATTTAATAATTTATTAACAATGAGATCTCCAATGGAAGATGTGAAAACATTAAGTATTTGTTTGATTTGGATTTATTGATTTATCCTGCGACAGATATCACAGAATACACAAACCATTCTTGGGGTTTTGCTTAACCATTATGTAACTTCTCATAAACAACATGATTCACATAAATGCTAATTGTGAATCAAAATGGAATCATAAAGGTGACCATGTGACTGAAGAACAACGCTTTGACGCGCGCATCGCCGAAGAGACGGCCATCGAGCCGCAGGACTGGATGCCCGAGGCGTATCGCAAAACCCTGATCCGCCAGATTGGGCAGCACGCTCACTCGGAGATTGTCGGCATGTTGCCCGAAGGCAATTGGATAACCCGCGCGCCGACGCTGCGCCGTAAGGCGATCCTGCTGGCGAAAGTGCAGGACGAAGCGGGGCACGGGCTGTATCTCTACAGCGCCGCTGAAACCCTCGGCTGCGCCCGGGAAGACATCTACCAGAAGATGCTCGACGGACGCATGAAGTATTCCTCCATCTTTAACTATCCGACGCTGAACTGGGCGGATATCGGGGTGATCGGCTGGCTGGTCGACGGGGCCGCCATCGTCAACCAGGTGGCGCTGTGCCGTACCTCTTACGGGCCGTATGCCCGGGCAATGGTGAAAATCTGTAAGGAAGAGAGTTTCCATCAGCGCCAGGGGTTTGAAGCCTGTATGGCGCTGGCGAATGGCAGCCACGCGCAGCGCGAAATGCTCCAGGATGCGATCGATCGTTTCTGGTGGCCCGCGCTGATGATGTTCGGCCCGAACGACGACAGCTCACCGAACAGCGCGCAGAGCCTGGCGTGGAAAATCAAACGCTTTGGTAACGATGAACTGCGTCAGCGCTTCGTGGACAACACCGTCCCGCAGGTGGAAATGCTCGGCATGACCGTGCCCGATCCTGACCTGACGCTCGACGAAACCACCGGGCAGTACCGTTTCGGCGAAATTGACTGGCACGAATTTAACGAAGTGATAAACGGGCGCGGGATCTGTAACCACGAACGTCTGGCCGCCAAGCGTAAAGCCTGGGAAGAGGGCGCTTGGGTGCGGGAAGCCGCGCTGGCGCATGCCGAAAAACAACAGGCCCGTCAGGTGGCATAAGGAGAACAACGATGAGTAATGTCTACTGGCCGTTATATGAAGTGTTCGTTCGCAGCAAACAGGGGTTATCACATCGTCACGTCGGCAGCCTGCACGCCGCCGATGAGCGCATGGCGCTGGAAAACGCCCGCGATGCCTACACCCGCCGCAGCGAAGGCTGTTCAATCTGGGTGGTGAAAGCCAGCGAGATCGTGGCCTCGCAGCCGGAAGAACGCGGTGAGTTTTTCGACCCGGCGGACAGCAAAATCTACCGCCATCCCACGTTTTACACCTTGCCAGACGGCATCGAGCACATGTGAGGTTGCCATGAATAATCACTCTTCTGTGGCGACCTATGCCCTGCGCCTTGGCGATAACTGCCTGGTGCTGGCACAGCGGCTTTCCGCCTGGTGCGGCCATGCGCCGGAGCTGGAAATCGATCTGGCGCTGGCCAACATCGGCCTCGACTTGATGGGCCAGGCACGCAATTTCCTGAGCTATGCCGCTGAAATTCAGGGTCAGGGCGATGAAGACACCCTGGCCTTCGGGCGCGATGAACGCCAGTTCCGCAATGTGCTGCTGGTCGAACAGCCGAACGGTAATTTTGCCGACACCCTGGCGCGGCAGGTGTTTATCGACGCCTGGCACGTGGCGCTGTTCAGTCGTCTGATGAACAGCCAAGACGCGCAGATCGCGGCCATTGCCGCCAAAGCAATTAAAGAAGCCCGTTATCACCTGCGTTTCAGCCGCGGTTGGGTTGAGCGTTTGGGCGGTGGCACGCCGTTATCCGCCGCGCGGATGCAGGCGGCAGTCGACAATCTGTGGCGCTTTACCGCCGAGCTGTTCGAGGCTGACACCCTGGATATCGAACTGATTGCGCAGGGCATCGCCGTTGATCCGCGTGAGCTGAAAGCCGAGTGGCTGGCAGAGATTTCCACGGTACTGACTGCCGCCGAACTGAATATTCCGCAGGAACAGCCGTACCGTACCGGCGGGAAACAGGGGCTGCACACCGAACATCTGGGGCCGATGCTGGCAGAAATGCAGTATTTGCAGCGCGCCTATCCCGGTCAGCAGTGGTAACGGAGGTCGCTATGCAACGTCTGGCCAGTATCGCTCCCGCTGAAGTGCATCAGATTTGGGCCCTGTTAAGTCAGATCCCGGACCCGGAAGTGCCGGTATTAACCATCACCGATTTGGGAATGGTACGCAGCGTCACCCCGCAGGCTGACGGCTGGGTGGTGGGTTTCACACCGACCTATTCCGGCTGCCCGGCGACGGAACATCTGCTGGGTGAGATCCGCACGGCGATGACCGCGCAGGGCTTTACCCCGGTGCATATCGTCCTGCAACTCGACCCGCCGTGGACCACCGACTGGATGACACCGGACGCCCGCGAACGGTTGCGACAGTATGGCATCAGCCCGCCACAGGCCCACGCCTGCCATGCGGGAATGCCGACCGATGTGGCCTGTCCACGTTGCGCCAGCACCCACACCACGATGATCAGTGAATTTGGTTCCACGGCCTGCAAAGCACTGTACCGCTGCAACAGCTGCCGGGAACCCTTTGATTACTTTAAATGTATCTGAGGTTGCCATGACCACGTTTCATTCGCTCACGGTGGCAAAAGTCGAACCCGAAACCCGCGATGCGGTGACCATAACGTTCGCCGTGCCGCAGACGCTACACACCGCCTATGCCTTTCGTCCCGGTCAGCATCTGACCCTAAAAGCGAAACTGGCGGGAGAAGAACTCCGTCGCTGTTACTCCATCTGTCGTCGGGCGGTGCCCGGGGAAATTAGCGTGGCGGTCAAAGCCATCGCCGGTGGCCGTTTCTCGCGATATGCCCGCGACGAAATCAAAGCGGGCATGACTCTGGAAGTAATGGTGCCGCAGGGCACTTTCGGCTATCAGCCGCAGCCTGAAAGGTGCGGACACTATCTGGCGATCGCCGCAGGCTCCGGCATCACCCCGATGTTGGCGATTGTCGAAAGCACGTTGCAGGCCGAGCCGGACAGCGAATTTACCGTGATTTACGGCAACCGCAGC
Organism: Scandinavium sp. M-37; assembly: GCF_043558715.1. Taxonomy (NCBI): domain Bacteria; kingdom Pseudomonadati; phylum Pseudomonadota; class Gammaproteobacteria; order Enterobacterales; family Enterobacteriaceae; genus Scandinavium; species Scandinavium sp. M-37. The sequence continues at coordinate 25,782 of NZ_JBIGIN010000023.1, forward strand.
AGTCAGAGCATGATGTTCCGCCAGCTGCTGGCTGACCTGAAAGATACGTATCCGACGCGCCTACAGCTGCTGAACATTTTCAGTCAGGAAACGCTGGACAGCACGCTGCTGCACGGGCGGATCGACGGGGAGAAACTGCAGGCGCTGTCACGTTCGCTGCTCAATTTCAGCCAGTTCGACGAAGCCTTTATCTGCGGTCCGGCGGCGATGATGGACGAAGCCGAAACCGCACTGCTGTCGCTGGGAATGGACAAAAGCGCGATTCATCTGGAGCGCTTTAACACCCCGGGCAGTACCGTGCGCCACGCCTCCAGCGTGCAGGCCGACGGGCAAACGGTCACCCTGCGCCAGGATGGGCGTGACCGGGCGATTACGCTCTCGGCAGACGATGAAAGCATTCTCGACGCGGCGCTGCGTCAGGGGGCGGATCTGCCGTATGCCTGTAAAGGTGGGGTGTGTGCCACCTGCAAATGCAAAGTGCTGCGCGGGGAAGTGTCGATGGCGACCAACTACAGCCTGGAGCCGGACGAACTGGCGGCAGGCTATGTCCTGAGCTGCCAGTCACTGCCGCTTACCGCCGACGTGATAGTCGATTTTGATGCGAAGGGGATGGCATGAGCGAATTGCTGATTAACCGTCACGATCGGGTCCTGCAGCTGACGCTCAATCGTCCGCAGGCGCGTAACGCCTTAAACAATGCGCTATTGACGCAGATAGCCGATGCGCTGGATGCCGCGCAGCAGGACAGCGGGGTGGGCGCGGTCGTCATTGCCGGAACCGAGCGGGTGTTTGCCGCCGGGGCCGATTTACAGGAGATGGCCCAGAAGGATTTAGCCGCCACGCTGAACGACATTCGCCCCCGCATCTGGGCGCGAATCGATGCCTTTAGCAAACCGCTGATCGCCGCCGTCAATGGCTATGCGCTCGGCGCAGGCTGCGAACTCGCGTTGCTGTGTGACGTGGTGGTCGCGGGTGATAACGCCGCATTTGGCCTGCCGGAAATCACCCTCGGCATTATGCCCGGCGCGGGCGGCACCCAGCGTCTGATCCGCTGCGTGGGGAAATCACTGGCGACGCAAATGGTACTCAGTGGGAAAAGCATTAACGCCCAGCGTGCGCAGCAGGCTGGGCTGGTCAGCGAGGTGCATCCTGTCGGGCTGACCATCGAGTACGCTCTCGGCCTGGCAGCGACGATGGCGAAGCACTCTCCGCTGGCGTTACAGGCGGCGAAACAGGCCCTGCGCCAGTCGCAGGAGGTCGCGCTCAGTGCCGGACTGGCGCAGGAGCGCCAGCTATTCTCGCTGCTCAGCGCCACTGACGATCGCCGCGAAGGCATCAACGCGTTTCTCGACAAACGCCAACCCGAATTTAAAGGACGCTAACGATGGAAGCCTTCATTCTCAGCCACGTGGAGCACGGGGTGATGACCCTGACGTTGAACCGCCCGGACCGGCTGAACAGTTTTAACGATGTGATGCATAAGCAACTGGCCGAATGTCTGACCCAGGCAGAGCGCGATGACACCGTCCGCTGCCTGATGCTCACCGGTGCCGGGCGTGGGTTCTGCGCCGGACAAGATTTAAATGACCGCAACGTTGACCCCAGCGGTCCACCGCCGGATCTCGGTTATTCGGTCGACACCTTCTGGAACCCGCTGGTACGCCGTCTGGCGAAACTGCCAAAACCGGTAATCTGTGCGGTCAACGGCGTGGCGGCAGGCGCAGGCGCCACGCTGGCACTGGGCTGCGACATTGTGATTGCCGCGCGTTCGGCCAATTTCATGATGGCTTTCAGTAAGCTGGGACTGATCCCTGACTGTGGCGGCACCTGGTTTTTACCGCGGGTGGCAGGCCGGGCCCGGGCAATGGCGCTGGCGATGCTTGGCGACAAACTGAGTGCTGAACAGGCCGAAGAGTGGGGCATGATTTGGCAGGTGGTCGACGACGCCCAGTTGAGCGATACCGCAGGCACGCTGGCGCGCCATCTGGCTTCCCAGCCGACATTCGGGCTGGGGCTTATCAAGCAGGCGATTAACGCCGCGGAGAGCAACAGCCTGGATGCGCAGCTTGACCTTGAGCGTGATTATCAGCGCATGGCCGGGCGCAGCGCCGACTACCGGGAGGGCGTCAGCGCCTTCCTCTCTAAACGTCCACCCCAGTTCAGCGGGAAATAATCATGAGCCAACCGATTCGAACTGTGGCGGTGATCGGCAGCGGCACCATGGGGGCTGGCATTGCCGAAGTGGCGGCGATGGCCGGGCAGCAGGTGCTGTTGCACGATATTTCTGCCGAGGCGATGACCCGCGCCCTGGATGCGCTACGTCAGCGTCTTGAAGCCCGCGTGGCACGCGGCAAACTCAGTACACAAGCCTGCGAGCAGGGGCTGGCGCGAATAGTGCCGGTGACCGACCTCGCCGCGCTGGCCGCGGCCGATCTGGTGATTGAAGCCGCCGCCGAAAATCTGGAGATCAAAAAAGCGCTGTTCAGCCAGCTGGCGGAGATCTGCCCGCCACAAACCCTGCTGACCAGCAACACATCGTCGATTTCCATCACCGCGATTGCCGCAGGGGTGAAGCATCCTGAGCGTGTGGCCGGGCTGCATTTTTTCAATCCCGCCCCGGTGATGAAACTGGTTGAAGTGGTCAGCGGGGTGGCGACCTCCGACGAAGTGGTCACCCAGCTTAGCCAGTGCGTGCTGGCCTGGGGCAAACAGCCGGTCCATTGCCAGTCGACGCCGGGCTTCATCGTCAATCGCGTGGCGCGGCCGTTCTATGCCGAAGCCTGGCGCGCGCTGGAGGAGCAGGTGGCTGCCCCGGAAGCGATTGATACCGCACTGCGTGAAGCGGGCGGTTTTCCGATGGGGCCGCTGGCGCTGACTGACCTGATCGGTCAGGACGTTAACTTCGCCGTGACCTGTTCAGTCTTCAACGCCTTCTGGCAGGAACGCCGTTTCCTGCCGTCGCTGGTGCAGCAGGAGCTGGTGCTGGCCGGGCGTTTCGGCAAGAAATCCGGGCAGGGCGTGTATGCCTGGCCTGAAGGGGCGGCCGAGGTGGCGTTTTACCCGGCGGTGCCCGCGCATCGCCAGGCCGCAAAGGTTGAAAAAAAACGTGACGTTGTCACGATTGACGAGGTGTTATTGCTCGAAACTAACGGTGAAACCGCCCAGGCCGCCGCCACACGGCTACAGCGTCCGGTGGTGGTGATGGACAGAAGCGAAGGGGCGGTGGTGGTGATTGCCGCCGCGGCCAGCAACCGTCTGGAAGCCACGGAAAAAGCCATTTACTGGCTGCAACAGCAGGGCAAACAGGTGCTGCTGGTCGCCGATTACCCTGGGCTATTGGTCTGGCGCACCGTGGCAATGTTAGTCAATGAAGCCCTGGACGCGCTGCAAAAAGGCGTTGCCAGCGAAGAGGATATCAACACCGCCATGCGCCTGGGAGTGAATTACCCGCGCGGGCCGTTAGCGTGGGGCGAACAGCTTGGCTGGCAGCGCGTGCTGGTTCTGCTGGAAAACCTGCAACGTCACTATGGCGAAGAACGTTATCGCCCGTGTTCCCTGCTGCGCCAACGTGCGCTTCTGGAGAGTAGCTATGAGTCATAACGCCGCCTGGCATAACGCCCGGGTGATGTACCAGCGCGACACCTGCGCCCAGACGCTGGGGATCGACATTATCGAGATGGATGAAGGCGTTGCGGTGCTGACCATGACCGTCACACCGCAGATGCTCAACGGGCATCAAACCTGCCACGGCGGACAGTTGTTCTCGCTGGCGGATACCGCCTTTGCTTACGCCTGCAACAGCCAGGGGCTGGCGGCGGTGGCCTCGGCCTGCAACATCGACTTTCTGCGTCCGGGCTTTGCGGGGGACAAACTCACCGCCACCGCGCGCGTGAAGCATCAGGGCAAACTGACCGGGGTGTATGACATTGAAATCGTTAACCAACAACAAAAAACCGTTGCCCTGTTTCGTGGGAAATCCCACCGCATCGGCGGCAGTGTGACAGGAGAAGCCTGATGCGTGACGCATTTATCTGTGACGGTGTACGGACCCCGATCGGCCGCTACGGCGGTGGATTGTCCGGCGTTCCCGCCGATGACCTGGGCGCGGTGCCGCTGCGCGCGCTGCTGGAACGGCATCCGCAGCTTGATGCCGAACGCATCGACGACGTGATTTTCGGCTGTGCCAACCAGGCCGGGGAAGACAACCGCAACGTGGCGCACATGGCGTCGCTGCTGGCAGGGTTACCGCAGACGGTGTCCGGGACCACCATCAACCGTTTATGCGGTTCCGGGCTGGACGCGATTGGCTTTGCGGCGCGGGCCATCAAGGCGGGTGATGCCGATTTGCTGATCGCCGGGGGGGTGGAATCGATGTCGCGTGCGCCGTTTGTGATGGGCAAGGCCACCACCCCGTTCCAGCGTCAGGCAGAGATGTTTGACACGACTCTCGGCTGGCGTTTTGTGAACCCGCTCATGCAGCAGCATTTTGGGACTGACAGCATGCCGGAAACGGCGGAGAATGTAGCTGAATTGTTAAAAATAAGCCGTACCGATCAGGATGCCTTCGCCTGGCGTAGCCAGCAGCGTACCGCGATAGCCCAGCAGAACGGCATTCTGGCGCAGGAAATCGTGCCAGTGCGTGTAAAAGGCAAAAAGGGCACGGTGACCGAAGTGACGCAGGATGAGCATCCGCGCGCCGACACCACGCCCGAACAGCTCGCGGCCCTGAAAGCACCGTTTCGCGCTAACGGGGTGATCACTGCCGGAAACGCGTCGGGCGTCAACGATGGGGCCGCCGCACTGTTTATCGCCAGCGCTGAGATGGCTGCGCAACAGGGCTTAACGCCGCGCGCCCGGATTGTGGCGATGGCGACCGCAGGCGTGGAACCGCGTCTGATGGGGCTTGGCCCGGTGCCCGCCGTGCGAAAAGTATTAGAGCGTGCGGGTCTCTGTATCAACGATATGGACGTCATCGAGCTGAATGAGGCGTTTGCCGCCCAGGCGCTCGGTGTCCTGAGACAGTTGGGGCTCCCGGATGATGCCCTACATGTTAACCCCAACGGCGGGGCCATCGCCTTAGGCCATCCGTTGGGCATGAGTGGTGCCCGACTGGCGCTGGCCGCCAGCAATGAACTGCACCGTCGCGGGGGACGTTACGCCCTGTGCACGATGTGTATCGGTGTGGGTCAGGGCATCGCCATGATCCTGGCGCGCGTGTGAGCTGATTAACCTGCGAGTACCCTACAATGACAACAACAAAACTTGATCCGATTGAAACCGCATCCGTTGACGAACTGCAGGCTTTACAGACCGAACGCCTGAAGTGGACGCTGAATCATGCTTATAACAATGTGCCGATGTACCGCCGCAAATTTGATGCGGCAGGGGTTCACCCTGACGATTTCAAAGAGCTGAACGATATCCGCAAGTTCCCGTGCACCACCAAACAGGATCTGCGCGATAACTATCCGTTCGACACCTTCGCGGTGCCGATGGAGCAGGTGGTGCGCATTCATGCCTCCTCTGGCACCACCGGAAAACCAACGGTGGTGGGCTACACGCAAAACGATATTGATAACTGGGCCAATCTCGTCGCCCGTTCGCTGCGTGCCGCTGGCGGCAGCGCGAAAGATAAAATTCACGTGGCCTATGGTTACGGCCTGTTCACCGGCGGGCTGGGAGCACACTACGGCGCTGAGCGTTTGGGGGCCACGGTTATTCCGATGTCCGGCGGTCAAACCGAAAAGCAGGCGCAGCTGATCCGTGATTTCAAACCTGACATGATCATGGTCACGCCCTCGTACTGCCTGAATCTGATTGAAGAGATGGAACGCCAGATGGGCGGGGATGCCAGCGGCTGTAGTCTGCGCGTCGGCGTATTTGGTGCCGAGCCGTGGACCCTGGCGATGCGCAAAGAAATTGAACGACGTCTGGGCATTACCGCGCTGGATATCTATGGTCTGTCTGAAGTGATGGGCCCGGGAGTGGCGATGGAGTGTCTGGAAACCGCCGATGGGCCGACCATCTGGGAAGATCACTTCTACCCTGAAATCGTGAATCCGAATGACGGCACGCCGCTCGACGATGGTCAGCAAGGTGAACTGCTGTTCACAACGCTCACCAAAGAAGCCTTGCCGGTAATCCGCTATCGCACCCGCGATTTAACCCGCCTTCTGCCAGGCACTGCCCGCACCATGCGGCGAATGGATCGCATCAGCGGACGCAGCGACGACATGCTGATCATTCGCGGCGTGAACGTCTTCCCGTCGCAGCTGGAAGAAGAAATCGTCAAGTTCGAGCATCTGTCGCCGCACTATCAGCTGGAAGTGAACCGTCGCGGGCATCTTGATTCGCTGTCGATTAAGGTCGAGTTGAAAGAGAGCAGTCTGACGCTGAGCCATGAACAGCGCTGCCAGGTTTGCCACCAGCTCCGGCATCGCATCAAATCGATGGTTGGGATTTCTACCGACGTGACCATCGTCAACTGCGGCAGCATTCCGCGCTCCGAGGGTAAAGCCTGCCGGGTTTTCGACCTGCGTAAGCTGGTGGCGAATGGCTGAAGCCTTACCCCTCACCCTAACCCTCTCCCAAAAGGAGAGGGGATCATCCGCCGTCGCCTTTCTCCCTTCCTTTGGGATAGAGATCATCCGGTGTCCTCTTTCTCCCTCTCCCTTTGGGAGAGGGTCGGGGTGAGGGTAAAACAATCTATGCTATGATTCAGTTTGCACAAAAATAACAGCAGAATGAATCAGATGAGCAAACTTGATGCCTTTATCCAGCAGGCGGTAGCCGCCGTGCCGGTCAGCGGAACCTCTTTAATCTCCTCTCTGTATGGGGATGCTCTTTCGCATCGTGGCGGCGAAATTTGGCTGGGCAGCCTGACCGCATTGCTGGAAGGGCTTGGCTTCGGCGACCGCTTCGTGCGGACGTCACTTTTCCGACTCAACAAAGAGGGTTGGCTGGACGTGTCGCGTATCGGGCGACGCAGCTTTTACCGCCTGAGTGATAAAGGGTTGCGTCTGACGCGGCGTGCGGAAAGCAAAATTTATCGTGCTGAGCCGCCGGCCTGGGACGGCACCTGGCTGCTGTTACTGTCCGAAGGGCTGGATAAAAACACCCTCACCGATGTAAAAAAACAGCTTATCTGGCAGGGGTTCGGCACCTTAGCGCCGAGCCTGATGGCCTCTCCCTCACAAAAACTGGCCGATGTGCAGGCGCTGCTGCATGAAGCGGGGGTGGCAGAGAACGTTATCTGTTTTGAGGCCCGTTCGCCGTTAGCCACGTCGGTCAGCGCCCTGCGCGCCCGGGTGGAAGAGTGCTGGCAGCTCACCGAACAAAACCAGATGTATGAAAACTTCATTAATACCTTCAGACCGCTGCTACCGCTGCTGAGAGACGCCTCGCCGGAGGAGTTAACGCCTGAGCGTTGTTTTGCTGTCCAACTGCTGGCCATTCATCTTTATCGGCGGGTTATCCTTAAAGACCCGCTATTGCCGGAAGAATTATTGCCCGCGCACTGGGCTGGACAGGCTGCACGCCAGCTGTGCATTAATATCTATCAGCGCGTTGCCGCAGGCGCGTTGGCGTGGGTCAGTGAAAAGGGCGAAACGTCAGTCGGCCCGCTACCACAGCCTGCGTCTCCATTTTATCAGCGTTTCGGTGGTCTGAAACTACAATAAGGAGCCTGTATATGCCGATTTATCAGATTGATGGCTTAACGCCAGTGGTGCCGGAAGAGAGCTATGTTCATCCGACGGCGGTCCTGATTGGCGATGTTATTCTCGGCAAAGGTGTGTACGTCGGGCCTAACGCCAGCCTGCGTGGCGATTTTGGCCGGATCGTCATTAAAGACGGGGCCAATATTCAGGACAACTGCGTGATGCATGGCTTCCCGGAGCAGGACACGGTGGTAGAAGAAGACGGTCACATTGGGCACAGCGCCATTTTACACGGCTGTGTTATCCGCCGTAATGCGCTGGTTGGGATGAACGCCGTCATCATGGATGGGGCGGTGATTGGCGAAAACAGCATTGTCGGCGCGGCGGCCTTTGTGAAAGCGAAAGCGGAAATGCCCGCAGACTATTTGATTATTGGTAGCCCGGCCAAAGCGATCCGCGCGTTAAGTCCCGAAGAAAGGGAATGGAAAAAACGGGGTACGCGGGAGTATCAGGTGCTGGTTGAGCGCTGCAAACTAACGATGCATCAGGTTGAACCGCTACGAGAAGTGGAAGAAGGGCGGCAACGACTGGAATTTGATGAAAATCTGCGGCCAAAATCGGCGAAATAGTTCAGGTTAGCCCTCTCTGGTATGAGAGAGGGCTAAGACGGGTGCTATCGGCATCCGTGCCCTACAGTCAGACGCGGGGATGACTCCCCGCGTTTGTCAGTCACTTCCTCGATTCGTAAGCGAGAACCGCTCTGATTTCCATACCGCGCTCTTTGATGCTCAGCTCACATAACGTTTCGCGAACCATCAGCGTGAACCCCAGCACTGTGAAACACAGCACCACGATTGCCACCAGGGCATACTTTGTCAGCATGTTATTGCCTCCGTGCTAAGAAGGGACTAACATCCAACGTGCTAGGTTTGGGATGTTAGTCCCCCAGGTTGATAGAAATATCTCCTGGGGCTCCAACTTTCCAGCTCCTGCACGAACGACCTGTCCAATGCCTGAGCCAGAAAGCCTCAAGCACCCGCCGCCATTGTATGTACTTCTCTTCACTGTCAAAGCCCGATATGTTGTTTCCCCGAGCACGCTCGTAAAACGTTATCTTTTATCGCAAGTAAAGTTTGTATAGAGCATCTGCGTGAAGCGGCTGCTATAGGAATGATAAGAACTGAGGTGATGAAATGTGGTCTGGAGAATCCTCTCACCGGGCGGTGAGAGGATAAAATACTTAGGCAGCAACCAGGCTGTTGATTGCAGCTTTGGCGTCGGACTGCGCTTTGGCAGCCACTTCTGGGCCGTAAGCTACGCCTTCAGCGAACACGAAGTTCACGTCGGTGATGCCGATGAAGCCCAGGAACAGCTTCATGTACGGGGCCAGCAGGTCGGTTGGGGTATCTTTATGGATACCGCCACGGCTGGAAACGACAACCGCACGTTTACCGGTAACCAGGCCTTCAGGGCCATTTTCGGTGTAACGGAAGGTCACGCCAGCACGGGCTACCAGGTCAAAATAGTTTTTCAGCTGCGTTGGGATGTTGAAGTTATACATCGGCGCGGCGATCACGATGACGTCGTGGGCCTGCAGCTCAGCGATCAGTTCGTCGGACAGGGCCAGCGCTTCCTGCTGACGTGGGGTCAGCGGAGCATCGCTTGGACGCAGTGCGCCAACCAGTTCACCATCCAGCACCGGGATTGGCTGTGCAGCCAGATCACGAACGGTAATCTGATCTGCCGGGTGTTTTTCAGCCCACTGTTCAACAAAATAGTCGGTCAACTGACCGGACTGAGAGTACCCTGCCAGAATACTGGATTTGAGAACTAATACTTTGCTCATGGGTGTTTCCTTATATGAGATTGACGGGCCCGTGCCCTGTTGCTTGATGACACTTTATTCACAATCCTGTCGCAGGGATAGCGCAATATATCGAAGCCTTCGTTCAAATTTATTGATGAAGTAAAGCGAAGCCCCGATGTGGTACTCTAACACTAATGAAAACAGAGACATTTTTCCGGCAGTGCACTGCCCGATAACGCTATGACAGAACAACAGAAAATGACTTTCTCACAGCTTCATCAGCAGCTCGACGGCCTGATGCTGCGCGACAAAACGCGCTTTGCCCGTCGTTTGCACGGCGTGAAGAAGGTTAAAAATCCTGAATCACAACAGGCCATTATGCAGGAGATGGCAAAAGAGATAGCCCAGGCAGCGGGTAAAGTCCTGCTGCGCGAGGCGGCACGTCCGGCCATTTCCTACCCGGAAAACCTGCCTGTTAGCCAGAAGAAACAGGACATTTACGATGCCATTCGCGACCATCAGGTGGTGATTGTGGCGGGGGAAACCGGATCGGGTAAAACCACGCAGCTGCCGAAAATCTGTATGGAGCTGGGGCGCGGGGTGAAGGGGCTGATAGGCCATACCCAGCCGCGTCGTCTGGCGGCGCGTACCGTCGCCAACCGTATTGCCGAAGAGCTGCAAACGGAGCCGGGCGGCTGCATCGGGTATAAGGTGCGTTTCAGCGATCACGTCAGCGATAACACCATGGTTAAGCTGATGACCGACGGTATTCTGCTGGCGGAAATCCAGCAGGACCGCCTGCTGATGCAATACGACACCATCATTATTGATGAAGCGCACGAGCGCAGCCTGAACATCGATTTTCTGCTCGGTTACTTCCGCGAACTGCTGCCGAAGCGGCCGGATCTTAAAATCATCATCACCTCTGCGACCATCGATCCGGAACGTTTCTCAAAACATTTCAACAACGCGCCGATTATCGAAGTGTCCGGTCGAACCTATCCGGTTGACGTCCGCTATCGCCCGATTGTGGAAGATGCCGATGACACCGAGCGCGATCAGCTGCAGGCAATTTTCGATGCGGTCGACGAGCTGGGTCAGGAAAGCCCGGGCGATATTCTGATTTTCCTCAGCGGTGAGCGCGAAATTCGCGATACCGCCGATGCATTGAGCAAGCGCGACCTGCGTCATACCGAAATTCTGCCGTTGTACGCCCGTTTATCGAACAGCGAGCAAAACCGCGTATTCCAGTCGCACAGCGGGCGGCGCATCGTATTGGCCACCAATGTGGCGGAAACCTCGCTGACGGTGCCGGGTATTAAATACGTTATTGATCCTGGCACCGCGCGCATCAGTCGCTACAGCTACCGCACTAAAGTGCAGCGTTTACCGATTGAGCCGGTGTCACAGGCGTCGGCCAATCAGCGTAAAGGCCGCTGCGGACGTGTGTCGGAAGGGATCTGTATTCGTCTCTATTCGGAAGACGATTTCCTGTCACGCCCGGAGTTTACCGATCCAGAAATTCTGCGTACTAACCTGGCGTCCGTCATCCTGCAAATGACCGCGTTGGGGCTGGGCGATATTGGCGCCTTCCCGTTCGTGGAAGCGCCGGATAAACGCAATATTCAGGACGGAGTGCGTCTGCTCGAAGAGCTGGGTGCCATCACCACTGATGAACAGCAGTCGGTGTATAAACTGACGCCGATGGGTCGCCAGCTTTCGCAGCTGCCGGTGGATCCACGTCTGGCGCGTATGGTGCTGGAAGCGCAGAAACACGGCTGCGTGCGTGAGGCGATGATTATCACCTCGGCACTCTCGATTCAGGATCCGCGTGAACGTCCGATGGACAAACAGCAGGCATCTGACGAGAAACATCGCCGTTTCCACGACAAAGAGTCCGATTTCCTCGCCTTTGTGAATCTGTGGAATTACCTTGGCGAGCAGCAAAAAGCGCTGTCATCAAATCAGTTCCGTCGCCTGTGCCGCACCGACTACCTCAACTATCTGCGCGTACGCGAGTGGCAGGATATTTATACCCAACTGCGTCAGGTGGTAAAAGAGCTGGGCATTCCGGTGAACAGTGAACCAGCGGAATACCGCGAAATTCACGTCGCCTTGCTGACCGGGCTGCTGTCGCATATCGGGATGAAAGACGCCGATAAGCAGGAATTTACCGGTGCGCGCAATGCCCGTTTCTCAATCTTCCCGGGCTCTGGCTTATTCAAAAAGCCGCCGAAGTGGACGATGGTAGCGGAACTGGTGGAAACCAGCCGTCTGTGGGGCCGCATCGCGGCGCGTATCGATCCTGAATGGGTCGAGCCGGTAGCCCAGCATCTGATTAAACGCTCCTACAGCGAGCCACACTGGGAACGTTCGCAGGGCGCGGTGATGGCGACCGAGAAGGTGACCCTGTACGGTTTGCCGATTGTCGCCGCCCGCAAGGTGAATTACAGCCAGATTGACCCGGCGCTGTGCCGTGAGCTGTTTATTCGTCATGCGCTGGTAGAAGGTGACTGGCAGACGCGACACGCCTTTTTCCGCGAAAACCTGAAGTTGCGCACTGAAATTGAAGAACTTGAGCACAAAACGCGCCGCCGCGACATTCTGGTGGATGACGATGCGCTGTTTGAGTTTTATGACCAGCGCATCAGCCATGAGGTGATTTCCGCCCGCCATTTCGATAACTGGTGGAAGAAAGCCAGCCGCGACACGCCGGATCTGCTCAACTTTGAAAAAAGTATGCTGATCAAGGAAGGGGCCGAAAGCGTCAGCAAACTCGACTATCCGAACTTCTGGCATCAGGGCAATTTCAAACTGCGCCTGAGTTACCAGTTCGAACCGGGAGCGGATGCTGACGGGGTGACGGTACACATTCCACTGCCGCTGCTCAATCAGGTAGAAGAGGCCGGTTTCGAATGGCAAATTCCGGGTCTGCGTCGCGAGCTACTGATTGCGCTGATCAAGTCGTTGCCAAAACCCGTGCGGCGTAACTTTGTGCCTGCCCCGAACTACGCCGAAGCGCTGCTGGGACGCATGACGCCGCTTGAGATGCCGCTGCTGGATGCAATGGAGCGTGAATTACGCCGGATGAGTGGTGTGACCATGGACCGTGACGACTGGCACTGGGATCAGGTGCCCGATCACCTGAAAATGACCTTCCGTGTGGTTGATGACAAGAACAAGAAACTCCAGGAAGGCCGTGACCTGACGGCGCTGAAAGACGCGTTAAAAGGCAAAGTTCAGGAAACGCTGTCGGCGGTGGCCGACGACGGTATCGAACAGAGCGGTTTACATCTCTGGAGTTTCGGCACCCTGGCAGAAAGCTATGAACAGAAGCGCGGCAACTATAAGGTGAAAGCCTGGCCTGCGCTGGTGGACGAGCGCGACAGCGTGGCAATCAAACTGTTTGATAATCCGCTGGAACAGCAACAGGCCATGTGGCGCGGTCTGCGTCGGTTGCTGCTGCTCAACACGCCGTCGCCGATTAAGTATCTGCATGAAAAGCTGCCGAATAAAGCCAAGCTGGGCCTGTACTTTAACCCGTACGGCAAAGTGCTCGATTTAATCGACGACTGTATTTCCTGTGGCATCGACAAGCTTATCCACGAAGCGGGCGGCCCGGTATGGACCGAAGAAAACTTCGCGAAGCTGCACGAAAAAGTGCGCGCCGAGCTGAACGATACGGTGGTGGAGATAGCCAAACAGGTCGAGCAAATCCTGACTGCGGTGTTCAATATCAATAAGCGGCTGAAAGGGCGCGTGGATATGACCATGGCGCTGGGGCTGTCCGATGTGAAAGCACAGATGGCGGGTCTGGTGTATCGCGGTTTCGTCACCGGGAATGGCTTTAAGCGTCTGGCCGACACGCTGCGTTACCTCAACGCCATTGAGAAACGACTGGAAAAATTAGCTATCGACCCGCACCGCGATCGGGTACAGATGCTGAAGGTCGAAAGCGTGCAGCAGGCGTGGCAGCAGTGGCTGAACAAGCTGCCGCCGGGTCGTCGTGACGATGATGACGTGCAGGAGATCCGTTGGATGATTGAAGAGCTGCGGGTCAGCTACTTCGCACAGCAGTTAGGTACGCCGTATCCGATTTCCGATAAGCGTATTTTGCAGGCGATGGAGCAGATAACCGGGTAATGCTTTGGCGGACAATTAAGGGAGCCGAATGGCTCCCTTATTCTTTTATTGGCTGTTCAGTGCCCCGTAGATTTGATCAACAATCCAGCCGTAGGTCGCTGCAGGCAACAACCCGCTCTCAAAGACGTTTGGATTAGATTTAGGGTCGGCTACAGGCGAATGCGGCCTTTTGCCCAAAATGACGATTGCCATATGGTTAACGGGATCGATTGCCGTCAGTGTACCGGTCCATCCGGTGTGTCCATAGGTTTCTGGCGCGGCTAACACGCCAAATGTTGGTGTCATCGAGGCGTTGCCATTTACGCGCCAGCCCAGGCCAAAGGTCGCGTCTTCTTTCGATGCGCGTGTAAATTGCTCGACCGTTTTTTTATCGAACAGCTTGACCTTGCCGTAGCCGCCGCCGTTGAGCATCACCTGCATCAGTACGGCCATATCGCGGGTATCAGAAAATAATCCGGCGTGCCCTGATACTCCGCCCATGGCATACCAGGCTTTTTCATCATGAACCTCGCCCCAAATTGTCGTAGTGCGAATGTTGGGAAAATGGATAGCGCCGTCGCGGGTGTTACCGTTGAGTTCAGTGGCGGCAATTTGCTGTTGCGTAAAGCCTTTTTTTAACGGGTTAAATACGGTGTGTTGCAAACCAAGAGGTTTATAAATGGTATTTTCGACGTATTGATCAAGCGGCATTTCTGTCACCGCCTCAATGATGAACCCGAGGATCATATAATCCACGTCACTGTAAATGTGTCGGGTGCCGGGCGGATATTGCAGCGGCGTCTGTTTTATTTTCTCGAGGGTGGTTTTTTTATCTTGCGAGAATAAATCCCCGGCAACGTTTTTATTAGGGTATTGCGGGTCGGCGGGGAAGCCCGCGACATGATGAAGAATATCAGTGATCCGTAGCGTACTTTTGCCTTTGATTTTGTCTGTTGGCGTATCGCCGAATCCGGGAATATATTTTGAGACTAAATCATTGACGTTAATTTTGCCCTCAGACACCAGTTTTTGTAGGGCAAAATTGGTTGCATACATTTTAGTGTTCGACGCCAGGTCATACATCGTATCGGTTGTCGCGCGAAGTGGGGTAGCCATGGGGACAGAACCATCATATTTTTTGGCGTATCCCCAGGCTTTTTGTAAAACGACATGATTATCTTTTATCACCAGAATATTCATTCCGGGATACCCGGCATCAATTTGGCTCTGAACCCACGTATCCAGCCTGTGAAGCTTATTCATATCAAACCCTGCCTGCTCCGGACTGGCGTCGGTGAGTACCGGGTAGTCAGCGGCAAAAGCCGAAACCGAAAAGACAAGTAAAGCGGTCGATATTATTTTCATGATTAATCCCTCAATCTCTGGTCAGAGTGACAACGATGGACACTATAACGTAGTGGCGAGTGGGTTCAGACAGTGATGAGGTGAAGCCGTGATCGGATTAACACCGAACGCGTCAGCCATTCACCCACGCCAAAGTAAAGCCATCCCAGCCTTTCAATCCGACCGTTTGCAGCGCCGTACAGGTTAAGCGCGGATCGTTGCCCATCATCTCAATAAATCGCCGCATACCCTGAACGCTTTTATCCTGACTTTCCGGGCGCGTGACTTCACCTTCACGCACCACGTTATCACCCACAATTAGCGTACCCGGGTGGGAATACAACAGCGCCCATTGCAGATAAAAGGGGTTATTCGGCTTATCGGCATCAATAAAAATCAGGTCGTAGGTTTCCGACGGATCGAGCGTCGCCAGCGAATCCAGGGCCGGGCCTTCGATAACCTCGACCTTATTTTCCAGCCCCGCGAGCTGGAGATTCTGCCGGGCCACTGCTGCGTGATGCGCATCAAATTCGAGGGTGGTCAGCTTGCCGTCTTCAGGCAGTTCCCGCGCCATCCAGATGGTGCTGTAAGCGCCCAGTGTACCAATCTCCAGCACCCGTTTCGCCCGCGTCATGCGGACAAACAGGGCCAAAAGCTGGCCCTGATTTGCCGCCACGTCGATTGCGGGCAGGCCCGCCTGCAGGTTATTTTCCAGTACTTTTTCCAACAACGGATCGTTCGGAAGAAGTTGGTTAATCAGATAATTATCAACAGCAGACCATGATTTTTGCATCTCTGAACCTCATTGCGAGCGTCAGCCTGACAGAGAAGACCAGCCGCCTCCCAGCGACCGGTAAAGGGATATTTGCGCCAGCAACAGGTTATTTTTCACCTGAACCACGCTCAGTTGGGTAGAGAATAGCGTGCGCTGGGCGTCTAGCACGTCAAGATAAGACGAATACCCGTTGCGATAGCGGTTTTGCGCGATGCGCAGGGTCTCTTCTGCGACCTGTTCCTGTCCCCGCAACGCCTCCAGCTGTTCGCCATAACGGGTAATGGCATCAAGACTGTCATTCACTTCACCGAAGGCGCTACGCACCGTTTTTTCATAGCCGTACAACGCCTGATTGCGCTGCGACATCGACACATCTACCTGCGCATTCAGCGCCTGGCGGTTCAGCAGCGGGGCGAGAATACTGCCGCCGACGCTCCACAGCCGGAGCGGATTATCCAGTAAACCGGCCAGACCATCGTCCTGATAGCTGCCGCTGGCGGTCAGGCTTATCGACGGCAGCAGCTGTGCCTGGGAAGAGGCCAGCGTTTCATCGGCGGCGATCAGTTCCCGTTGCGCCTGCACAACATCCGGCCGACGATTTAACAACGAAGAGGGCAACGGTGAAGGCGCCGCTAGCGGCGTAAGCGCCTCGAAGGTATTGCGCGGCACGTTGGCCGGATTTTGCCCGAGCAGCAAACTCAACGCATTTTCCTGCTGGGCGATTTGATGCTGTAACTGCGGGATCTGCGCCCGGGTGCCGCGCAGTTCTGAATCGGCCTGCATCAGTTCCAGGCGTGAGGTATACCCCGTTTCATATTGTCGTTTAGCCAGCCGGTACGCTTCTTCGCGTGATGTCAGCGTGTCCTGGGTGACGCGCAGCTGTTCGTCCAGCGACAGCAGGGTCACATACCCGGCGGCGACGTTAGAGGCCACGGTCAGTTCCGCCGCCACCGCTGCGGCTTGTTGCGCCGCCAGTGAGGCGTCCGCCGCGCGCGAGGCCGACCGGTTTGCGCCCCACAAATCGACGTCGTAGTTTGCCGTCAGGCTGCCTTTATACAGGGTGCTGTGGACCGGTAAACCGCTGGCTGCCGACTGCGCCCGGGCGCGAGTGCCGTTCAGCCCGACGTCCAGGGAGGGAAACAACGAGCCTTCGCTGGCATAGGCACGGGCCTGATACTCATTCACCCGTTCGCGGGCAATCAGCACATCGCTGTTATAGCGCAGGGATTGATCGACATACTGATTGAGCCGACCGTCATGAAAATTACGCCACCACACGCCTTCCGCCTGGCTGGCGGGGCCGACGTTTTGTCGCCACTGGGTCGGGATGTCGAGGTGCGACTCCGCTTTTTGCACATCCGCCGACTGGCAGCCAGCCAGCAGCAGGGCTAATGCGACAGACGATAAGCGCCTCATTTTTGCGCCTCGCGGGTATCGATGGTCACCTGCACCGACATCCCTGGGCGCAGGCGTTCGGCATTTTTCTGCCCCTCGTTCACGGTAATGCGTACCGGAATACGCTGGGCAATTTTGACGAAGTTCCCGGTGGCGTTATCCGGGGAAATGGCGCTGAATTCGACCCCGGTCGCCGGAGAAATACTTTGCACCGTGCCGTTAAATTTCTCGCTGTTCAATGCATCCACGGTGAAGGTCGCGGGCTGGCCGACTTTTAACTCGGCCAGCTGCGTTTCTTTGATATTGGCAATCACCCAGTGCTGTGGCGGCACCAGCGTCGTCAGGTGCGTCCCGGCGGTGACGTATGCCCCAAGCCGGACGCTGATTTGCCCGAGCTGGCCGTCACGGGGGGCAACAACCCGGGTGTTTTGCAGGTCAATCTGCGCCAGCTCCAGTGCTGCTTTGGCGCTGGCGACATCTGCTTCCAACGACGCGCGATTGACGATGGTGGTTTGCAAATCCTGACGGGACATTTCAAGCGTTGCTTTGGCCTGTTCGATATCGGCATTGCCCTGCGCCGCGCTCGCCAGCGCCGCATCGCGCTCACGAATCGATAGCGATCCGTCAGAGGTCAGTTCTTTTACCCGCTTCAAATCGGCCTGCGATTTCAGGTTTTGTGCTTTGGCGTTCGCCAGCGCCGCCGCGTTTCGGGCGATCACCGCTTCGGCACTTTTACGCTGCTGCAAATTATTATTCAGCGCCGCTTCTTTCATCGCCAACTGGGCCTCGGCCTGATGTACGCGCTGACGGTAAATGCGATCGTCTATCTGGATAAGCACCTCGCCGGGCTTCACCTGGTCAAAATCCTTCACATTCACCGCTGTGATGTAGCCGTTGACCTGCGGGCTGATAAAGGTAGTCATTCCGCGCACGTAGGCGTTATCAGTGAACTGACTGTGGCGGGTGAAGGGCGGGAGTTGCCAGGCATAAAGAATGACCAGCACGCCCACCAGGCCAATGGCCGCTGCGGTAAAAATAGAAACGACGCGCAGGTTATTGCGCGTGCGGGCCTGCTCGTTGGCGGCATCCTGCTGACTCATAACGACTCCCGTACCTCGACCATAATTATTGGGTTCCTGTATTTTTCTTTAATGCCAGATGGGCGGTAATGCGCAGCCGTAACAGCCGCCAGCAGATCCACACCAGCGTCATGCCTGCGATGCAGGCGGTCAGCAAATAAGTATCGTTATAGGCCAGAATATTGGCCTGCAGCGTGCCGACGGTTTGTAACTGCGTCAGCGCCTGGACGCCGAGCAGCGAGCTGTCGCCAATCTGACTTTGAAACAGCTGGGTGTACTGCTGAATGCGGTCGGTCACCAGTGGATTGAGGGTAGTGAGCTGTTCGGCAA
Organism: Scandinavium sp. M-37; assembly: GCF_043558715.1. NCBI lineage: Bacteria > Pseudomonadati > Pseudomonadota > Gammaproteobacteria > Enterobacterales > Enterobacteriaceae > Scandinavium > Scandinavium sp. M-37. Next base: position 44,292 of record NZ_JBIGIN010000023.1, read on the forward strand.
GCATCGCCGAATGGTACTTTTCCCGCCAGGTCTGGAAGGTGCCGAGAATAGCGGAGCCGAGCAGGCCGCCGATATTCTGGCTCATGCCGAACAGCACTGAAAAACTGACCAGATTGCGCGGGTCGGCGATTACACCGCCAATGCCCGCCAGCATTGAGGGCGCGATGAAAAAGGCGCTGGCGAAGCCGAGTAAGAACTGGCTCACCATCAGCTGGTCCGGTCGGGTCAGGCTACTCGACTGACTGTCCATCAACGAGGCGACCACCATCAGCGCCAGTGAGGTGACAATCGGCCAGGCCAGGCGCTGAGGTTTGAGGGTTAAACAGCTAGCAACGATGCCGCAGGTAATCCCGGCAAAAATCGACCACGCCAGGGGGATCATCTGCTCGTTTTGCAGCCCGACATATTGCAGCCAGCCGATGACGCCGGTGTTCTGTTCCGCCAGCACGATGCGGATCAGCAGCATGATCAACCCCAGACGCACAATGCTGCCGCTCGACAGCCAGCGGGTATTGAGTAGCGGGTTGCTGCGGTTATGTTCAAACACAATGGCGCTGATGATAAGCACCGTCGCCAGCGCCAGAGACCAGCCGAGCCACGGCGCTTCAAACCACCAGTCGAGTCGCCCGAGGGACAGCACCGCACACAACAGCGCCATGCCGGGGGCCAGCAGGAAAAAGGTCACGAAGTCTTTCTTCTCGAATACCTTTTTGCGATCGCTTGGCGGTAATTTCAGAGCGATAACGCAGGCCAGACAGACCAACGCCAGCCCAAGTTCAAAGAAATAGAGACCACGCCATTCGTCGAGCTGCAACAGTTCGGTGGAAAAAAGCCGGGCGAGGGGAATGGCCAGCGACGATCCGGTAATGCCAATCGTCAGGCCTTTCAGGCGATGCCGCGCGGGCCAGGCCTGAATCTGATAGTAAATTCCCAATGAACTGAGCGCCGCCGCCACCATGCCATGGGCGGCTCGCACCATCAGGGCGCTGCTGAGATCGTTAACAAACAGGTGGAAAAAGGTCACCAGCACATACAGCACCAGAAACCCTTCGGTAAAGGCGCGCAGCCCGTACTGCTGGCGGAATTTGACCAGCAGCAGGTTGATCGAGACATTGGTCATCACATATACCGCGGGCAGCCATGCGATTTCGGTGGACCAGGCGGCGAAGGTGCCTTGCAAATTTTGCAGGTTGGCGGTAACGACAGCGTTACCCAGTGCGCCCGTCAGACACACCAGCAGGCCCACAATTCCATAAGCGATGCGCTTTGGCGCGGTGTGTTCCGGCGTGGAAGGCGAGCCGAGAAGGGCGGGCTTTTCGTGCGGTGCCCAGTCGTGTGGCGCGTAAGGATCGCGTTTCGGCAGGCGCATCTTATCCCTTTGACCTTGCGGAAAATGTAATCAATAAGTTAATTGTTAGCGGGCTAATGATTGTAATCCTGTTACAAAACATTATTCAAGTGAATATGTGCATAGTGTAACAAAATCATTCTGAATAAAAGTCCTCGTTAAAGGCGCGGTAATAGCGCCAGCCGCTCGCTTTCAGAGAGATCTACTGTCATCATCCGCCGCGGACGTTACCCTGTGGTATGACAATCGAAAGAAGGGAGCCTTATGCTAACGACCTTTCCACATTTGAATGAGACAACGCTGAACGCCGCCAACCGGGTGGGTGAATGGCTGGCGCAGAATGATTTCGACACGCCGCCGGTAAACGTTGAGGCCGATGTCGTGGTCCTGGCAGGTAACGCGGTGATGCCGACCATTGACGCCGCCTGTCGACTGGCGGCAGAGAACCGCACGCTGCTGATCAGCGGCGGGATTGGTCACTCGACCACCTTTCTCTATTCGGCAGTCGCCCGCCATCCGCGTTACAACACGTTGCGTACTACCGGGCTTGCCGAGGCGACGATCCTCGCCGATATCGCGCATCAGTTCTGGAACATCCCGCGGGAGCGCATCATCGTTGAAGACTTATCCACTAACTGTGGCGAAAACGCCCGTTTCACCCGTGAGCTGATGAAAGCGCGGGGGATGACCTGCCAAAGCGCGATTGTGGTGCAGGACCCGACCATGCAGCGCCGCACCATGGCAACTTTCGCTCACGTCTGGCACGCCGACCCGGATGCGCCGCAGTGGCACAGTTATCCTGGTTATCTGCCGGTGTTGTGTAACGGCAGGAATGGCCTGACGTTCAGCGAGGAAGCAGATGCCGTCTGGCCCGTTGAGCGTTATCTATCGCTGCTGTTAGGCGAATTGCCGCGTATTCAGGATGACGAAAACGGCTACGGGCCGCGCGGAAAAGGGTTCATCGCCCATGTTGATATGCCTGTTGACGTGCAGGCGGCCTGGCAGATTCTGCGTGAAGATGCGCTGCTGCGTGAGGCGTTATCCAGCCGTTCTCTTTTATAATTCTCCCTGCCGATGATGCCCGTTTGCGACAAAAATGCCGCAAACGGGCAAACCTTAACTTCCCCTGTCCGGCGCTGAATCGCGTTCAGCGCATCACTTTTATGAGATGTCTCACAAATTCAGGCTGATAGGGTTGGGTTTCAGACCGCGAAGTCTCGATATTTAACAATATATTCACTTGTTAAAAACGATACGTTCACAGGAGTAACCCATGACAGCACCCGTACAACACCCTATGTATATCGACGGTCAGTTTGTGTCCTGGCAGGGCGAGGCCTGGATTGACGTGGTTAACCCGTCAACCGAGGCACTGATTTCCCGCATTCCTGATGGCACAGCCAAAGAAGCGCAGCAGGCGATTGATGCCGCAGAGCGTGCTCAGCCGGAATGGGAGGCGCTTCCGGCGATTCAACGCGCAGGCTGGCTGCGAAAAATGGCGGCGGGGATCCGTGAGCGGGCGGAAGAAATAAGCGCTTTGATCGTGGCGGAAGGTGGGAAAATTCAGCAACTGGCGGAAGTTGAAGTGGCGTTCACCGCGGATTACCTCGACTACATGTCAGAGTGGGCGCGTCGCTATGAAGGCGAAATTCTGCAAAGCGACCGTCCGGGGGAAAACATTTTTGTCTTTAAACGGGCGTTGGGCGTGACCACGGGTATTCTGCCGTGGAACTTCCCGTTCTTCCTGATTGCCCGCAAGCTCGCCCCGGCGCTGATTACCGGCAATACCATCGTTATCAAACCGAGTGAGTTCACGCCGAATAACGCGCTGGCCTTCGCCCAAATCGTGCATGACATCGGTCTGCCAAAAGGGGTGTTTAACCTCGTGCTGGGGCGGGGCGAAACCGTCGGCCAGGAGCTGGCGGCGAACCCGAAAGTGGCCATGGTCAGCATGACCGGCAGCGTCGGCGCGGGCGAGAAAATCATGACCGCCGCGGCCAAAAATATCACTAAAGTGTGCCTGGAACTGGGCGGCAAAGCCCCGGCTATCGTGCTCGACGACGCGGATTTGGGACTGGCGGTGAAAGCGATTGTGGATTCGCGGGTGATCAACACCGGACAGGTATGCAACTGCGCCGAGCGCGTGTATGTGCAGAAAGGCATCTATGACAGCTTCGTCAATCGTCTGGGTGAGGCGATGAAAGCGGTGCAGTTTGGCGACCCGGCTCAGCGCACAGACATCGCGATGGGGCCATTGATCAACGCCGCCGCACTGGAACGGGTGGAACAGAAAGTGGCGACAGCGGTTGAGCAGGGCGCGAAAGTAGTGCTCGGCGGCAAAGCGGTTGAGGGCAAAGGCTATTTCTACCCGCCGACGCTGCTGCTTGATGTGCGTCAGGATATGACCATCATGCACGAAGAAACCTTTGGCCCGGTGCTGCCGGTGGTGGCCTTCGATACCCTGGAAGACGCGCTGAAAATGGCCAACGACAGCGAATACGGCCTGACCTCTTCGGTCTATACCCAGGATCTGAACAAGGCGATGAAGGCCATCAAAGGGCTTAAATTCGGCGAAACCTACATCAACCGTGAGAACTTTGAAGCGATGCAGGGCTTCCACGCGGGCTGGCGAAAATCCGGGATCGGCGGGGCCGATGGTCGCCACGGTCTGGAAGAGTATCTGCAAACGCAGGTCGTCTATTTGCAATCGTAAGCCACGACACGCTGCAACAGGGGGCCAATCGGCCCCTTTTTCATTGATTTTTCGTTGGCGTGGCAAACGTGCGACAAACCGGGTTCTATGCTAAGACTTTTTATTCCATCGATTAGCTCAGAGGTGTGCCCGTGTCGGAAAAAGTCAATGCTCAGTGCCATTGTGGGGCGGTGAAATTTACCGTCGAACTGTCAGACGGTTTTAATACCCTCCGACGCTGTAACTGCTCTTTTTGTCGGATGCGCGGCGCGGTAGTGGTATCTGCGCCGTTGACGGGGATTAAGGTGATAGAGGGCAACGATAAGCTGACGGAATACCGGTTTAACACCCGGACCGCCGCGCACTATTTTTGTTCGGTATGCGGGATCTACACCTTCCATCAGCGGCGTTCTGATCCCACTCAGTACGGTGTCAACGTGGCCTGTATCGAAGGTGTGTCGCCGTTCGATTTCACTGAGGTGACGGTCTCTAACGGTGTTCATCATCCTTCTGACGGCGGCGGCGGGGTGGCAGGGATTTTGCGTTATTCACGCGTGGAAAACGACTAACAACCCGGTGTACGGCCTCAATATGAAAATCGTTATTCGGCTGCGTACTCAGATTTCGCGTAAGACAAATGCTATCATGAAGCCCTTATTGATGGGGTGAGTATGGCAATGACTAAAAACTGGTCTCCGGAGCTGGAAGGCCTGCGCGGCGCGGCATCGCTGTGGGTGTTTCTCGGGCATATTGCACTGCTGGTGAATTGCAAAATACCGATTATTGCGGTGCCAAAACTGGGCGTCGATTTGTTTATTTTGCTGTCCGGTTATCTGATGGCAAAAAATTATATTGAACGTCAGGAAAAAGAACCCTGGAACCGCTGGCAAACCATCAGGACATTCTGGTTGCGCCGTTATTTTAGAATTGCGCCGCTCTATTACGTGATGCTGATCGTGGCGTTGCTGGTCGGGCATTACCTTGGCGATATGCGGCAGATAATCGCCGAAGCCTTCCCTTCAACGGCGACCGCCACCTTGCGTTATAGCGATCACTCCTTCCTCAACCTGTTGACGCATGTGTTTTTTGTGTTCGGTGATTTACCTAAATATGCCTACAACACCGCGCTGCCGGACTGGAGTATTGCGCTGGAGATGCAATTTTACCTGCTGTTCCCCTTCATCATGCTGTTAACCCGGCGCTGGGGATTTGCTCGGACCCTACTGGCAATGATGCTGGTGGCGCTCCTTGGTCGTTATCTGTTGCCAGGGTTGTATACGGCATTCCCGATGCCGTCGATGATCCTCATTAAGCTGCATGTTTTTATTGCCGGGATGTTGATGGCGGAGGCGGTCAGGCAGCGACGTATAATGTTTCTTGGACTGGCGCTGCTGGCACCGGTGGTCAGCGCACTGATGAATATTCGGATGGATGCACCGCAGGTTATCGTCGAAGCACTACTGATCCTCGGCATGACAGGCGTGTTGTGGCGGTGGCAGCGGCCGAGCCTGTTATCGCGTCTGTTTAGCATCCCACGCGCATGGCTCAGTAGCCGAATTCTCACCTGGCTGGGGGATGTCTCTTATTCGGTGTATTTGCTGCATCTTCTGTTAGTGATACCAATCGTTGCATTGTTGCTACAGCATTTTCATTTGGCGACCTATACCAGCGGGACACGTTATTTGATAACCGTCGGATTGTGCTTCCCGGTGGTCTATCTACTGTCAACCGGTTTGCATCGCTATATCGAACTACGCGGCATCGCATTCGGTAAACGGGTGGTGCAAAACAGCAGCGTGAAGAAAAAAGTGCTAGCGCAGCCGTAAGCTATTCTGGCGGTGGGAAACCCTCCGCCTTGATATGAAGCGAATAAACGCCTCCAGGCTTAGACCAGCCGCTCGGATTGGGCAACTGAACAATTTTCAGGCACCGCTAAGGGTTTGAAAATCTATACAGAAAAGTTAATGAATTTTTAAGCTTGGATCGCTATGTTAACTTCCTCACAGTTTTTTCCGGGATCAACAACGATGCGAGATAAATACTCGAGCCTGCAAATTGGCATTCACTGGCTGGTTTTTCTGCTGGTGGTTATTACGTACGCAGCAATGGAGTTACGCGGTTTCTTTCCGCGCGAATATCGGCCAGCCTTTAATATGGTGCACGTCTCCGGCGGAATATCGATTCTGGTGCTGATGGTTACGCGCCTGCTGGTGCGTCTTAAACAGCCTGCACCGCCTATCGTACCGAAGCCAAAACCGTGGATGACCGGGATGGCGCATTTAGGGCATCTGATTATCTTCGTGCTGTTTATCGTGCTGCCTGTCCTGGGGCTGGTGATGATGTACAACCGGGGCAATCCGTGGATGGCGTTTGGTATCACGATGCCGTATGCATCGGTGGCGAATTTCGATTTAGCGGATAACCTGAAGGCGTTTCACGAGCTGTTGGCCAATATCGGCTACTACGTGATTGGTCTGCACGCGCTGGCAGCGCTGATGCATCATTATCTGTGGAAGGACAATACGCTGCTGCGCATGATGCCGCGTAAGAAATAAGCTGTGTTTGCCGGGTGGCGCTGCGCTTACCCGGCCTACGTTTTATTGCCGGAAAACTTAATGGCCCGGCATCGATTTACGAATGGCGCTCAACAGCGTCTGCGCCCCGGTCGATAACGGGGCATCCACCCGGGTTAAAATCCCAATCGGTTCACCCGCGCCCTGGGTCGGCACCGGCAGCGCGACCAGCGTGCCATGACGTAAATCGTCTTTCACCGCGCCCGATGGCACAAACCACACGTAGTCAAAATCGACCGTCAATTGGCGCGACAGCGAGGCCGACAGCGTTTCAATACAGCCCGCCGGAATTTTGCATCCCTGACTCAGCAGCAATGCTTCCGCGTTCTGACGTGGAACGGTGCCTTTCGGCGAGACCACCACCGGCCACTCCATCACTTTGCTCAGGGTCACCGTCTCCTGCAAAAGCGGATGATTCGGGCGCACCACCAGTTTCAACGACTCGAGAAACAGCAGTTCGTAGTTCAGGCCGCTCATCAGCTCCGGATCGGACATCCGGCCAATCCCGAGGTCAATCTCCCCGGATTTCAGCCCCGCCAACAGCATGGTGTTATTCATGGTGGCGACCTGCAAGGTGATGTCTTTTTGCTGTTGATGGAATTGGCCAATGACCGCCGGAAGAATGCCCAGCGCGGCGGTCGGCAGGGCACCGATACGCACCACATCGCCGCTGATGCCCTCTTTACGGCTCAACGCTTGCCCGGCGGTATTCAGCGCGTCGAGCACTTTTACCGCGTGGGTCAGAAACTGTTCCCCGACCAGCGTGAGCTGCGCGCCGAGACGCCCGCGATTGAACAGACGAGTGCCAGTAAGCTGCTCCAGCTCATTGAGGGTTTTTGACAGCGCGGGCTGGCTGAGGTTAAGCGTTTCCGCCGCGCGCCCCAGCGTTCCCTGTTGAGCGACGGCGACAAAAGTATGCAAATGGCGCAAGCGAATGCGCTGACTGAAGAGACCATTTTTTTCCATAACCGGATGTTAAAGACAGAGCGCAGCGCGTTACAAGACAACTTGTTTAAATTTGATAACTTGCTTGCAAAATATCATTAACATATTGGTTAATTGCGTCACATGTGGTTATGGATAGCGTTGTGGGAAAACCCGACGACACGCGCCGCCGGGTAGGTTAAGCGTTTAGAGATCGAAGAAAACCGTTTCAGCTTCACCCTGAAGATGAATGTCAAACCGGTACACCACCTCATTATCGCGCTGCTCGCGCTGGCCAATTAAGGTTTTCCGCCGCACTTCCCATTCAATCAGATTCAGCACCGGATCGCGCTGATTGGCGTCCTGTTCATCGGAGAAGTACATCCGCGTATTGAGGCCGATGTTGATCCCGCGCGCGACAATCCACAGGTTGACGTGCGGGGCCATCACGCGCCCGTCACGGCCCACAACTGCCCCGGGCTTAATGGTTTCAAACCGCCAGACACCGGAGTCGAAATCGGAACAGCTGCGTCCCCAGCCACGGAAATCGGCATCGAGGCTTTTCTCCTGCTGTTGGTCGGCAGGGTGGTTATAGCGCCCGGCGGCGTTGGCCTGCCAGATCTCGAGCAGGACATCGCGCACCGGGGTGCCGGAGCCGTCGAACACCCGGCCTTCAATGGTGATGCGTTCGCCTTCGGTGTGACTGTTGGTCAGCACCGGGCCGAAATTTTTTTCGAAGATGTGAAAGCCTGCGGCGTCGGGTGCCAGGCCAATATGGACATATGGCCCGGCGGTTTGGGAGGCAGTTTCAGCTAAGTAGTCTTTCATCGGGCGGCTCCCTGGGTGCGATTTTCAAACAGGGTGGCACGACTGCCGCGCAGCACCAGATCGAAACGGTAGGCCAGGCAATCGAGCGGCACCGCGGCGTGGGTGTCGAGTTCGGCAATCAGGGTGCGAATGGCGTCGTCGTTATTAATGGTTTTCACGATAGGACACTGTTTGATCAGCGGGTCGCCTTCGAAATACATCTGGGTAATCAGACGCTGAGCAAAGGCTTCGCCCGACAATGAGAAGTGGATGTGCGACGGTCGCCAGTCGCTGGCCTGATTACGCCACGGGTAAGGGCCGGGTTTGATGGTACGGAAAACGTAATAACCGTTTTCATCGGTCAGCACCCGGCCACAGCCGCCAAAATTCGGATCGACCGGGGCCAGATACTGGTCTTTCTTATGCCGATAGCGACCGCCCGCGTTAGCCTGCCACACCTCCACCAGCGTGTTTTTCATCGGACGACCGAAGCCGTCGCGGACATAGCCGTGGACGATAATGCGTTCGCCAATCGGCAAGCCGTCTTTGGCATAATTGAGGATCAGGTCGTTATCCTGCGGGCCGAGATCGTCACTGCGAAATACCGGGCCGGTAATTTCCGACAGTGAGTTCTGCAATGAGATAAGCGCATTGCGCGGTGAGCGCAGCACGCTGGTTTTGTAGCCGGGTGCGAAGGCGGGCGGGTGATTGTTGTAATCACGATGCACCACTTCACGTGGTGTCCATTTTTCGTTCATAGGGCGCTCCGGGTCAGAGGACGGCTTATTGTTGTGATATCGCCACCCGGAGTGTGTGTAATCATATTGTTAATTTAAAGTGAATTTATAAGGCTTTTTGTATAACAACAGGTTATAAACCGCACCAAAACAGGGCCTAAAGCCAGAGGTTATCCGCGATCACAATTCGGAAATTCTTCCTCCCGAGCGCAAATGGCTTATGTACACTCCAGGTAATATTCACTGGAGACATGACATCATGGCGAACACCATCACGGCTGATGAGATTCGGGAAAACTTTTCGCAGGCTATGTCAGCGATGTACCAGCAGGAAGTTCCGCAGTACGGCACGCTACTGGAACTGGTGGCAGATGTGAACCTGGCAGTGCTGGAACATAACCCGCACCTGCATGAACAGCTGGCCAACGCCGACGAACTGGCGCGCCTTAACGTTGAGCGTCATGGCGCGATCCGCGTCGGCTCAGCGGATGAACTGGCGACGCTGCGCCGCATGTTTGCGATTATGGGGATGTACCCGGTCAGCTATTACGATCTTTCACAGGCGGGCGTACCCGTGCATTCCACCGCGTTTCGTCCGGTGGAGGATGCCGCCCTGGCGCGTAACCCGTTCCGCGTTTTTACTTCCCTGTTGCGTCTGGAACTGATCGACAACCTCGAGTTGCGTGATAAAGCCGCTGAGATTCTGGCGAAGCGCGACATCTTCACCCCGCGCTGCCGTGAGCTGATTGACCATTATGACGCGCAGGGCGCATTGACCGCGGCCGAGGCAAAAGAGTTTGTGACAGAGGCGCTGGAAACCTTCCGCTGGCACAGCCATGCCACGGTCGAGCAGGAAACCTACCTCGCGCTGCATAACGAACACCGTCTGATTGCCGACGTGGTGTGCTTCCCCGGCTGTCATATCAATCACCTGACGCCTCGTACGCTCGACATTGATCGCGTGCAGCAGCTGATGCCGGAATATGGCATTGAGCCGAAAGTCCTGATCGAAGGCCCGCCGCGCCGCGAGGTGCCGATTTTACTGCGCCAGACCAGTTTCAAAGCGCTGGAAGAGCCGGTGCTGTTTGCCGGAGAGCATCGCGGGACGCATACCGCGCGTTTCGGTGAAATCGAACAGCGCGGTGTGGCGCTCACGCCGAAAGGCCGCGCGCTGTATGACGCGCTGCTGACCGAAGCGGGTACCGGTAAAGACAATCTCAGCCATCAACAGCATCTGTCGGATATGTTTAAAGCCTTCCCGGACAGCGAAATGTTCCTCCGCCGCCAGGCGCTGGCCTATTTCCGCTACCGTCTGACCCCGGCGGGTGAGTCGCACCGCCAGGCGTTTCGCCCCGGGGATGATCCCCAGCCGTTAATCGAGCGCGGATGGCTGGTGGCTCAGCCGATCACCTATGAGGATTTCCTTCCGGTGAGCGCGGCGGGTATTTTCCAGTCCAATCTCGGGAATGAAACCCAGGCCAGAAGCCACGGCAATGCCAGCAAAGCCGCATTTGAGAAAGCGCTCGGTTGCCCGGTACTGGATGAGTTCGAGCTGTATCAGGCTGCTGAAGACCGCAGTAAACGGCGCTGCGGTTTGCTGTAAGCGGGCCAGAGTAGGCCCGGCACGTTTCACGCCGCCGGGCGCTCCAGAACGCATTCTTAGGTGAGGGTTATGTTTTGCGCCAGAATAGCCTGTAAGCTGATTATTTCCGTCCGGCTGTTATCCGCCGGGTTTCCCAGCACCACATCACAGGTGGAAAGGCGCGATGCATGGACGGAGAGCGACGGCGAGGAAAAGAATACGTCTGGCGCTGTTTCCCCAGGTGACGCCAGAGTTGGCAAAGGTCATCAGCCCTGAGTTTCCGGCGTAGGTCAGGTCATGCTCATATTGCCCATGCGTGACGAACGGGCCTTTCTCCGCGCTCTGCCCATCGGCATGGCAGTTCTCCACCCGGCAGTAGGCCGAGGCGGTAAAATCATTCAGGTGTCTGGCGTTTGACACATGGCAGTCGCGGATATCGCCATACAGGCAGTAAATCTGCTGGGTCAGATAGCCCGCCCCGGTAAACCGTAGCGATCGGATGGTGACATCCCGAACGGGTTCCACCCGCTGCCAGGAGATGACCCGTCCCGCGTTGAGCGTCCAGCCGTTGGTATAGCTGACCTGGACATGGTGTTGATCCGTTATCGCCGTGACCTGTACCAGTTTCTGGAGTTCGCGGGCCGCCGCCCCTCCCGAAATATCGGACTTGACGGCATACCAGTCGCCGACGGTAAAGCGGCAGCTGTCTTCAACCGGAAAGATATCCGTTAGTTCCAGCAACGGTTCAGTCAGTGTGGTCTGGCTTATCTCTGTATCCAGCGAGCCCTGGAAAAAGAGGACCGCGGCAAACGGGTCGTTTACCGGGATGCTATCGTCCAGAATACCAAACATTCTGAAATCACCGGTTCCTGTGTTCGGTCATGCGATTACTGTTTACACTGGGATGAGTGCAGATTAAGGAAGCGAACGATGCATAATCCCTCCACACCGTTGGTGCAGACGCAGCAGGGGGCCCTCTTGGGGCTGACCGAAGATAACATCCAGATTTGGCGCGGCATTCCCTTTGCCGCCCCACCTGTCGGGGCGCTGCGCTGGCGTTCTCCTCAGCCCGTAGCGCCGTGGACTGGCGTGCGCGAGGCGCAGACCTTTTCCCCGGCCAGCTGGCAAAATATCGACTACTGCCGCGAGTTAGGCGGAGGCGATCCGGGCCGTTTTTCCGAAGACTGTCTCTATCTCAACGTTTGGGCACCCGCCGCGCGAACAGAGCCGTTGCCGGTGATGGTCTGGCTGCACGGTGGCGGGTTCACCATTGGTGCGGGGAGTTTGCCGCCATACGACGGAAAGCCGCTTGCCAAACGCGGTGTGATCGTGGTGACGGTCAACTATCGCCTCGGGCATCTCGGCTGCTTTGCCCATCCGGCGCTGACGGGCGAAGAGGGCGAGCGGGTGTGCAATTTCGGCTTGCTGGATCAGATAGCCGCCCTGAAATGGGTGCAGGACAATATCGCCGTATTCGGCGGTGATAGTGACAACGTCACGTTATTCGGTGAATCGGCAGGTGCGCGCAGCGTGCTCTCACTCCTGGCCTCGCCGAAAGCCAACGGACTGTTTCATAAAGCGATTATCCAGAGCGGTTACACCTTGCCGGATACGCCGCTGGATGCGGCTCTGGCGCAGGGCGAAGCCCTCGCTGCCCATTTTGGCTTGATCAACCCTACGGCAGAACAGCTCCGCGCGTTGCCTGCCGATGCGTTCTGGCCGTTGGAAGGGACGCTTAAGCCAGGCCCGGTTCCGGTATGCGGCGATGCCGTGTTACCGCAACCGATGCTGGAAACCTTTTTCACCGCCCGTCAGCATCCGCTGCCGATAATGGTCGGCTCCAATAGCGACGAGGCCAGCGTGATGGCGGTGTTTGGCGTTGACCTCGCCGGGCAAATTCAGAAGCTGCGCCAGGAGCGCCGTTTGGGACTAGGGCTGATTAAGCTGTTGTATCCGGGCGTGAAGGGCGATGAAGAACTGGGCCGTCAGGTATGTCGCGATATGGCCTTCACCACGCTGGGATATGTGGTGATGCAGGCGCAGCAGCGAATCGGACAGCCTTGCTGGCGCTACTGGTTTGATTATGTGGCAGAGGCCGAGCATCAGACCTATTTAAACGGGGCGTGGCACGGGAACGAAGTGCCGTATGTTTTCGATACGCTAAGCCAAGTGGAACCGGCGCGACATTACGTTAATGAAAGCGACCTGGCCTTTTCAGCACAGGTGGCGGATTACTGGGTGAGTTTCGCCCGTCATGCCAGCGCGAATGATGACACCTTGCCCGGCCCGGTGCGCTGGCCCGCATCAGTCAAAGGTCGGGATCGGCTGCTGCGAATCGGCCTGAATAAGCTGCGCGGATTTAAAGTGGAGAATCGGTTTATGCGCGCCCGGCTGGCGCTGTTTCGGCGGGTAATGCGCCATCATGTGACGCTGGATTAAGCAGGCCGTCACGGAACTGGGTCAGGCCGATGGCTTTGGCAGACACTTCGCGCACCACCAGTCGATAGCTTGCCCCCGTTTTGACGCTCAGCGCGTAAGGCCGCACCAGACGGCCGCTCAGTAAATCCTGTTCAACCAGCGTTTCATCGGCGATCGCCACTCCAAAACCCTGAACGGCGGCGGTGATCGCCAGGTCCATGGTATCGAAGTGCTGATTCTTTTGCATCGCGGCGGGTAGCGGGTCCGCCAGCTGCGCCAGCCACAGTGACCAGTCGGTTTTATCGCGGGTGGGGTGTAAAAACGTCATCCCGGCAAACAGCGTGTTCTCCGCCAGCCGATGGCTGACCACCGGGGTCAGCGACTCTTCAAACAGCAGATCCCCGGCGTTCATGTGGGGGCCAAAGACGATTGCCGCGTCGAAAGGCTCGGTTTTGAAATTGACCGAATGCTCAGTGGTAGTGGTCAGGGCAATCTGCATCTCAGGGAAACGCTGTTCTATCTCAACCAGACGCGGCACCAGCCAGCGCATCGCGCAGGTCGGGGCTTTCAGGCGCACCACCGTTTGCTGCTGGCGCGCCTGTTCTGCCACCATCAGCATCTGATTAAACGAGGTCATCAGCTCCGGGTACAAGGCGCTGCCCTGAGGGGATAGACGCAGGCCGCGCGCCAGTCGCTCAAATAGCGGGAAACCAAACCATGCCTCGAGGGTCGCAATCTTGCGGCTCACCGCGCCCTGCGTCAGACACAGCTCTTTGGCGGCGTGCGTCAGATTGAGATGACGGGCGGTCACCAGAAAGGTTTCTATGGCGTTCAACGGCAACTGCCTACGTGACATGCTGGCTCCAGCTATGCAATTTGGTCATGGCGAGTATGACACAGCGCTACAGCTCGATAAACGGCAATCGCCGACGGGAATGCGCCGCCGGTTGCGACACCGCGCTGGCGATGTTTTCGCCTATTTCCGCGCAGACGGTAATCCCCTGGATAAACGGCCTGTCGTGCATCAGGTAAGGCAGGGCCGCAAAGGCGACACGCCCGCGCACGCTCGGCGGTTCCAACAGAGTGTAATCGTCGGCGATGTCCGGGAAATCCTCGCCGTGCGACTCCAGCTGTTGGCGAAAACGCGGGAACGGCAAATCCTTAATTTTGAGCGATTTTTGTCCTCGGGCATCGATAAAGGTATCGAAGGTAAAATCGCCGTTTTCACTGGATATCATCGTCTTGCCGGGCTGAACATCGAGGGTGTAATCATTGCCAAGGGCGTGCAGACTGAGGATCCCCGCTTCACGCAGCGCCAGTAAACGGCGAATCGACTCCGACGGAATCGCCGTGTAGTTATCAATAAACACCCGGCCCAGACCGGAGGTGAAGCGTTCGCGGTCCGGGTCCGTCAGGTGCGGGACCATCTCCTCGACGGCTTCATGCAGGCGCAAAATGGTATAGCGCCAGTACAGGGTATGCTTCTCACGCTTATTACGTTCCACTTCACGCAGATTCGCCTGCGCCCAGAGCCAGGGGTTGTGCCGTTTCCGGTCAGCAAACCAGGCCGCGGAAAAGGTGTCGGCGGTGAGCGTGTGCAGGGCGACTTTTTCTGCCCACGCCGGGTCAGCAAGCGCAAGCTCCTGCTGGATAAGCGTGAATACGCGATCGAGTAATTCCGCGCTGCCAGCGGCAATTTCACGCTCAATGGCCTCGGTCGTCACCACCTGGAGCGGTTCATAAGGAATAGGGCAATAGAAATCCGCTTCCGGCAAAATACCCGAGCGGGATAGCATCGCGATTTTTAGCGCCTGGCTCTCCGCCTTGAGCGTGAACTGCACGTCCTCGTCGTTTTCGGTGAAGTGACCGTGCTGCACCACGACCGCCATCGCGGCATCAATTGCGCTCAGCGACAGCCCCATAATGCCGACGTTTCCGGGCCTGATATCGGCTTCAATCAGCCCCGACCACGGGCTGGGGAAGAAGGCGCGAGGGAAGTTATCTTCGTCAGGCCAGACGTGCCCAGTGGCAAGCACCGCCAAATCAAACTGTTCTTGACGCGGTTCCCCGTCGACCCACAGCCTGACGCCTTGCGGCGTGACCTGAAGATCGGTCACTTCGCTGGACTCCTGCACCTCGACGGTAAAACCTTGCGCGCGCGCGCGCTCAACGAGGCGTAAAAACTGATCGCGATAATACTCGCCGAGCAAAATGCGCGGCAGAAATTGCCGGTCATGCAGGGAGGCTTTTTCGACGCCATAGCGTGCCAGATGCGTCTCTGGCTGGTTTTTCAACCATTCAAGGTAGGTAGAAAAGAGCGGCGGAATTTCAATGCTGGCAATGTTGGCCAGCATCATCCGGGAATTATCTTCATCGGCGTAGGGCATGCCCACACCCGCCTCATCGCCTTGCTCGAAAAGCGAGAGGGCGACCGGCGTTCGGTTTTTGAGCATCGAAAATAAGGTGTAAATGCCGGTAGGCCCGGTGCCGACAATGGCTATTTTTTTCATCATGGTTACCTGTCGTTATCTGCTCCAAGTCTAGTCCAAGGATCCAGCTATGCAATTTTCTCATGGCTAGTATGACAACAATTCGATTGTCGCTTCCGGCGGCTTTATGTTGAATAGTTATGCATATTTACTGAGAAAGGATTGATGATGACTCTGCGTTCACCGGTGAAACCCCGCACCAAGCTGCCCGACGTGGGCACCACTATCTTTACCGTGATTGGCCAACTATCTTCTCAGCATAACGCCATTAACCTTTCCCAGGGCGCACCGAACTTTGCCTGTGACGCGCGGTTAGTGCAGGGCGTGACCCGCGCGATGGAAGAGGGGCACAATCAGTATGCACCGATGACCGGGTTGCAGGCCCTGAAAAACCGTATCGCCGATAAAATCGCCGATTTGTATGGGCCGCGGTATGACGCCGATAATGAAATTTTAATCACCGCCAGCGCCAGTCAGGGACTCTATTCCGCGATAAGCGGGCTGGTGCATCCGGGCGATGAAGTTATCTATTTTGAACCGTCGTTCGACAGCTATGCGCCGATTGTACGTTTGCAGGGCGCAACCCCGGTCGCCATCAAGCTGACGGTGCCGGATTTCACCGTGAACTGGGATGAAGTCCGCGCTGCTATCACGTCGCGTACACGGATGATTATCATCAACACCCCGCACAACCCGAGCGGGAAAGTGTTCGATGCCAATGATTTACAGCAGCTGGCGGCCCTGACGCGCAACACCGATATCGTGATTCTTTCCGACGAAGTGTATGAGCACGTGGTGTTCGATGGTCAGCCGCATCACGGGATGGCGACCCATCCCCAGTTGGCTGAGCGCAGCGTGATTATTTCGTCGTTCGGCAAAACCTATCACGTCACCGGCTGGCGGGTGGGCTACTGCGTGGCCCCGGCGGAGCTGATGGACGAAATCTGCAAAGTGCATCAATTTTTGATGTTCTCTGCCGATACCCCTATGCAATATGCCTTTGCGGAGCACATGACTGACCCGCAGACCTGGCTGTCGCTGGCGGCGTTTTATCAGCGCAAGCGCGACCTGCTGCAATCGCTGTTGGCCGAATCACCGTTCCGGCTGCTGCCGAGCCAGGGTTCGTTCTTCCTGCTGGCGGATTACAGCCATTTCAGCGACGAAAGCGACAGTGAGATGGTAAAACGTTTGATTGTCGACCACGGTGTGGCGACCATTCCGCTGTCGGCGTTTTATACCGACGGCACGGATAACAAACTGATCCGCCTCTCTTTTGCCAAAGATGAGGCGACATTACGGGCAGGCGCTGCGGCCCTGTGTCAGGTTAAACCACGTTAAGGGGCGTTGGCGATGAAACTGAAAGCACTGATTCTGGGCATGGGCCTGATTTGCTCTGTCTCTTCCTTTGCCGCAGGCGAACTGCGTTTTGGCGTGGAGGCAGAATATCCGCCGTTTGAAAGCCGCAATGCGGCAGGCGAGCTGCAAGGGTTTGATATTGATTTGGGCAATGCCATCTGTCAGGCGGCGGCGCTGAAATGCAGCTGGGTTGAAAGTTCGTTTGATTCGCTGATCCCGGGGCTGGTGGCGAAGAAATTTGATGCCATTAACTCGGCGATGAACATCACCGAACAGCGTCGCAAGAGCATCGATTTTACCCAGCCAATCTATCGCATTCCCTCGCAGTTAGTGGGTAAAGAAGGCAGCGGGATGCAGGCCACACCGGAAGGGTTGCAGGGTAAAACCATCGGTGTGTTGCAGGGTTCTATTCAGGAAACCTACGCCAAAGAGCATTGGGAAAAGCACGGGGTGACCGTGGTGTCGTATAAAGATCAGAATATGGCGTGGGCCGATTTGCTCAATGGCCGTATTGACGCCTCGCTGGTGATGTCTGCCGCCGGGCAGGCCGGGTTCCTCAGTAAGCCGCAGGGCAAGGGCTTCGGCTTTATCGGTAAACCGGTCGCCGACGACACGATTCTCGGTAGCGGGATTGGCTTTGGCCTGCGTAAAGGTGATGCGGAACAGAAGAAACAGCTGGATGCCGCCATCGATAAAGTGCGTGCCGACGGCACGATCACCAAACTGGCCGCGACGTATTTCCCAGGCATTGACGTCAGCGTAAAATAACCCATTCACATCTTATTTTAGCCCCGGAAGTGGTGTCGCTCGCTGGGGCTCTTTGTTTGTATCGGTTTACGCTTTTTTACAGCCCGATTCAGTCACATCCGATCGCAAAAATTTATTTCCCGGTTTGCTCGGATTTTGCACGCCGAACAATTGGATTATCAGCAGTTTTTGTCTAGAGTGGGCGACTTCTTAGCGAAGTCGACAATCACAGAAGGACGCTGACGCAGGCATGAACCGCAGACACTTTATTAAATCTTCTATGGCTGTAGCCGCGGTAGGCGCTACAACCGGAGTTGCCTCTCTGTTTTCAAAAGCCGCGCTGGCTGACGATTCGTCGATTGCCGACGGACAAACGCGCCGTTTTGATTATTCCGTACTGCAATCCATGGCGCGTGATTTATCCACCCAGCCGTGGGGCGGTGCGCCGAAGGACTTGCCGAAAACCCTGGCAGAGCTGACCCCGCAGGCCTACAACAGCATTCAGTACGACGCCGCGCAGTCGCTGTGGAACAACATTGACGAGCGTAAACTGGATATCCAGTTCTTCCACGTCGGGATGGGCTTCCGTCGCCGGGTGCGCATGTTCTCGCTGGATTCCGCTTCTCAGCAGGCACGCGAAATTCACTTCCGCCCGGAGCTGTTCAAATATAACGATGCGGGCGTGGATACCCAACAGCTGGAAGGGCAGACCGATCTCGGGTTCGCCGGGTTCCGCACCTTTAAAGCCCCTGAACTGGCGCGACGCGATATCGTGTCGTTCCTCGGCGCAAGCTACTTCCGCGCAGTCGATAGCACCTATCAGTACGGCCTGTCCGCGCGTGGTCTGGCGGTCGATACCTTCACCGATACGCCGGAAGAATTCCCGGACTTTACTTCATTCTGGTTCGAAACCGTAAAACCGGGTGCGACGGTGTTTACAGTGTACGCGCTGCTCGATAGCCCGAGCGTGACCGGAGCCTACAAGTTCACCGTCAACTGTCAGGAAACGCAGGTGATCATGGATGTGGAAAACCACATCTTCGCGCGGAAAGATATCAAGCAGCTCGGTATCGCGCCGATGACCAGCATGTTCAGCTGCGGCAATAACGAACGCCGCATGTGTGACACCATTCATCCGCAAATCCACGACTCCGACCGTCTGGCGATGTGGCGCGGCAACGGGGAGTGGGTCTGCCGTCCGCTGAATAACCCGCAGAAACTGCAGTTCAATGCCTTCCAGGATAAGAACCCGCGCGGCTTTGGTCTGCTCCAGCTCGACCGTGATTTTAGCCACTATCAGGACGTGATGGGCTGGTACAACAAGCGCCCAAGCCTGTGGGTTGAACCGCGTAATCAGTGGGGCGAAGGGGCGGTATCGTTGATGGAAATCCCGACCACCGGTGAAACGCTGGATAACATTGTCTGCTTCTGGCAGCCAAAGAAAGCGGTGAAGGCGGGCGACGAGCTGGACTTCAAATATCGCCTGTACTGGGCCGCGCAGCCGCCGGTGCGCTCCCCGCTGGCCCGCGTGATGGCCACCCGTACTGGAATGGGCGGCTTCCCGGAAGGTTGGGCACCGGGCGAGCACTATCCGGAAAAATGGGCGCGTCGTTTTGCGATTGATTTCGTCGGGGGCGATCTGAAAGCGGCCGCGCCGAAGGGTATCGAGCCGGTTATCACGCTCTCCAACGGCGAAGCGAAGCAAGTGGAAATTCTCTACGTCGAACCGTTCGACGGCTACCGCATTCTGTTCGACTGGTATCCGACCAACGATTCCACCGATCCGGTGGAGATGCGTATGTTCCTGCGCTGCCAGGGCGATGCGATCAGTGAAACCTGGCTGTATCAGTATTTCCCGCCTGCGCCAGATAAGCGTAACTACGTTGATGACCGCGTGATGAAGTAAGTGACGAATGGCACGGGCCCGTTGTTGCAGGCCCGTGCAACCGCCGCGCCGCCGGGCGACACAAGGTGATTCACCCCAACGGCCCGCCGACAATCGTTTCACGCATCCCGGCTAAAATGCGATCCCCGGTTTCATGGTACAAATCGGCATACCAGGCTTTGGTTTCCTGCATATCTTTCCCGTGGGTGACGTCGCAGCGTTTTCGCGCTTTCAGCACCAGATCCTTCACCCGCCAGGCGCGTTTTTCCTGGTAACGCAACAGGGCATCCTCAATCCCCAGCGAATGGGTTTGTAGCGTCATCGCCAGCACCACCGCATCTTCCATTGCTGCGCACCCGCCCTGACCAATGTCCGGAGTGGTGCTGTGTCCGGCGTCTCCAAGCAGTGCCACGCGGCCACGCACCAGGGTTTCCAGCGGTTCGATATCGTGAATTTCAATCCTGTTGGTGGTCTGCGGGTCAATCTGCGCAATCAGCTTCTGCACCGGGTCGGCCCAGCCGCGGAAATAGCGCTGCAAATCGCTGCGGGCGGTGGTGCGGTCTTCGTTCAACCCTTTCGCCAGCGGCACGTCGAAGAAGAAATAGAAGCGATTCCCGGCGACGGGCATCAGCGACACGCGTTTGCCTTCGCCCACCCAGGTGGTCCACTGATTGGCGGGGGCTAAGTCTTCGTCGATGGTCACCAGCCCGTTCCAGTTGACGTAACCCGCATACCGGCGCTCGGTCTGGTAGCCTATCACCCAAGAACGAATGGCGGAGTGCGTGCCGTCGGCGGCAACCAACAGGTCAGCTTCGGCGGTGTGTCCATCCTCAAAGGTCGCCCGCACGCCGTCAGCGAAGGATTCCACGCTGACCACGCGTTTACCAAACTGCACCGCCTCGCGGCCGTAGGTGTCCAGCAGCATCTCCTGCAACCCGGCACGGGCCACCGGCCACGGACGCTCACCGACGCTTTGCACCAGGGGGGCGAGACTGAAACGAGTCATGGTCTGGTTATGGCGGAAATCGCGATAGGACATATACTCCATAGGCCCCCCTAATTTTCGCAGTGGCTCCTTCATTCCCAGCCAGTTCAGGCACTTAACGCCGTTTGGCCAGATTGAAATGGCGGCCCCAACCGGTTTAATCTGTTTCACAGCCTCATAAACGTCGGTTTCAATGCCGCACTGCTTGAGGGCGATGGCCGCAGAGAGGCCACCAATGCCACCACCAATCACGATTGCTTTCATCTTGTTGTCTCTCCTTTGGGTTACAAAGGGATAAAGCAAGAGGCGTGCCAGCCAGCAAAGCCGCACGGTACGCGGGATGCAAGGTATTGGTGCATTATTTTAGTGCAAACAGAGTGCCATAAGGAGCCATGATGATCCCCGAGCAAGCGCTACAGGATGAGATAATTCAGGTCACGCCGGAGCTAATGTTGCATGCCGCCGATGAGCGTTTTGTTTCAGAGTTGCACCAATTGGTTCTTAAAAACCGCCACTGGCTACAGCACTCATTGAACTGGCCGCAGTTTGTCGGCAGCGAAGAGGACACCCGGCAAAATATGCTCAGCAACCGACTGCTGCACCAGCGCGGCTATGCCAAAATGTTCCTGATCGTGCAGCGCGAAACGCTGGTTGGCGTGCTGTCGTTCAATTCGATCGAACCGCTGAACAAGGCGGGGTATATCGGTTACTGGCTGGATGAAGCGCATCAGGGGCAGGGAATTATCAGCCGTTGCCTGGCGGCGTTTATGCACTACTACGCCCAACAGGGCGAAGTGCGGCGCTTTGTGATCAAGTGTCGGGTGGAGAATGAACGCAGCAACCAGGTGGCGCTGCGCAACGGTTTTACCCTGGAAGGGTGCCTGAAGCAGGCGGAGTTCCTCAACGGCCACTATCATGACCAGAACATTTACGCCCGCATCATGGATGAAGTGTCAGATTGAGCCGAGCAGCGGGGTGCGGGTGACACGCTCATCGCCGTTGATCACTTTCGGGCCGCGAATATGGATGCCGTCGTCGCCATAGGCTTCGATCACCGCATTGCCGCAGATTTCGACCCGGTGCTCAATCACCACGTCACCACTGATCCGCGCGTGACCCTCGACCAGAATTTTATCATCCAGCAGAATCGGCCCGCCGCGCAGCCAGGCGTGACCGCCGACCAGGACGTGATGCTTCAGCACGCAGTTGCCTTCTACCACCGCGTTCTCCGCCACCTGCGAGCTGTAGCGCAGCGTAGGGATGTCGTCTTCACCCTGACCGGCGACCACCCGGGCGTTGCCGTACACTTTGGCGCAGTCGCAGATCCAGACATTATTTTCTTCGTTGCCCTGAATGAGTGCGGCATCGAACACTTCCGCCCGATGCTCAATAAACGCCTGATCGACAATCGCGTCGCCGTAGATTTGCACCTGATGCACCACCCGTGAGCGGCTGACGGTGGCCCGGTCGTAGATTTGCAGATGCTGTGTGCTGTCGCGGGTCAGGCCGATGGCGGCGATGATGTCACACTCATTCAAAATCCGCGCATCGCCAAACAGATGGCATTCCCCGCGCACCCGCGAACATTGAACCATGACGTTGTCACTTATTCTCGCCCGATCGGTCACCGTGGCGTTATCGAGCCAGGCGTTGTCCTCTATCAGCGCGCCATGGGAGAGAGTGCAGGCCTGCGTCACGCGGGCGTTGCCGGTCACACGCGCGTCGGCAAATACCACGCTGTTGTGGTCGTAAATCCAGCAATCGCCTTGCTGACTGAGGGCGCTATCAGTCTCAATCCAGCCGCCTGCGCTGCCCGCCGACACATCGGCAAAATCGCGTAAGGCGATGATTTGCCACAGGGTGACGTTTTTTTTCTCGCCATCTTGCTGATAGCGGTATGCACGTGAGGTGTCGCTGAGACGATACTTGTTCATCACTCTTCTCGTTACGGGGGCTTAACATAAACGTAGCAAAGAATCTCCATGACGCGACCCTTAAGATTCCTTTAAAATGCACCTTTAAAATGATACCGATATCAAACCAGGAGCCACGATGAACCGCTGCGATGAAAATTACTTCACCGAGAAATACGGTCTGACACGTACCCATTCCGAAGTGCTGCATGCGGCGAGCAGAATTGCGCCGGGCAAAACCCTGGATTTAGGCTGCGGCAACGGGCGTAACAGCCTGTATCTGGCGGCGAACGGTTTTACGGTGAGCGCATGGGATAAAAACCCGATGTCCATCGCCAGGCTGGAAAGCATTCGTCAGGAAGAAGGGCTGGAAAATCTGCAGGCGAAGGAAGTCGATCTCAACGGCCTGAGCTTTGAGGGCGAGTACGATTTTATTCTGTCGACGGTGGTGATAATGTTCCTCGAGGCCAACACCATTCCGGGGCTCATCGCCAATATGCAGCGTTGCACGCGCCCTGGCGGCTGGAACCTGATTGTGGCGGCGATGGATACCGACGATTATCCGTGCACCGTCGGTTTCCCGTTTGCCTTCAAACGCGGCGAGCTGGAAGGGTATTACGCAGGTTGGGAGTTTGACCGCTACAACGAAGACGTCGGCGAATTACACCGCACCGACGCCAACGGCAATCGCATCAAGCTGCGTTTTGCCACCCTGCTTGCGCGTAAACCCGCTTAACGCGCCGCGAGCAGGCAGAGCTGAAGGGCGACGTTGTACGAGGCCTCGAACGATTTCAGCGGCAGAAATTCAAACTTCGAGTGGAAGTTGTGTGCGCCGGTGAAGAAGTTCGGGGTCAGTAGCCCTTTAGCTGACAGCGCCGCGCCGTCGGTGCCGCCGCGCATCGGCGTCGGTTTCGGCGTGATGCCCAAACTTTCCATTGCCTCAAACATCAGGTCGATTGCGCGCCTGTCTTCACCTACAGCATTGCTGATGTTGCTGTATGTATCGCTAATCTGATATGTCACTTTTGCCGTGGGATACTGCGCGGCAATCTTCCCGGCGACGTCGCCAATCTGCTGTTTACGACGCTCGAAACTGGCCAGGTCGAAATCACGAATGCTGGCGTTCAGGACGGCATAACTCTGCCCCGCATCGATGCCGTTAAACCAGACGTACCCCTCGCGGCCTTCGGTATGTTCCGGCGTTTCTGACCGGTCGAAGTGGCTGATGAAATCCGTGGCCATTAACAGCGGGTTAACCAGCACGCCTTTGGCCGACATCGGGTGCGCGGTCACGCCGGTGAAGCGAATTTCCGCCGCCGCGGCGTTGAAGTTCTCATACACGATTTCGCCGAGCTCGCAGCAGTCGATGGTCCAGGCAAAATCGACGTTGAAGCGTCGTTCCAGATCCAGCGCTTTGGCCCCGCGCAGACCCACTTCCTCATCCGGCACAAACGCCACCACGATATCGCCATGACGATGCTCCACCGTCAGGTTTTCCAGCAGCGTCATCACCACTGTTACCGCCGCTTTATTGTCAGCTCCGAGCACGCTGGTGCCGTCGCTGAAAATAATCTCTTCATCCGGATAGGCGAGGATCTCCGGATGTTGATCGACCCGCAGCCACACGTCTTTCTCTGCGTTGAGACAGAGATCCTGACCGGTAAAACGTATGATCTGTGGATGAATATCCGGTGACAATCCCACGTCGACGGTATCGATATGGGTGATAAAACCGACGCGGGGCGCACCCGGCACGTTGCCCTTTTTCACGGCGGTGACGGTGGCGTGTTCATCAATTTCAATGTGGTCCAGACCCAGCTGGGACAGCTCTTTGGCAAGCGTTCGCGCCATCTCATGTTGGCCGACGGTGGTCGGTAAGGTGGTGGCGCTGGCGTCGCTCTGGCTGGTGATCGCCAGGTAGCGGAAGAAGCGTTGGGTTAATTGACTGGCGAGCGGCGAAGACATAGTGATTCCTTCTTTATTCGTGTTATCAGGTGTTTGCAGTGAGTTTTTGATGTTATCTATTGAAGGCTGACTAATAAGAAACAGGAAATGGACATGAAAAGCAAACTGACAACGCTGGCGCTGGCGACGGTTGCCCTGACGGTAAGTTCCGCCGTGGCGGCGAAAACGCTGGTGTACTGTTCGGAAGGATCGCCTGAAAACTTTAACCCGCAGTTATATACCTCCGGAACCAGCGTGGATGCCAGCGCGGTGCCGGTTTACAACCGTCTGGTGGATTTCAAACCGGGCACCACGGAGCTGGTGCCAAGCCTCGCCGAGAGCTGGGAGGTGAGCGAAGACGGGAAGGTCTACACCTTCCATCTGCGTCAGGGCGTGAAGTTCCAGAGCAACAAATATTTTAAGCCAAGCCGCGATTTCAACGCTGACGACGTCATTTTCTCGTTCATGCGTCAGAAGGACGAAAACAACCCGTACCACAAGGTCTCCGGCGGCAGCTATTCGAATTTCGAAAGCCTGGAGTTTGGCAAGCTGATCACCTCGATTGATAAGGTTGACGATCATACCGTGCGCTTCACGCTGGCACATCCGGAAGCGCCGTTTGTGGCTGACCTGGCGTGGTATTTTGCCTCGATTCTGTCGAGTGAATACGCCGATGCGATGATGAAGGCGGGCACGCCGGAGCGCGTCGATATGGACCCGATTGGCACCGGACCGTTTAAGCTGGCGCAGTACCAAAAAGACTCACGCATTCTGTTCACCGCGTTCCCGGAATACTGGCAAGGCAAAGCCAAAATCGACCGGCTGGTGTTCAGCATCACGCCGGATGCCTCGGTACGTTATGCCAAACTTGAGAAAAACGAGTGTCAGGTGATGCCATTCCCGAACCCGGCTGATCTGCCGCGCATGAAAGAGAACAAAGACATCAACCTGATGAGCAAGGCCGGGCTGAACACGGGCTTCCTGTCGTTCAATACCCAAAAGCCGCCGTTTGATAACGTTAAGGTGCGTCAGGCGCTGGCGATGGCTATCAATAAACCGGCCATCATCGACGCGGTATTCCACGGCACCGGCACCGCGGCGAAAAACCTGCTGCCGCCAGGGGTATGGAGCGCTGACAGCGCGCTGAAAGATTATGATTTCGACCCTGAGAAAGCCAAAGCGCTGCTGAAAGAGGCCGGTTTTGCCAACGGTATGACCGTCGATTTGTGGGCGATGCCAGTACAACGGCCTTATAACCCGAACGCCAAACGGATGGCGGAAATGATCCAGGCCGACTGGGCTGCCATTGGCGTGAAAACCACCATTACCACCTACGAGTGGGGCGAATACCTGAAGCGGGTGAAAGACGGTGAGCATCAGGCGGCGCTGATGGGTTGGACCACGGCCACCGGCGATCCGGATAACTTCTTCGGCCCGCTGTTTACCTGCCAGTCGGCGGACGGGGGTTCGAATTCGGCCAAATGGTGCTACGCGCCGTTTGATAAGCTGATTGCTGAAGCGAAATCGATAACCGATCAGCAGAAACGGACCGAACTTTATCAACAGGCGCAGCAGATGATGCACGACCAAATGCCTGCGGTGATGATTGCCCACTCCACGATTTTTGAACCGGTGCGTAAAAACGTCAGCGGCTATGAAATCGACCCGTTTGGCAAGCACTTGTTCTATCCGGTCGACATGAAATAAGCTTTCCAGCACCTGCCATTTTCGGTGGGTGCAAATTTAATTCCGAATCTGTTAGCAATCGCTTTTTTTCCCACAACAAGAGTAAGGTCGCTTTGTTATAAAGAGCCCGCAATTGCACTTTTACAGGGACTCTTTTATGCGTAGCAAAACTTTATTTAAAGTGGCCGCACTTGCGGGCATGATCGCGTTAACGGGATGTGCTTCAAAAATCGCCTCGCCGGAGAAGTATTCTGGCTTTCTGAAAAAATATTCCGACCTTAAGGAAACAACGTCTGCATCCGGCAAACCGGAACTGCGCTGGATTGACCCGAATTACAATCCGGCGGATTTCGATAATGTTGTTTATAACCCGGTTGTTTATTATCCGGTGCCAAAGCCAACGACCCAGTTTGGCGAACAGGCAATGTCTGAGATCCTGAATTACACCAACCAGGAATTGAAAAAAGCGATCGCCGAGAAGAAACCACTGACCACCATCGCAGGCCCGCGCAGCCTGATATTCCGTGGTGCGATTACCGGGGTCGACCGGAGTGAAGAAGGGTTGCAGTTCTATGAAGTCGTGCCGGTGGCATTAGTGGTGGCGGGAACCCAGATGGCGACCGGACACCGTACCATGGACACCAGCCTTTACTTTGAAGCTGAACTTATCGATCCGAAAACCAATAAGCCGGTTATTAAGGTTGTGCGAAAAGGTGAAGGGGAAGACCTGGCCAATGAAAATACGCCAGTGACGGCGGAAACGCTGAAAGCGGTGATTGATGAAATGGCAATTGACGCCGTGAAGTTCGATCCTACGCAGAAGTAAATCTGAAGCCATTTCAGGAACCGGCGGCGCAAACCGCCGGTTTTTTTGTGCACAGAAAACCCCCAGCTAGGCTGGGGGTTCCGTAAAGCTTTCAGCTTTGAGCCAGTTATCAAAACCCCTTTTGATTTGTTAAAAC
>NZ_JBIGIN010000024.1:0-69763 GCF_043558715.1 Scandinavium sp. M-37
AATGGCATACGGATACCGGGATAACGACTACTTTTTTATGAAGATAAAAGCAGCGTTCCCCGGTAAGGCGCGATGAACCATAAAAAAGCCCGGATGATTGATCACTCCGGGCTTTTTCTCATCTGCCATTCACACGGCGGATTACACTTCCAGGTAGTTCATAATGCCGTCTGCCGCTTTACGACCTTCGGCAATCGCGGTGACCACCAGATCGGAGCCACGCACGATGTCGCCCCCGGCGAAGATTTTCGGGTTACTGGTCTGGAAGGCGTTTTCGCTGCCTTCCGGAGCGATAACGCGGCCCTGAGAATCCAGCTCAACGCTGTGCTTAGCCAGCCATTCCATGCTGTGTGGACGGAAACCGAACGCCATCACCACCGCATCGGCAGGCACCACATGCTCGGAACCGGCCACGATTTCTGCCCGACGACGGCCTTTGGCATCCGGCGCCCCCATTTCGGTGCGTGCCATTTTCACGCCGCAGACTTTACCGTTGGCATTCACTTCCACGCCCAGTGGCTGCACGTTGAACTGAAATTCCACGCCTTCTTCACGCGCATTTTTCACTTCGCGGCGTGAACCCGGCATGTTCTCTTCGTCACGACGATAGGCACAGGTGACGTGTGTCGCGCCCTGACGAATCGAGGTCCGCACGCAGTCCATCGCGGTATCACCCCCGCCGAGAACCACCACGCGTTTACCTTCCATATTCACATACGGTTCTTCGGTCGTTTCGCCGTAGCCCATCATCTGTTTGGTATTGGCAATCAGGAACGGTAGCGCGTCAAACACGCCATTCGCATCCTCATTTTCCAGGCCACCACGCATCGACTGATAGGTGCCGACGCCGAGGAATACCGCATCGTACTCGCTCAGCAGGTCATCAATTTGCACATCGCGACCCACTTCGACGTTGAGTTTGAACTCAATGCCCATGTCGGTGAAGATTTCACGACGGCGGGTCATGACTTCTTTTTCAAGCTTGAATGCCGGGATCCCGAAGGTCAGCAGGCCGCCGATTTCAGGATGACGGTCAAAGACCACCGCTTTCACGCCGTTACGGGTCAGCACATCGGCACAGGCGAGGCCCGCCGGGCCCGCGCCGATAATCGCCACGCGCTTACCGGTTTGCTTCACGCCGGTCATGTCCGGACGCCAGCCCATTTCGAAGGCTTTATCGTTGATATAGCGCTCGATATTGCCGATGGTCACCGCGCCAAACTCGTCGTTCAGCGTACAGGAACCTTCGCACAGACGGTCCTGAGGGCAGACGCGGCCGCACACTTCCGGCAGGGTGTTGGTCTGGTGCGACAGTTCAGCCGCTTCAAAAATCCGCCCTTCATTGGCAAGCTTCAGCCAGTTCGGAATGTAGTTGTGTACCGGACACTTCCACTCACAGTACGGGTTGCCGCAGGACAGGCAGCGATCTGCCTGTGCTTTGGCCTGGCCTTCAGAGAAGGTCTCGTAGATCTCAACAAACTCAATTTTACGGATCTTCAGCGGTTTCTTCGGCGGATCAACGCGCTGCAGGTCGATAAACTGGTAAACATTCTGACTCATCGATTTTCCTTACTGCGCCTGCACGCGCAATTCAGCGGCGCTACGACTACGGTGACCCAACAGTGCTTTGACATCGCTGGACTTCGGTTTAACCAGGGCAAATTTCGCCGAGAACGCTGGCCAGTTGGCGAGGATTTCTTCGCCGCGCTGGGAGCCGGTCAACTGAACGTGTTCGGTGATAAGGCCACGCAGATGCTCTTCGTGGATAGCCAAAGAATCGACCTCCAGTACTTCCACCAGTTCTGGGTTCACGCGTTTGCGGAAATCACCGTCTTCATCCAGCACGTAGGCGAAGCCGCCGGTCATGCCTGCGCCAAAGTTAACCCCGGTTTTACCGAGCACACAAACGATGCCGCCGGTCATGTATTCACAGCCGTTATCGCCAATGCCTTCCACCACGGTGATTGCCCCGGAGTTACGCACGCCGAAACGTTCACCCGCGCGACCTGCGGCGTACAGACGACCCCCGGTCGCGCCGTACAGGCAGGTGTTGCCGATGATGCTGGCTTCGTGACTGCGGAACGCAGAACCGACCGGAGGACGGATGGCCAGCAAACCGCCAGCCATGCCTTTGCCGACGTAGTCGTTGGCATCGCCGGTCAGGTGCAGCTCCACGCCGCCCGCGTTCCATACACCAAAGCTCTGACCTGCGGTGCCGCTGAAGTGCGCTTTAATCGGGTCTGAAGCCAGGCCCTGATCGCCGTGCGTCTGGGCGATGTAGCCCGACAGCGACGCGCCCACGGAACGGTCAGTGTTGCGAATATCAAACCAGAACGTTTTGCTCTGCTTGTCATCGACATAGGCTTTCGCCTGCTGTAACAGCTGTGCGTTCAGCACCCCGTTATCAAACGGCGGGTTGGTCTCGGTGCAGTACAGCGCTTTGCCCGGATGCGGCTCAGCGGTTTCCAGCAGTTTCGACAGGTTCAACTTCTGCTGCTTGGCGGTGAAGCCGTCCAGCTCTTTGAGCAGGTCGGTGCGGCCAATCAGGTCGACCAGACGTTTCACGCCCAGCTCCGCCATCAGCTCGCGCACTTCACGGGCGATAAACTCAAAGTAGTTGGTTACTTTGAACGGCAGGCCGTGGTAGTGATTCTTACGCAGCTTTTCGTCCTGCGTCGCCACGCCCGTTGCGCAGTTGTTCAGGTGGCAAATACGCAGGTATTTACAGCCCAGTGCCACCATCGGACCGGTGCCGAAGCCAAAGCTTTCCGCACCCAGAATTGCGGCCTTGATGATGTCGAGTCCGGTTTTCAGACCGCCATCAACCTGCAGACGAATTTTGTGACGCAGACCGTTGGCAACCAGCGCCTGCTGGGTTTCCACCAGGCCAAGTTCCCAAGGACAACCCGCATACTTCACCGAGGAGAGTGGGCTTGCGCCAGTGCCGCCGTCATAACCGGCAATCGTAATCAGGTCTGCATAGGCTTTTGCGACGCCGGTTGCGATGGTGCCCACACCCGGTTCGGAAACCAGCTTCACGGAGATCATCGCTTTCGGGTTGACCTGTTTCAGGTCGAAAATCAGCTGCGCCAAATCCTCGATAGAGTAAATATCGTGGTGCGGCGGCGGCGAAATCAGGGTCACACCCGGTACGGAATAACGCAGTTTGGCGATGTACGGCGTGACTTTATCACCTGGTAACTGACCGCCTTCACCCGGCTTCGCGCCCTGAGCTACTTTAATCTGAATCACATCGGCGTTAACCAGATACGCAGGCGTGACGCCAAAACGACCGGAAGCAACCTGCTTGATGCGTGACACTTTATTGGTGCCGTAGCGCGCAGGATCTTCCCCGCCTTCGCCGGAGTTCGAGTTCCCGCCGATGCTGTTCATCGCTTCGGCCAGCGCCTCGTGGGCTTCCGGACTTAGCGCGCCGATAGACATCGCGGCGGTATCAAAGCGTTTGAACAGTTCGGTGGCCGGTTCAACCTCGTTGATGCTGATGGCGTCAGTGCCAGGATTTACCGCCAGCAGGTCACGCAGGGTGGCTGCCGGGCGTTCGTTGACCAACTTCGCATACTGCTGATAATCGCTGTATTCGCCGCTCTGTACCGCCTGTTGTAGGGTGCGAACCACGTCCGGGTTGTAGGCGTGGTATTCGCCGCCGTGAACGTATTTCAGCAGACCACCCTGATCGAGAGGCTTACGCGCCAGCCAGGCTCGTTTGGAGAGGTTGAGCAGATCCTGCTGGAAATCATCAAACCCGGCCCCGCCGATACGGCTGACCACGCCCTGGAAGCACAGGCCGGACACGTCATCGTGCAGGCCGACGGCTTCAAACAGCTTCGAGCAGCGGTAAGAGGCAATGGTTGAGATGCCCATTTTGGACATGATTTTGTACAAGCCTTTGTTGATGCCGTTTCGGTAGTTCAG
Organism: Scandinavium sp. M-37; assembly: GCF_043558715.1. NCBI lineage: Bacteria > Pseudomonadati > Pseudomonadota > Gammaproteobacteria > Enterobacterales > Enterobacteriaceae > Scandinavium > Scandinavium sp. M-37. Next base: position 3,934 of record NZ_JBIGIN010000024.1, read on the forward strand.
CATCACGTGGCGATAATCTTTTTCGATAGCCTTGCTGTCGACCAGTTTTGCCAGGGTTTCATAGGCGAGGTACGGGTAAATGGCCGTCGCGCCGAAGCCGAGCAGCACCGCAAAGTGATGCGGGTCGCGGGCGCTGGCGGTCTCAACGATGATGTTGGCATCGCAGCGCAGGCTCTTATCGACCAGACGCGTCTGGATAGCACCCACCGCCATCGGGGCCGGAACGGGCAGACGATTTTTGGCGATGTTACGGTCAGACAGCACCAGCAGCACCGTGCCGTTACGCACCATTTGCTCTGCTTTATCGCACAGCGCGTTAACGGTCTCTTCAAGCGTCGTTTCGGTCACGTCGAAGGTGATGTCGAGTGTGTCCGCGCGGTAGTGATCTTCTTTTAGCGTGGTCAGCTGTTTGAAATCGGAGTACAGCAGAATCGGTGATTTGAAGCTCAGGCGGTGCGCCTGGCCTTCTGCTTCACAGAAGACGTTCATTTCACGCCCGATGCTGGTGGCGAGCGACATCACGTGCGCTTCGCGCAGCGGATCGATTGGCGGGTTGGTCACCTGCGCAAACTGCTGGCGGAAATAGTCATAAATGATGCGCGGCTGGCTGGAGAGCACGGCAAACGGGGTATCGTCACCCATTGAGCCAACGGCTTCCTGGCCGTTTTCGCCCAGCACGCGGATCACGGAATCCAGCTCTTCTGCGCTGTAGTTAAACTGTTTCTGATAGCTGGCGAGCATATCGTCGTCCAGCTCGCGGCTGCCCACTTCTTCGTCCGGTAAATCTTCAAACGGCACCAGGCGGCGAACGTTTTTCTCCATCCACTCTTTGTACGGATGACGGATTTTCAGGTCGTGGTCGGTTTCTGCTGAGTGAAGAATACGGCCCGCGCGGGTGTCGATAACCATCAGCTCGCCAGGGCCGACGCGGCCTTTTTCGACCACTTCGTCCGGCTGGTAATCCCAGATCCCGACTTCAGAGGCGCAGGTGATCAGCTTGTCTTTGGTGATAACGTAGCGCGCCGGGCGCAGACCGTTACGGTCGAGGTTACAGGCGGCGTAGCGTCCATCGGACATCACGATGCCTGCCGGACCGTCCCACGGCTCCATGTGCATGGAGTTAAAGTCGAAGAATGCGCGCAGGTCCGGGTCCATATCCGGGTTGTTCTGCCAGGCTGGCGGCACCAGCAAGCGCATAGCACGCACGATATCCATCCCGCCTGCCAGCAGCAGTTCGAGCATGTTATCCATCGAGCTTGAGTCAGAGCCAGTTTCGTTCACGAACGGGGCGGCATCATGCAGGTCGGGGATCAGCGGAGTCTGGAACTTATAGGTACGCGCCCGTGCCCATTGGCGGTTACCGGTGATGGTGTTGATCTCGCCGTTGTGCGCCAGATAGCGGAACGGCTGGGCCAGCGGCCAACGCGGCACGGTGTTGGTGGAAAAGCGCTGGTGGAACAGACAAATGGCCGATTCCAGGCGCAGGTCCGCGAGGTCCAGGTAGAAGCGCGGCAAATCCGCCGGCATACACAGACCTTTATAGATATTGATTAGATTCGACAGGCTACAAACGTAGAAATCTTTGTCTTCCTGCAAACGCTTTTCGATACGGCGACGGGCGATAAACAGGCGACGTTCCATATCACGCGGACGCCAGCCAGCCGGGGCGTTAACAAAAATTTGTTCGATACGTGGCAGCGAGGAGAGGGCGATTTCACCGAGGACCCCTTCGTTGGTTGGCACATCGCGCCAGCCGACAATCGACAGGGTTTCACGCTGAAGTTCTTCTTCAACGACACGACGCGAAGCCGCAGCGAGCTCCGCGTCTTTATTCAGGAACAGCATTCCGACGGCGTAGTTTTTGGCTAAACGCCAGCCGCGCTCTTCGGCCACCAGGCGGAAGAAACGATCCGGTTTTTGCAGCAACAGGCCGCAGCCGTCGCCAGTTTTACCGTCAGCAAGGATCGCACCACGGTGCTGCATGCGGGCCAGTGCGTGAATAGCAGTACGCACTACCTTGTGGCTAGGTTCGCCTTCTATGTGGGCGATCAGGCCGAAACCACAGTTATCTCTCTCAAGAGATTTATCGTACAACATATCAGTGAACCTCCCCAGGCTCTACGGAGACCCCTATCTGACCGTTGCGCGCAGGCGCAGAAAGAGCAAGGCGGCGGGGCACAGGCCTCGCATTCGCCCTCTCAAAATCCTTTCGCATCGGTAAACAAGTATTGCGGACTTGCTTCAGAGGGAATCTCAATTACTGCATAAATATGATGAGCAGAAGGCTCATCGAGAAAGCTTCCAGCGGATCCTCAAGTTATCGGGAATCCTTACACAGGTCAAATGGCAATCTTATTTATACAAAAATGTGCTATAGGTGAGTTAATTTACTGATATATAACAGTTTGTGCCTGTTTTTATCCTGCATTTCGACCCACCGATACGGCTACTGAATGTGATCTCTCTCACTATATGAAAGCGTTATAATGGCGGATCTGTGCTGAATGGCTTTTTTATCGCAGAATTATATTCTGCCGTACAGCGCTAATCCCCATGATGACACTGTTTTTCATCTGCTACGGCAATAGTGAAAAATCAGGGGTCAACATAAGGAAAAGTAATCACCATTAGGGTGAATGAAATTGCAGTTATCTTGATTGGTTATGCAATAGGTGTGAGGCCGCTGAGGCGTTTGATCCAGGTCATCGCCGACGGAGGCTAAAAATGGCAGGCTTTGCACCTCTTCGTAAGGCGCGGTCTCTCAGATTATGCAGTTACAGAAATTAGTCAATATGTTTGGTGGGGATCTTAGCCGTCGTTATGGCGAAAAGGTTCATAAACTGACGCTGCACGGCGGCTTTAGCTGCCCTAACCGCGACGGGACGATAGGGCGCGGAGGCTGCACCTTTTGTAACGTGGCGTCGTTTGCCGACGAGGCGCAGCAGCACCGTTCCATTGCCGAACAGCTGGCACATCAAAAGCACCTGGTTAACCGGGCTAAACGGTATCTGGCATATTTTCAGGCCTATACCAGCACCTTTGCTGAAGTGCAGGTGCTGCGTTCGATGTATCGACAGGCCGTGAGTCAGGCGAATATCGTCGGCCTTTGCGTGGGCACCCGCCCGGATTGCGTGCCGGAAGCGGTGTTGGATTTGCTCAGTGAATATCACGCGCAGGGCTATGAGGTGTGGCTGGAGCTGGGCCTGCAAAGCGCACAGGATAAAACCCTGCATCGCATTAATCGCGGCCACGATTTTGCCTGTTATCAGGCCACCACTCGTCTGGCGCGTGAGCGCGGGCTTAAAGTCTGCACTCATCTGATCGTCGGGTTGCCTGGGGAAGGGCAGGCAGAGTGTCTGCAAACGCTGGATAAAGTGGTCGAGACCGGGGTGGACGGCATCAAGCTGCATCCACTGCATATCGTCACCGGCAGCATTATGGCGAAAGCCTGGGAAGCAGGCAGACTGAACGGCATTGAACTGAATGAGTATACCGTCACCGCCGGGGAGATGATTCGCCACACCCCCCCGGAAGTGGTTTATCACCGGATTTCCGCCAGCGCGCGCCGCCCGACGCTGTTAGCCCCACTGTGGTGTGAAAACCGCTGGACCGGGATGGTGGAACTGGACCGTTATCTTAACGAGCATGGCGTACAAGGCTCCGCGATTGGCCAAAATTGGCGTCCTTCAGAGCGCTAATCCCAACGATTGCCGCATTTTTTGCACAACCTTCAACGCGTTGCTCAGAATTGGGTATTATTGAGCGATATTGTGGTGAAGGAAATCCCTATGAAGCAAATCCGAATGCTTGCGCAGTACTATGTCGACCTGATGATGAAGCTCGGCCTGGTGCGGTTCTCAATGCTGTTGGCGTTGGCGCTGGTGGTACTGGCCATTGTGGTCCAGATGGCGGTGACGATGGTGCTGCACGGCCAGGTCGAAAGTATTGATGTTATTCGCTCGATCTTCTTTGGCCTGTTGATCACCCCATGGGCGGTCTATTTTCTCTCGGTGGTCGTTGAGCAACTGGAAGAGTCGCGTCAGCGCCTTTCACGTCTGGTCGAAAAGCTGGAGGAGATGCGTGACCGCGATTTAAAGCTAAACGTGCAGTTGAAAGACAACATCGCGCAGCTCAACCAGGAAATCAGCGATCGTGAAAAAGCGGAAGCCGAGCGCCAGAGCACCCTGGAACAGCTGAAAATCGAGATGAAGGAGCGCGAGCAGACGCAAATTCAGCTCGAGCAACAATCTTCTTTCCTGCGCTCATTCCTCGATGCCTCGCCGGACCTGGTTTTTTACCGCAACGAAGATAAAGAGTTCTCCGGCTGTAATCGGGCGATGGAGTTGCTGACCGGGAAGAGCGAAAAGCAGCTGATTCACCTCAAGCCGCTGGATGTTTATTCCCCGGAAGCGGCGGCAAAAGTTCTCGAAACCGACGAGAAGGTGTTCCGTCATAACGTCTCTCTGACCTACGAACAGTGGCTTGATTACCCGGATGGCCGTAAAGCCTGCTTCGAAATACGTAAGGTGCCGTACTACGACCGCGTGGGTAAACGCCACGGCCTGATGGGCTTTGGCCGTGATATCACCGAGCGTAAGCGCTATCAGGATGCCCTTGAGCGCGCCAGCCGCGACAAGACCACCTTTATTTCTACCATTAGCCACGAGCTGCGCACCCCGCTGAACGGCATCGTTGGCCTGAGTCGCATTTTGCTGGATACCGAACTGACCGGAGAGCAGGAAAAATACCTGAAAACCATCCATGTCTCCGCGGTGACGCTGGGGAATATCTTCAACGATATTATCGACATGGATAAGATGGAACGCCGTAAGGTTCAGCTGGATAACCAGCCTGTCGATTTCACCGGTTTCCTTGCCGATCTGGAGAACCTTTCGGGCCTGCAGGCGCAGCAGAAAGGGCTGCGCTTCGTCATGGAGCCGACGCTGCCGCTGCCGCATAAAGTGATCACTGACGGCACCCGTTTACGGCAGATCCTGTGGAACCTGATCAGCAACGCCGTCAAGTTTACCCAGCAAGGTAACGTCACGGTCCGTGTGCGTTTCGACGCAGGTGACATGCTGCACTTCGAGGTACAGGATTCCGGAATCGGCATCCCGCAGGAAGAGCAGGACAAGATTTTTGCCATGTACTATCAGGTGAAGGACAGCCAGGGTGGAAAACCGGCTACCGGGACCGGCATTGGTCTGGCGGTGTCGCGCCGTCTGGCGAAGAGCATGGGTGGCGACATTACCGTCTCAAGCCAGCCGGGAAGCGGATCAACCTTTACGCTGACGGTTCATGCGCCTGCGGTAGCTGAAGAAGTGGAAGACACGCTGGCCGATGACGATATGCCGCTACCCGCCCTGCACGTGCTGCTGGTGGAAGACATCGAGCTGAACGTGATTGTCGCCCGCTCGGTGCTGGAGAAACTCGGTAACAGCGTCGACGTCGCAATGACCGGTAAAGCCGCGCTGGAAATGTTCTCACCTTCTGAATACGACCTGGTGCTACTGGATATTCAGCTGCCGGACATGACCGGGCTGGATATTTCCCGCGAGCTAAAACAGCGCTATCACGCTGACGAGTTACCGCCGCTGGTGGCGCTGACCGCCAACGTGCTGAAAGACAAAAAAGAGTATCTGGATGCGGGAATGGACGATGTGCTGAGCAAGCCGCTCGCCGTTCCGGCATTGACCGCCATGATCCAAAAATTCTGGGACACCCCTGATGATGACGAGGAGAGCAGCGTGACGACGACCGACAGCAGTAAATCCAGCGCCGTGCTGGATACCGACATGCTTCAGCAGTATATCGAACTGGTAGGCCCGAAGCTGATTACCGACGGGCTGGCGGTGTTTGAAAAAATGATGCCGGGCTATCTGGCGGTGCTGGAATCGAACCTGACCGCACGCGACCAAAAAGGCATTGTTGAAGAAGGGCATAAAATCAAAGGAGCCGCAGGCTCGATTGGTTTACGGCACATCCAGCAACTGGGGCAACAGATCCAGTCTCCCGATCTTCCAGCGTGGTGGGATAACGTAGGTGAATGGATCGAAGAGATGAAAGCCGAATGGCAACAGGACGTAGCGACCCTGAAAGCGTGGGTGGTGAGCCGATAAAAAATGACCCCGGTCAAGCCGGGGTGCGCGAATACTGCGCCAACACCAGGGAAAACGTGGCTGCGCCTTAATTGTTTTAACTGTGTTGAACAGACGCTGCCTGAGAATTCGGGCCGCACGCTCATTAAGATAGCAAAACTTAAATAATTTGTTACATGAATCAGTGAAATGTGTGAAGCACCGCGATTAAATCAAAATAATTGATGGGCTTCAGGCAGTTGCAACAAAGGAAACGCGGTATGAAAAAAATTGGCGTAGTGCTCAGCGGCTGTGGCGTCTATGACGGCAGCGAAATTCATGAGGCGGTGATTACCCTGCTGGCGATTGCGCGTAGCGGTGCGCAGGCGGTCTGTTTTGCGCCGGATAAAAGCCAGTCTGATGTGATTAATCATCTGGCCGGAGAGCCGCAGGGCGGCGAGCGTAACGTGCTGATGGAAGCGGCGCGTATTACGCGGGGTGAGATTCAGCCGCTGTCCAGCGCGCGGGCGGCCGACCTTGATGCGTTGATTGTGCCTGGCGGTTTCGGCGCGGCGAAAAACCTGAGCAATTTTGCCTCGCAGGGCAGCACCTGCACGGTCGATGCTGATTTAACCGCGCTGACGCAGGCAATGCATCAGGCGGGTAAACCGCTGGGGTTTATGTGCATCGCGCCCGCTATGCTGCCGAAGATTTTCGACTTCCCGCTGCGAATCACCATCGGGACTGACATCGATACCGCCGAAGTGTTGGAAGAGATGGGGGCCGAGCATGTGCCCTGCCCGGTGGATGACATCGTGGTCGATGAAGAAAACAAAGTGGTGACCACGCCTGCGTATATGCTGGCGCAAAATATTGCTGAAGCGGCGACCGGCATTGAGAAACTGGTGGCACGCGTGCTGGTGCTTTGCGCATGAGTCAGCGTCGTTCGCCAGTCGCCTGGCTAAAATGGATTTTGCTGCGGATTGGGCTGGTGCTTGCCGTGTTTTGGGGCGGCGGCATTGCGCTATTCAGCGTGCTGCCGGTGCCTTTCTCTGCGGTGATGGTGGAGCGTCAGCTTAGCGCCATCTTCAGCGGCGATTTCCATTATCTGGCGCATTCTGACTGGGTGAGCATGGACGAAATGACGCCATGGATGGGGCTGGCGGTGATTGCCGCAGAGGATCAGAAATTCCCTGAACACTGGGGCTTTGACGTATCGGCGATAGAAAAAGCGCTGGCCCATAACGAACGCAACGAAAGCCGGATCCGTGGGGCGTCTACGCTGTCGCAGCAAACGGCGAAAAACCTGTTTCTGTGGGACGGTCGTAGCTGGCTGCGTAAAGGGCTGGAAGCGGGGTTGACGGTGGGAATTGAAACCGTCTGGAGTAAGAAACGCATTCTGACCGTGTACCTGAACATCGCTGAGTTTGGCGACGGTATTTTTGGCGTGGAAGCGGCGGCACAGCACTATTTCCACAAACCGGCCAGCAAGCTGACAATGTCCGAAGCCGCGCTTTTGGCCGCGGTGTTGCCGAACCCGATTCGGTATCGCGCCGATGCGCCGTCCGGATATGTCCGCAGTCGTCAGGCGTGGATCTTACGCCAAATGCGTCAGTTAGGCGGGGAAGGGTTTATGACGGGGAATCACTTGTATTAAAGGGATCAGGCGGGTGCGCGTAGCGCTACCCGCTTAAAGACTAATCTTCATCAAACCCGGCGTTAAACAGCGCGATCACTGCCGCCAGGGCTTCTTCTTCCTGTGGGCCGCTGGCTTCGATTTCAATCTGTCGGCCTTTGGCGGAATCCAGCATCAGTAGCGCAATCACGCTGCTGGCCTCCGCTTCGGTGCCTTCGTCATTGCGCAGCCACACTTCAGCATCGTAATTTTGAACCAGTTCAAACAGCTTCATCGCTGGGCGGGCGTGCATCCCCAGCTTATTGGTGATTTCAACGGTGTGCTTTACGCTCATGTTTTACGTTTTTCCAGCGTCCGGTGACGAGACTGAACGTTTTTCCCGCGGGAGCGGAAATAGTCAGCCAGCTGTTCGGCAATATACACCGAACGATGTTTACCGCCGGTACAACCAATCGCGACCGTCAGATAGCTGCGGTTGTTGGTTTCCAGCATAGGTAACCATAGCTCAAGATAGCTACGCGTCTGGTAGATAAAATTGTGAACTTCTGTATGACGGTCGAGGAATGCAGCAACCGGTTTATCGAGGCCAGTCATCGGACGCAGCTTCGGGTCCCAGTGCGGGTTCGGCAGGAAACGGACGTCAAACACGTAATCGGCATCAATCGGTATCCCATGCTTAAAGCCGAAGGATTCGAACACCATCGTCAGCTCACGTTCACGCTTGCCGAGCAGGCGCGTACGCAGCATTTCAGCCAGTTCATGCACCGACATTTCAGAGGTATCAACAATCAAGTCCGCACGCGAACGCAGCGGCTCAAGCAGATCGCTTTCCTGATCGATAGCGCTTTCCAGCGACAGATTCTTGCTGGAAAGAGGGTGTAGACGACGCGTATCGCTGTAACGACGGATCAACGTGTTGCGATCGGCATCGAGGAACAACAGTTGCGGGGAGAAGCAGTCAGGCAGATTTTCCATCGCCTGCTCAAAAATCTCCGGCGATTCCGGCATGTTACGCACATCAATGCTGACCGCAGCAGAGATCTGCCGGTCAGCCAGGCTTTTCGCCAGTTCCGGCAGCAACACCACCGGCAGGTTATCGACGCAGTAAAAGCCCATATCTTCCAGCGCACGCAGAGCCACAGACTTCCCTGAACCCGAGCGCCCGCTGACGATCATCAGTACCATCAGTCGTTTCTCCTTACGACAACCGACTTACCGTTAGGCATCGTCATCACCGCTATCGTCGCCGGTGATAATTTCATACAGCTCCTCATCGCTCTGCGCACCGCGCAGACGGCGGCAGATGGTTTTATCCGCCAGGCGTTTGGCGACCAGCGACAGCGTATGCAAATGCGTTTTGGTCTGGTCGGCAGGCACCAGTAGGGCAAACAGCAGGTCAACCGGCTGATTGTCTATCGCATCAAAGGCAATCGGGGTTTCGAGCTGCACGAACACGCCAACGGCGCGCGTGGTGTCCTCTTCCAGCTTGCCGTGTGGAATGGCAATGCCGTTACCGATGCCGGTACTGCCCATCTTTTCACGGGTCAGGATCGCCTCAAATACCACCTGTGGCGGGATGCTCAGCTGTTTAGCTGCCAGTTCGCTGATAATTTCCAGCGCACGTTTTTTACTCTGGCAGTGAACAGCACTGCGGGTACATTCCTGGTTAAGGACATTGCTCAGTTGCAGAGCGGAATCGTTGTTCATCATAATTTCACCTGCGTGCCGCCTGACCCGAAGAGCCGGATCAGGCGCACGGCCGGACAATTAGTGTTGTTTCAGTTTATCTTTATGTTTGGTCAGCTGTCTTGCAAGCTTGTCGATAAGACCGTCTATTGCGGCATACATATCCTGCCCTTCCGCACTGGCATGAATTTCGCCCCCGTTAACATGCAGGGTGGCATCCGAGATATGAGTCACCTTTTCCACTTTTAACACAATATAGACCTGATTAATCCGTTCGAAAAACTGCTCAAGCTTGGCAAATTTGGTATTCACAAATTCACGCAGAGCGTCAGTGATTTCGACGTTGTGTCCTGTGATATTGAGCTGCATAGTGTCTTCCTTATCGGTTGTGTCAGACCAGCTGTTTACGCTGGTTGGACGGCGGAATGGATAAAGACTCTCGGTACTTTGCAACGGTGCGGCGTGCCACCATGATACCCTGTTCGGACAGCATGGTGGTTAGCTTACTGTCACTCAGTGGTTTCGCGGGATTTTCCGCGGCAATTAACTTCTTCACCAGGGCACGAATCGCTGTCGACGAGGCTTCGCCACCGCCTTCAGTGTTCACGTGGCTGGAGAAGAAATACTTAAGCTCAAAAATGCCTCTTGGGCTGTGAAGATACTTTTGCGTTGTCACGCGCGAGATAGTCGATTCATGCATCTCGACGGCCTGAGCGATATCCGCCAGCACCATCGGCTTCATGAATTCTTCACCCTTTTCGAAAAACGCCTGCTGCTGTTCGACGATACAACGACTCACCCGGAGCAGCGTGTCATTGCGGCTTTCCAGGCTTTTGATCAGCCATTTCGCTTCCTGAAGATTACTGCGAATAAACTGGCTATCGGCATCGTTACGGGCGTTATTACACATCCCGGCGTAGTGCTGGTTGATTTGCAAACGCGGAATGCTGTCGGAATTGAGTTCGACCATCCAGCGGCCGCTTACCTTGCGTACCAGCACGTCAGGAATGACGTATTCCGGTTCGCCGGTCTGGATAGACTGACCCGGACGCGGGTCCAGTGATTGAATCAGCGTCACCGCTTCTTTCAACACGTCTTCTTTCAGACGCGTGACGCGCATCAGGCTGCGGAAATCGTGATTGGCCAGCAGAGAGAGATGATCGCTGATAATCGTTTTGGCTTCCGCCAGCCACGGTGTCTCTTTGCCAAACTGAGAAAGCTGGATCAGCAGGCAGTCGCGCAGATCTTTTGCCGCAACGCCAACAGGATCAAAGCGCTGTATGCGTTTCAGAACCGCTTCAACCTCATCGAGATCGAGCTCGTCGTCGCCAATGCTTTCGAGGATCTCTTCCACTGAGGCGGTGAGATAGCCGGTGTCATCGACGGCGTTAACGATAGAGGTGGCAATGGCGCGATCGGTGTCGGAGAACGGCGTCAGGCCAACCTGCCACATCAGATAGTCCTGAAGCGACTGGGTGGTTTCACCCTGATAGATTGGCAGCTCGTCGTCCTGATAGTCAGTGCCTGTCCCCGACGGTGTACCAGCGGTGTAAATTTCATCCCAGCTGGCGTCGAGGGGCAGCTCATCGGGCATCTCTTTCTGCTCGAGGGCATCGACGGTATCAAACGTATCGTTGGCTTCGTTGTCGGTTTCTTCTTGTGAATCCACTTCCTCGTGAAGATCGGTTTGCTCAAGCAGGGGATTACTCTCCAGCGCTTGCTGAAGTTCCTGTTGCAGCTCGAGCGTTGAAAGCTGCAACAGGCGAATGGCCTGTTGCAGTTGCGGCGTCATGGCGAGCTGTTGACTGAGCCTTAATTGCAAACCTTGCTTCATAATCAGGGCAAATTTCTCCGGCCAGAAATGGTAATTATCTCTACCCTATCAGAGTCTGAAGTCTTCCCCAAGATACACACGCTTAACATGCTCGTCCTGAAGGATTTGTTCTGGCGTACCGTGTGCAATCAAATGCCCCTGGCTGACGATATAAGCACGCTCACAGACCGCTAACGTTTCACGCACGTTATGGTCGGTAATCAGCACGCCGAGGCCGCTGTCGCGCAGATGCTCGATAATACGTTTGATGTCGATAACCGAAATGGGGTCAACGCCGGCAAAGGGTTCATCCAGCAGGATAAATTTAGGATTTGCTGCAAGCGCACGGGCGATTTCCACACGGCGACGTTCACCGCCGGAAAGTGCCTGGCCGAGGCTGTCGCGCAGGTGCTCAATGTGGAACTCTTCCATCAGCTCGTTGGCGCGGTCGACACGCTGCTCGTTGCTGAGATCGTCCCGGATTTGCAGCACGGCCATCAGGTTATCAAACACGCTCAGGCGGCGGAAAATAGAGGCTTCCTGCGGCAGGTAGCCTATTCCGCGACGGGCGCGAGCATGCAGCGGCAGCAGGCTGATATCGTCATCATCAATGATGATGTTACCCGCATCACGCGACACAATGCCGACGACCATATAGAAGGTGGTGGTTTTACCGGCCCCGTTCGGGCCCAGCAGACCGACGATTTCGCCGGAATTGACCGTCAGGCTAACGTCTTCTACGACCCGACGGCCCTTGTAGGCTTTCGCAAGATTCTTTGCAGTTAAAGTTGCCATAACGTCTTAGTTACTCTTTTTAGGCTGAGCCGGTGTGGTGGTTTTGCCGCTCTTATCCTGCAGCTGCGATGGCACCAGAACCGTGGTCACGCGCTTACCTTTTTCGCTAAACGCCTGCATTTTCTGCTCTTTCACCAGATAGGTGATTTTGTCACCCTTGATGTTGCTATCGACCTGTTCCAGATAGGCATTACCGGTCAGAACCACCAGGTCGTTGGCGACTTCATAGTGCATCTTCGATGCATGGCCGTTTACCGGTTTACCGTTGTCCTGCATTTGGTAGAAGGTGGCTGGATTACCGTAGCCGTCCATCGTCTCTTTACCTTTAACGCCAGCCGGGCGGGTGACCACCACTTTGTCAGCATTAATTTTGATGGTGCCCTGGGTGACGATAACGTTGCCGGTGAACGTCGCGACGTTCCCCTGCATGTCGAGGGATTGCTGATCGGATTCAATGTGAATCGGCTGATCGGTATCGCCCGTCAACGCCAGCGCCGGGAGGCTGGCGGCCAGCAATGCGCTGGCAAGGGCAAGCTTAAAGCTGAATTTATTTGTTTTGAATTTCATAAGAGGTTCTCACCTTTTCAATCAGCTGAGCGTTTTTGCTGCGTAAGTTGCCGCGCATTTTGAGGCCGCTGGAATTAAATGTTGTACCGTACAACGTCACCAGATCGTCTGAACTTACGTCCTGAGTCACCAAATTGACAATGGCGTTATCCGTCGTGACTTTGCGAAGCTGAGAGTCTTCCGTCAGGGCGTTGATCTCAACGTGTCCGTAAAGATACAGCATACGGTCATTCGTCAGTTTGGCCTTATCGGCCTTGATAGACCACGTCGGGACTTTATTGACGTCGAAAGTGGTCAGGACAGGTCGGGTAAACCAGGTAATCGCCTGGTCAGAAAAATACTCGACGTGTTCAGCAATCAAATGATAGCTCAGCGCCCCTTCAGGGCTGTAGACCACGCTATCAGTATGTTCGCTTTTGTAAGTGGGTTCGTTATTGTTCGCCACCACCGGCGCAGGCGCGTCTTTATCTACTAAATTGAAGCCGATAAGCACCAGCGCCAGTAGCGAAAGCAGAATGATAACCCAACGTCTGGTTTTACTCATATCGATTGCCCTTTGGCTTCATCCAGCTTGCCCTGAGCCAGCAGCAATAAATCGCACACTTCACGAACCGCACCGCGCCCACCGTTAATCCGGGTGACATAATCCGCGCGTGGGGGCAGCAGAGGATGGGCATCTGCTACGGCGACGCTCAGTCCGACTTCTGCCATGACTGGCCAGTCGATGAGGTCGTCACCAACATAAGCGACCTCTTCTGGCTTCACGCCCAATTTTGTCTGTAGTTCGCGCCAGGCGATAAGCTTGTCGGACTGTCCCTGCCACAGATGGGTAATGCCCAATGTTTTGCAGCGGTCTTCTACCAGTTTAGCTTTTCGCCCGGTGATGATTGCAACTTCTATGCCTGAGGTCAGCGCACAGCGAATACCGTAGCCATCGCGCACGTTGAAGGCTTTCAGCTCTTCGCCGTTATTGCCCATGTAAATCAGCCCGTCGGACAACACGCCGTCGACGTCAAGAATGAGCAGGCGGATTTTCGCTGCCTTCTCCATCACCTGAGAGCTAACCGGTCCATAGCAGGTCGTTACCGACGCGCCAGCATTACTCATTGTTTTTTCCTTACTTACACTACGCCAGCGCGCAGCAGATCATGCATATGTATCACACCCAGCAGATGGTCGCCATCGGCAACCATTACGCAGGTGATATGACGGGACTGCATCAGGTTCAGCGCATCAACGGCCAGAATGCCTGGACGGACACGAATGCCGCCGCGGGTCATCACGTCGGCGATACTGAGGTCACGCACGTCAACGCCCATATCAAACACCCGACGTAAGTCGCCATCGGTGAAAATCCCTTCGATTTTCATCTGGTCATCACAGATAACGGTCATACCCAGGTTTTTACGGGTGATTTCGAGGAGCGCATCGCGCAGGGAGGCGTCTTTACTGACGTGCGGAATTTCATCCCCGGTGTGCATGATATCGTTCACCCGCAGTAACAGCTTACGCCCCAGCGCGCCACCCGGGTGGGACAGGGCAAAGTCCTGCGCGGTAAATCCACGCGCCTTCAGCAAGGCCACGGCGAGCGCATCGCCCATCACTAATGCGGCGGTGGTGCTCGACGTCGGTGCCAGGCCGAGCGGACAGGCTTCTTTCGGGACGCTGACGCAAAGATGAATATCCGCCGCTTTCGCCATGTTACTTTCCGGGCGGCTGGTCATGCAGATGAGCGGCACCTGCAGACGTTTCAACACCGGGATAAGCGCCATAATTTCATTGGATTCGCCGGAGTTTGACAGCGCAATCACCACGTCCTGCGGGGTGACCATGCCGAGGTCGCCGTGTGCGGCTTCACCAGGATGGACAAAGAATGAGGGGGTGCCGGTACTGGCAAAGGTTGCCGCCATCTTCCGGCCTATATGTCCGGATTTCCCCATTCCCATCACGACAACTTTACCGCCGCAGTAAGCCATTTTTTCGCAGGCAAGCGCGAAATCCTGGTTAATGTACTGATCGAGCTGGGCCAGACCTTCACGTTCAATCTCCAGCACCTCAAGGCCTGCCTGTTGAAAGTCAAAATCCGGCTGCAAATCTATTTGCGACATAATGTTATCCCGATTCACTCTGCGAAAAACGGCGTGCCCCACCAGAGGAACGCCAGCCAAACAAGAAAGCATCCGATCAATAATGCCCCTGCGCTTTTGCCAATTTGCGGCTTACGACGCCAGCACAACACGGCAAAAATCACGCTGACCAGCACCATCACACCGTAATCACGGCTAAATGCCAGCGGGTTGAACGGCCCCGGCGCGACCAGCGCAGGGATGCCCATCACGATGGCAATATTGAAAATGTTAGAGCCAATGATATTGCCAATGGCGATATCATCCTCTCCTTTACGTGCGCCAGCGATGGCTGTTGCCAGTTCTGGCAGGCTGGTGCCAATGGCAATCACCGTCAGGCCGATGGTCAATTCACTCATCGCGAAGTAGTTGGCCAGCACCGTGGCGTTATCCACCACCATGCGCGTCGCCATCGGCATAATAATCAGCGCGACCCCGAGCCACAAACAGGCTACGGGCAGCGAACCTTCGCGCGGAAGCTCTGCTAATTGCTCGCGCGTTAGGCTGTCATTTCCTTGCCGTTCGGCCAGGCGAGCGATTTTAACAATATAAAACAGCCACAGGACAGCCAGAGCGAACAGAAAGAGGCCATCCATTCGGGTTAGCTGCCCATCATACAGCACAAAGCCCGCTAACAGGCTGACGACTAACATTAGCGGCAATTCTCGACGCAGGATATCGGAATGGGCGGTAAATGAATGCAGCAGTGCGCCGAGGCCGAGGATCAGCAAAATATTGACGATGTTTGATCCGATGGCGGTGCCGATAGCCAGATCGATTTGCCCATGAAAAGAAGCCGTTACGGAAACAATAATCTCCGGGAGCGATGTCCCTACGCTGACCACCGTCATGCCAATGATGAGCGGCGGAATGTTCATACTGCGGCAAAGAATCGATGCGGCAAAGACCAGACGATCGGCACTGTAGACCACCAGAAGTAAACCAATTATTAACAGAGCCGTCGCTAAAAGCATCTAAAGTCCTTTCTTCAGGTATAATCGCCAGCCCCTTTGCACCCTTCGCAAGGTGAGGACGAATTCCTAATTTTGACTTTATGCGTTGAAAAAGTAAAACAAATGCCTGCTTTCGCTAACCGTGGCGGGTAAGATTCTGTAAAAATGATGGGTTAGGGGCGCAAGAACACGCCATGCTTAACCTGAAGAGGTTTTTCCAGGGATAAACCTATGAACCAGACACTGGATAATTTAGTCGATGTGCGCGGTGTGAGTTTTACGCGTGGCAACCGAAGTATCTTCGACAACATCTCGCTGTCGGTTCCGCGCGGTAAAATTACCGCCATCATGGGACCGTCAGGGATTGGCAAAACCACGCTGCTGCGTTTGATCGGCGGGCAAATTCCGCCCGACAGCGGCGAGATCCTGTTCGACGGTGAAGATGTACCCACCATGACGCGCTCCCGTCTGTATGCCGTGCGCAAGCGCATGAGTATGCTGTTCCAGTCCGGTGCGCTGTTTACCGATATGAACGTTTTCGACAACGTTGCGTATCCGCTGCGTGAACATACGCGCTTGCCCCCGGCGTTGCTGAAAAGCACGGTAATGATGAAGCTGGAAGCGGTAGGTTTGCGCGGGGCTGCTAAACTGATGCCTTCTGAACTCTCCGGCGGGATGGCGCGTCGTGCTGCACTGGCGCGCGCAATTGCCCTCGAACCGGATTTAATCATGTTCGATGAGCCGTTTGTAGGGCAGGACCCGATTACCATGGGCGTGCTGGTGAAGCTGATTTCTGAGCTCAATAGCGCCCTGGGTGTCACCTGCGTCGTGGTCTCACACGACGTGCCGGAAGTACTGAGTATTGCCGATTACGCCTATATCGTGGCCGACAGGAAAATTGTCGCTCACGGTAGCGCGCAGTCGTTGCAGGAAAACGGCGATCCGCGCGTACGTCAGTTCCTGGATGGAATTGCCGATGGCCCGGTGCCGTTCCGTTATCCTGCGGGCGATTATCATCACGATCTACTCGGAACAGGGAGTTAAGTTACTCATGCTGCTAAAAGCACTGGCTGCGCTCGGACATCGGGGGATTAAGACTCTCACGACCTTCGGGCGTGCTGGGTTAATGTTGTTTAATGCTGTCGTTGGCAAGCCAGAGTTTCGTAAACATGCGCCTTTATTAATCCGCCAGCTGTATAACGTCGGCGTCCTGTCGATGGTGATTATTCTGGTGTCGGGCGTGTTTATCGGGATGGTGCTGGGGCTGCAAGGCTATCTGGTTCTCACCACGTACAGTGCTGAAACCAGTCTCGGTATGCTGGTGGCACTGTCGCTGCTGCGTGAACTCGGTCCGGTGGTCGCAGCTCTGCTGTTTGCCGGACGCGCGGGTTCTGCACTGACCGCCGAAATCGGTCTGATGCGTGCGACAGAGCAGCTGTCGAGCATGGAAATGATGGCCGTCGATCCGCTGCGTCGGGTGATTGCTCCACGCTTCTGGGCGGGCGTTATTTCACTGCCACTGCTGACCATCATTTTTGTTGCCGTCGGTATTTGGGGCGGATCGCTGGTTGGCGTGAGCTGGAAAGGTATTGATGCCGGCTTCTTCTGGTCAGCGATGCAAAACGCCGTCGACTGGCGAATGGACCTGGTGAACTGCGTGCTCAAAAGCGTGGTGTTTGCCATCACGGTGACCTGGATTGCATTGTTCAACGGTTATGATGCGATCCCCACTTCCGCAGGGATCAGCCGCGCAACGACCCGCACCGTGGTGCATTCGTCGCTGGCGGTACTGGGGCTGGATTTTGTGCTGACTGCACTGATGTTTGGGAATTGAGTTCATGCAAACGAAAAAAAGTGAAATTTGGGTAGGCGTGTTCTTGTTGGTGGCATTTTTGGCCGCGCTGTTTGTTTGCCTGAAAGCGGCAGACGTCACCTCTTTACGAACGGAGCCAACCTATCAGGTGTATGCCACCTTCGATAATATCGGCGGCCTGAAAGCACGATCTCCGGTCCGTATCGGCGGCGTCGTGGTAGGCCGTGTGGCTGACATTACGTTAGATCCGAAAACCTATCTGCCACGCGTGACGCTGGACATCGAAGAACAGTACAACCAAATTCCGGATACCAGTTCGCTGGCTATCCGTACTTCTGGTCTGCTGGGCGAGCAATATCTGGCGCTGAACGTCGGTTTTGACGACCCAGAAATGGGCACCGCCATGCTGAAAGAGGGCAGTACTATCCAGGATACGAAGTCCGCGATGGTACTGGAAGACCTGATTGGTCAGTTCCTCTATAACAGCAAAGGCAGTGACAATCAGAATTCCGGCGATGCGCAAAACCCGGCGGCAGACCATACTGACGCTACGGCCCCTGCGGCAACGACGCATTAATTTCAGGAGAATTAACCCATGTTTAAACGCTTACTTATGGTTGCCATGCTGGTGATTGCCCCGTTGACGGCGGCCACCGCAGCCGATCAGTCGAACCCTTATAAACTGATGAATGAAGCGGCACAGAAAACCTTTGACCGTCTGAAAAATGAGCAGTCGCAGATCCGGGCGAACCCGGATTATCTGCGCCAGATTGTGGATCAGGAGTTGATGCCGTACGTGCAGATTAAATATGCCGGTGCGCTGGTTTTAGGCCGCTATTACCGTGACGCCACCCCGGCTCAGCGCGAGGCGTATTTTGCCGCTTTCCATGAATACCTGAAACAGGCTTACGGTCAGGCGCTGGCGATGTACCACGGTCAGACCTACCAGATTGCCCCGGAAAAACCGCTCGGCGATGCCACCATTCTGCCGATTCGTGTGACTATCGTTGACCCTAATGGCCGCCCGCCGGTACGTCTCGATTTCCAGTGGCGTAAAAATACCCAGACCGGTAACTGGCAGGCATTTGACATGATTGCCGAAGGCGTCAGCATGATCACCACTAAACAGAACGAGTGGAGTGACCTGCTGCGTACCAAAGGGATCGATGGCCTGACGACGCAGTTACAGAGTATTGCTAAGCAGCCGATTACGCTGGATCAGAAAAAATAATGGCAGACTCATTACGCTGGACGCGTGAAGGCGGACGACTGTCATTACAGGGGGAGCTGGATCAGGATTTCCTTGTTCCCCTTTGGGAAGCGCGTGAAGAGGCGACTCAGGGCGTCGACACTATCGATCTCACCGCGATCACGCGTGTGGATACTGCGGGTGTGGCGTTACTGATGCATCTGGTGGCACATATTCGCCAGCAAGGTCGGACGGTGAAGATTGAGGGTAAAAGTGAAAAGATGAATACCCTGGTGCAACTTTATAATCTCACGCCCGATCTGATCCCCTAACGTATTCAATGTATTACTCTTAAAAGCCTCAACGTTTTGTGCGTCGGGGCTTTTTGCTTGTTTAAGACCGCCTCACTTTCCTCTAAGATGTTGGGCTGTTTTCACTATCAGATGAAATTACCCCATGGAAAATCATGAAATTCAGACAGTGCTTATGAACGCACTCTCCCTTCAGGAAGTCCACGTCTCTGGCGATGGCAGTCACTTTCAGGTTATTGCCGTGGGCGAACTGTTTGAAGGAATGAGTCGAGTTAAGAAACAGCAGACCGTCTATGCCCCGCTGATGGAATACATTGCTGACAACCGCATTCATGCCCTGTCGATCAAGGCGCATACCCCGCAAGAGTGGGCACGCGATCGCAAACTCAACGGTTTTTAAGTAACGGGCTCCGCCCGTTGCACAGGTGAATTTTAAAAGAGATTTGAACGAATGGATAAATTTCGTGTACAGGGGCCTTCACGTCTCCAGGGCGAAGTGAGCATCTCCGGCGCCAAAAATGCGGCACTGCCGATCCTTTTCGCTGCACTGCTGGCTGAAGAGCCGGTTGAAATTCAGAACGTACCGAAGCTGAAAGATATCGATACCACCATGAAGCTGCTGGGCCAGCTGGGAACCAAAGTTGAACGTAACGGTTCCGTGTGGATTGATGCCAGTGAGGTTAACGTCTTCTGTGCGCCGTACGAGTTGGTGAAAACCATGCGTGCGTCTATCTGGGCGCTCGGCCCGCTGGTGGCGCGTTTTGGTCAGGGTCAGGTTTCTCTGCCGGGCGGCTGTGCTATCGGCGCACGTCCGGTCGATCTGCATATTACCGGCCTTGAGCAGCTGGGTGCTGAGATCAAACTGGAAGAAGGCTACGTTAAAGCTTCTGTGAATGGCCGCCTGAAAGGCGCGCACATCGTAATGGACAAAGTGAGCGTTGGTGCCACTGTGACCATTATGAGTGCTGCTACGCTGGCAGAAGGTACCACCATTATCGAGAACGCTGCGCGCGAGCCAGAGATTGTCGATACTGCCAATTTCCTGAACACGCTGGGTGCGAAAATCAGCGGGCAGGGTAGCGATCGCATCACTATCGAAGGCGTTAAGCGTCTCGGTGGCGGCGTATACAGCGTTCTGCCTGACCGTATCGAAACCGGTACCTTCCTCGTCGCAGCCGCTATCTCCGGGGGCAAAATTGTTTGTCGTGACGCGCAGCCTGATACGCTGGACGCGGTGCTGGCAAAACTGCGTGAAGCCGGGGCCGACATCGAAGTCGGTGAAGACTGGATTAGCCTTGATATGCACGGCAAACGCCCGAAAGCGGTAAACGTGCGTACGGCACCACACCCAGGTTTCCCGACCGATATGCAGGCCCAGTTCACGCTGCTGAACCTGGTGGCAGAAGGCACCGGTGTGGTAACTGAGACGATTTTTGAAAACCGTTTCATGCACTTGCCTGAACTGATTCGTATGGGTGCGCATGCTGAAATCGAAAGCAATACCGCGATTTGTCACGGCGTTGAGAAACTGTCCGGGGCGCAGGTGATGGCGACCGATCTGCGCGCGTCTGCAAGTCTGGTGCTGGCGGGTTGTATTGCGGAAGGTACGACGATTGTGGAGCGTATCTACCACATCGATCGCGGCTACGAGCGCATCGAAGATAAACTTCGTGCGCTGGGCGCAAGCATCGAGCGTATCAAAGGCGAGTAATATCGCCTCCTGCTAAGGCATCCCCTCGTCAGCGCGACGTGGGGGTGCTTCTCGGTTTTACTTCTCTTTCGGCTGTCTAATTTGCTGGGTTCTGTCGATGAACTCATGGGTGACGGGGTCATGGTAGCGTGACGGCCAGATAACCCACGGTTCGGTGCCTAATGCCGTCGCAATAATCAACTCTCCCTTCGGCCAGTCACGGTTAAGCGCATTCGCTAGCGTCGATGAGCTAAGTCCATTTCTGCGGGATTCAGCCGCCAATGACGTTCCTTTTTTACGCAATCCGGCAATGATATCTGCAGGATGCCAGTCGATAAGCTTATCCATACTTTCTCCCTGATGATAACCAAACCACCTTGACCAGTGGCCGGGTTACTATAGCGCTGAAAGTAAGTAAGTTCTAAAAAGTTCAAGTAAAGCCAAGCGATATTCGGATTAAATCAAGATCGCATACGGGGTGGGAAGCGGTGGGGTTTTTTATTGGAACTTTCCCGCGCAGAACGCGGGAAGAGATTAATGATCGCGCTGAACGGCAATATGGGCCAGCGCAATAAGCGCTTCACGCCATGGCGTATCAGGCAGGCATTGAAGAGCCTGAATGGCTTTGTCCGCTTCTTCTTCGGCGCGCTGACGAGTCCACTCCAGCGATCCGCAATCTGCCATCGCTTGCAGAACGGGTTCCAATAAATGGCGACCGTTGCCTTCTTCGATAGCCTGACGAATCATGGCGTTCTGTTCAGGCGTACCGTTGCGCATTGCGTGCAGCAGAGGCAGTGTCGGTTTGCCCTCGTTCAGATCATCACCCACATTTTTACCGAGGGTTTCACCGTCCGCGCTGTAGTCGAGCAGGTCGTCAATCAGCTGGAAAGCGGTGCCAAGATAGCGACCGTAGTCCTGCAGACCTTTTTCCTGTTCTTCCGTACAGCCAGCCAGCAGGCCAGAGCACTGTGATGCCGCTTCAAACAGACGCGCCGTTTTGCTGTAGATAACGCGCATGTAGTTTTCTTCGGTGATGTTAGGGTCGTTCACGTTCATTAGCTGCAGGACTTCACCTTCAGCAATCACGTTTACGGCCTCGGACATCACCTCAAGAATTTTCAGCGATCCCAGGCTGGTCATCATCTGGAATGCGCGAGTATAGATAAAGTCCCCAACCAGCACGCTGGCAGCGTTTCCAAACGCGGCGTTGGCCGTTGCTTTGCCTCGGCGCATATCAGATTCATCCACGACGTCGTCGTGCAGCAGTGTCGCTGTGTGGATAAACTCAATTAGCGCTGCGATAGTGACGTGAGCGTTCCCCTGGTAGCCAACAGCGCGTGCTGCCAGTACCGCGATCATTGGACGAATGCGTTTCCCGCCTCCGCTGACGATGTAATAGCCAAGCTGATTGATCAACTGGACGTCAGAGTTGAGTTGTTCAAGGATTGCCGCATTGACACCCGCCATATCTTGCGCGGTTAACTCATTGATTTTTTCTAAATTCATCGCAAAAGCCGGGCTTAATGTCCTGTTTACCGCTTATCCATAAGGGATAACGAAGAGTCTGGGTTACAATTGTAGCCCTGATTGTACTGAAAAAACGGCGCAGATAAACGTTACCGTGTGCGTTGTGGTTTTTTTCTGCATGTAGTGATGATCGCACTTGTCAAAGGCTCACCTTTTGCGTAATATTCGCGCCCTATTGTGAATATTTATAGCGCACTCTGAATCACACGAAGATGTGCGCGGAAGCGGAGTTTTATATGTACGCGGTTTTCCAAAGTGGTGGTAAACAACACCGAGTAAGCGAAGGTCAGACCGTTCGCCTGGAAAAGCTGGACATCGCAACTGGCGAAGCTGTTGAGTTCGCTGAAGTTCTGATGATCGCAAACGGTGAAGAAGTCAAAATCGGCGTTCCTTTCGTTGATGGCGGCGTAATCAAAGCTGAAGTTGTTGCTCACGGTCGTGGCGAGAAAATTAAAATCGTTAAGTTTCGTCGTCGTAAACACTATCGTAAGCAGCAGGGCCATCGTCAGTGGTTTACTGATGTGAAAATCACTGGCATCAGCGCCTAAGACCTGAGGAGTAGATTAAATGGCACATAAAAAGGCTGGCGGCTCAACTCGTAACGGTCGCGACTCAGAAGCTAAACGTCTGGGTGTAAAACGTTTCGGTGGCGAAACAGTTCTGGCAGGTAGCATCATCGTTCGTCAACGTGGCACCAAATTCCACGCTGGCAACAACGTTGGTTGTGGCCGTGACCACACTCTGTTTGCTAAAGCAGACGGTAAAGTGAAATTCGAAGTTAAAGGTCCGAACAACCGTAAGTACATCAGCATCGTTGCTGAGTAAGTTTTTCGGTCCGGTGACGGATGAAAGCCCCGCAACGTGTTGCGGGGCTTTTTACATTAGAAGTCCGGAAAATTTCGTACAGGGATAAACGGGCATGAAACAGCAGGCGGGCATTGGTATTCTTTTGGCGCTCACCACCGCAGTATGTTGGGGTGCATTGCCAATTGCAATGAAGCAGGTGCTGGAGGTGATGGAGCCTCCGACTATCGTGTTTTACCGCTTTCTGATGGCAAGTATTGGCCTTGGGTCGATTCTCGCTATCAAAGGCAAGCTACCGCCGCTGCATCTATTCCGTAAACCACGCTGGCTGGTGCTACTCGCCATTGCCACCGGGGGCTTGTTCGGAAACTTTATTCTGTTCAGTTCGTCGCTCCAGTATTTGAGTCCTACCGCCTCACAGGTGATAGGACAACTGTCGCCCGTGGGTATGATGGTTGCCAGCGTCTTCATCCTGAAAGAGAAGATGCGTGGGACGCAGGTGATTGGCGCGATTATGCTGCTCTGCGGTCTGGTGATGTTTTTCAACACCAGTCTGATAGAGATTTTCACCCGCCTGACGGATTACACCTGGGGCGTCATTTTTGGCGTCGGAGCGGCAACCGTCTGGGTGAGTTATGGCGTCGCGCAAAAGGTATTATTGCGCCGTCTGGCCTCACCGCAGATCCTGTTTTTACTGTACACTTTATGTACAATAGCATTGCTGCCGTTGGCAAAGCCGGGTGTCATTACCCAGCTGAGCGACTGGCAATTGGCCTGCCTGATTTTCTGTGGACTAAACACCCTGGTGGGTTACGGTGCGTTGGCGGAAGCCATGGCGCGCTGGCAGGCGGCACAGGTGAGCGCGTTAATTACGCTGACTCCTCTGTTTACACTGTTATTTTCAGATTTATTATCAATGGCCTGGCCCGATTTCTTCGCCAGACCGATGTTGAACCTTTTAGGTTATCTCGGTGCGTTTGTCGTGGTTGCGGGCGCGATGTATTCCGCCATTGGTCATCGTCTATGGGGACGGTGGCGTAAGCGTGAAGCGGTTGTACCGCTACCCCGCTCAGGCGAATGATTTACGGAGAAGTAAAATGAAGTTTGTTGATGAAGCAACGATCCTGGTTGTGGCAGGGGATGGCGGCAATGGCTGCGTCAGCTTCCGTCGTGAAAAATATATTCCTCGTGGCGGCCCGGACGGCGGCGACGGCGGCGACGGCGGTGATGTCTGGCTGGAAGCCGACGAAAACCTTAACACCCTGATCGACTATCGCTTTGAAAAATCTTTCCGCGCTGAGCGTGGGCAGAATGGCCAGAGCCGTGACTGTACCGGTAAACGTGGTAAAGATGTGACGGTAAAAGTACCGGTCGGCACGCGTGTTATCGATCAGGGCACCGGCGAAACCATGGGCGACATGACTCAACACGGTCAGCGCCTGATGGTGGCGAAGGGTGGCTGGCACGGTCTGGGTAACACCCGTTTTAAATCTTCCGTAAACCGTACTCCGCGTCAGAAGACGATGGGCACGCCGGGCGATAAGCGCGACCTGCAGCTGGAGCTGATGCTGTTGGCCGACGTCGGGATGCTGGGTATGCCGAATGCGGGTAAATCTACCTTCATCCGTGCTGTCTCCGCCGCTAAGCCGAAAGTGGCCGATTATCCGTTTACCACTCTGGTGCCAAGCCTCGGCGTGGTGCGTATGGATAACGAGAAAAGCTTTGTTGTGGCCGATATCCCTGGGCTGATTGAAGGCGCTGCGGAAGGGGCTGGTCTGGGGATCCGTTTCCTTAAACACCTTGAGCGTTGCCGCGTTCTGCTGCATCTCATCGATATCGATCCGATCGACGGTTCTGATCCGGTTGAAAATGCCCGCATCATTATTGGCGAACTGGAAAAATACAGCGAGAAGCTGGCTGAAAAACCACGCTGGTTGGTCTTCAACAAGATTGACCTGATGGACAAGGCCGCTGCGGAAGAAAAAGCCAAAGCGATTGCTGAAGCCTTGGGTTGGGAAGATAAATTCTACCTGATCTCTGCCGCCAGCCAGCAGGGTGTGAAAGATCTTTGCTGGGACGTGATGACCTTCATCATTGAAAACCCGGTGGTGAAAGCCGAAGAAGAGAAGCAGCCTGAGAAAGTCGAGTTCATGTGGGATGACTACCATCGCCAGCAGCTTGAAGAAGCAGAAGTTGAGGACGATGAAGAGTGGGATGACGATTGGGATGAAGACGACGAAGAAGGTGTCGAGTTCATCTATAAGCACTAAGTCGCTGTTCTGCAGTTAAGAAAGGCTCCCATCGGGAGCCTTTTTCGTATCAGTTGTTCTGGTAAATATCTTTGTAGAACCGGCTTTCGAAACGTACCAACGGAATGCGGCGGTTGCGCTGATCGGCAGGCTCCACGGCATAGCCCGACAGATATTGCACGAAGGCCATACGCTGCCCGCTGGCCGTGGTGATAAAGCCTGCGAGGTTATACACACCCTGTAAAGAGCCGGTCTTCGCCGACACCTTCCCGTCAACACCAGCCTGATGCAGGCCTGCACGGTACTGCAGAGAGCCGTCATAGCCCGCCAGCGGTAACATTGAGATGAAGTTAAGTTCGGTTTCGTGCTGCGCGATGTACTGCAACACCTGCATCATGGTGGCCGGTGCCAACAAATTGTGACGCGACAGGCCAGAGCCATCGGCAATAATAGTGTTACCCAAATCGACCCCCGCCTGCTGACGTAAAATCTGGCGCACGGCATCTGAACCCGCACGCCAGGTGCCGGGTACGCCAAAGCGTGCATGGCCAATGGTGCGGAACACCGTATCGGCAATCATGTTGTCCGATTTTTTCAACATAATCTTTAGCAGATCGTGCAGGGGAGCTGACTGCTTGCTGGCGATCACTGTGCCCGGATCGTTGGTCAGCGTCTGGCGCAGCAACGTACCGGAATAGGTGATCCCGGCCTGTTTCAGCTCGCTCTTAATGATCGCTCCGGCGTAGCTGGCCCCATCCTGAATCGCAAACGCCAGCGGGAGGGGTTCCGAGCGCTGCGGCAGGCATCCAGTCAGGGTGTAGCGATTTAAATCGCCTGGCACCACGTCCAGCTCACAATACTGTGCTTCACCGGAGCCCTTGGGCAGGGTACGGACCTGACTAAACATGGTCACCGGGTAATATGATGCGACGCGAATAAACGCCAGATCGCCAGGTTTTGGCGCGCTGTAGAGTGAAATCGAGAAGCAGTTACGATCGATAATGGCAGCAGAAGGCGGTGCACTAAAACATTGCGTCAAATCATTCCACGGCCAGCCGGGCGCTTTGTCATGGCTCGCGAAAACCGAGGTATCAATCAGCACATTACCGTCGATTTGCTGCACGCCCGACTTCTTCAGTACGGCTACCATATTGCGAATATCCTGACGTTTTAGCGTCGGATCGCCGCCAAATCGTGCAATTAGGTCACCTTTTAGAATGCCATTATCAACGCTACCTTTACTTTCCAGTGTTGTGGTAAAGCGAAAATCGGGGCCCAGCTGCAGTAACGCGGCGAGGGCGGTAATGACCTTTTGGGTACTGGCCGGTAAAGCCATCTGCTGGCTGTGATAATCAATTTCTGGCGCCTTCGCGCCGATTTTCTGAACCATGAGGGCTAGATTCGCGCCAGCCGGGAGCTGAGTGACATACTCATCTACGTTTGCTGCCTGGACGCTAAAAGCTAAACTGCTGGTCAATCCGATGATAAATCTGGAAAATCGCATAATCTCGCGCTAACAACCTGGAATCAAACAGCCATACTACGGCGCATCGCCCTGTAAAGTAAACGGTGACCCATAGTGAACTTTCAGGGTAAAATACGCATCAAACAGAAAAATTGCCGCTGGCCTGGAAATTTTGTTCCGGGTCAGTTTTCTTTTTGCTTAACTTCTGGCTCTCTCATGGAGAACAGAGGGAAGTGCAGGTCTGCAGCGCTTGCTGTGCCTGAAGGAATGATGAAGAGGTATAACTCATGCAAGCTATTCCGATGACCTTACGTGGTGCTGAAAAACTGCGCGAAGAACTGGAGTACCTGAAATCCGTTCGTCGCCCTGAAATCATTGCGGCGATTGCTGATGCTCGTGAGCATGGCGATCTGAAAGAGAACGCGGAATATCATGCCGCCCGCGAGCAGCAGGGCTTCTGCGAAGGGCGTATCAAGGATATCGAAGCGAAGCTGTCCAATGCTCAGGTTATCGATATCAGCAAAATGCCGAAGACGGGTCGGGTCATTTTTGGTTCCACCGTACAGGTGCTGAATCTGGATAACGACGAAGAGACAAGCTGGCGAATCGTGGGCGATGACGAGGCTGATTTTAAGCAGAATCTCATTTCTGTGAATTCACCTATCGCCCGTGGCCTGATTGGCAAAGAACAAGACGATGTGGTGACTATCCAAACGCCTGGCGGCGAAGTGGAATATGAAATCATCAAAGTGGATTATCTCTAATCCTGCTTGTTGAAAGAATGTAAAGATAAGAAAAAGGCCGCATAGCGGCCTTTTATCAACGTTAAGAGCGTGGCATTTTGCTCACCTGCCCGCGAAACCCCTCGTTTTACACATCAAATGTGTTCAATTCAGGTTACTCTTAACGTGGCAGCGAGATTTTACGCTCTGCTGTTGGGCGGTACAGAACCAGCGTTTTACCGATGACCTGTACATTACAGGCGCCGGTTTCGCGAACGATAGCTTCCACGATAAGGACTTTAGTCTCGCGATCTTCCGAGGCGATTTTCACCTTGATGAGTTCGTGGTGCTGCAACGCTTGTTCAATCTCGGCCAGTACCCCTTCGGTCAAACCATTGTTGCCAAGCATAACTACCGGCTTGAGCGGATGTGCCAGACCTTTCAGGTGCTGTTTTTGTTTAGTACTCAGATTCATCGTATATTTTTGCTTACGTTGGGATTGAAAACGGTTCATTCTACCGCCATCTCTCAACTATCGCCAAATCGGCCGTTAAAATTTACGTAGCCGACTATGATGGTCTGCCCCGATGGGAATGTTAAATGACAGGTAAAAAGCGTTCTGCCAGCTCAAGCCGCTGGCTCCAGGAACACTTTAGCGATAAATATGTTCTCCAGGCACAGAAAAAGGGGTTACGTTCCCGTGCCTGGTTTAAACTTGATGAAATACAGCAAAGTGACAAACTTTTTAAGCCGGGAATGACGGTAGTCGATCTCGGTGCAGCACCCGGCGGATGGTCACAGTATGCGGTGACACAGATCGGGGGCGCAGGCCGCATCATCGCTTGCGATCTTTTACCGATGGATCCAATCGTTGGTGTGGACTTCCTTCAAGGCGATTTTCGTGATGAATTAGTCCTGAAAGCGTTACTTGAACGTGTGGGTGACAGTAAAGTCCAGGTTGTCATGTCCGATATGGCTCCAAACATGTGCGGAACACCAGCGGTGGATATTCCCCGTGCCATGTATCTGGTGGAGCTGGCGCTTGAGATGTGCCGAGATGTGTTGGCACCGGGCGGCAGTTTTTTAGTGAAGGTGTTTCAGGGCGAAGGTTTCGAGGAGTACCTTAAGGAAATTCGCTCCCTGTTTACGACAGTTAGAGTTCGTAAGCCGGACTCTTCACGCGCACGTTCGCGTGAAGTGTACATTGTAGCGACCGGGCGAAAACCATAACCCGACCGTTTTAAGCCTATGCCGGTACGGCGGCGGTATGAAATGTGTCGGATGTATAGTAACCTGACGCTGTTATTAACACAGTTGTAATAAGAGGTTAATCCCTTGAGTGACATGGCGAAAAACCTAATACTCTGGCTGGTCATCGCAGTCGTATTGATGTCAGTGTTCCAGAGCTTTGGGCCCAGCGAGTCAAATGGCCGTAAGGTGGATTACTCTACCTTCCTGCAAGAGGTCAATCAGGACCAGGTTCGCGAAGCGCGTATCAACGGACGTGAGATCAACGTTACCAAGAAAGATAGTAACCGTTACACGACTTATATTCCGGTTAACGATCCTAAACTGCTTGATAACCTGCTGACCAAAAACGTGAAAGTCGTTGGCGAACCACCTGAAGAACCAAGCCTGCTGGCTTCTATCTTCATTTCCTGGTTCCCGATGCTTCTGCTGATTGGGGTCTGGATCTTCTTCATGCGTCAGATGCAGGGCGGCGGCGGTAAAGGCGCCATGTCGTTCGGTAAGAGCAAAGCGCGCATGTTGACCGAAGACCAGATTAAAACCACTTTTGCTGACGTTGCAGGCTGCGACGAAGCCAAAGAAGAAGTGGCGGAACTGGTTGAATACCTGCGTGAACCGAGCCGTTTCCAGAAGCTGGGTGGTAAAATTCCTAAAGGCGTTCTGATGGTGGGCCCGCCGGGTACCGGTAAAACGCTGCTGGCGAAAGCTATCGCCGGTGAAGCGAAGGTGCCTTTCTTCACTATCTCCGGTTCTGACTTCGTGGAAATGTTCGTGGGTGTCGGTGCATCTCGTGTGCGTGACATGTTCGAGCAGGCCAAGAAAGCCGCACCGTGCATTATCTTCATCGATGAAATCGACGCCGTAGGCCGCCAACGTGGTGCAGGTCTGGGCGGCGGTCACGATGAACGTGAGCAAACGCTGAACCAGATGCTGGTTGAGATGGATGGCTTCGAAGGCAATGAAGGCATCATCGTGATTGCGGCAACTAACCGTCCAGACGTTCTTGACCCCGCGCTGCTGCGTCCAGGCCGTTTCGACCGTCAGGTTGTGGTCGGTCTGCCAGATGTCCGTGGTCGTGAGCAGATCCTTAAAGTGCACATGCGTCGCGTACCGCTGGCGCCCGATATCGACGCGGCAATCATCGCGCGTGGTACGCCTGGCTTCTCCGGTGCAGACCTGGCGAACCTCGTCAACGAAGCTGCTCTGTTCGCCGCTCGCGGTAACAAGCGTGTGGTGTCGATGGTTGAGTTCGAGAAAGCGAAAGATAAAATCATGATGGGTGCGGAACGTCGCTCCATGGTGATGACCGAAGCGCAGAAAGAGTCGACGGCTTACCATGAAGCCGGCCACGCGATTATCGGCCGCCTGGTACCGGAACACGATCCGGTGCATAAAGTGACGATTATTCCACGCGGTCGTGCATTGGGTGTGACCTTCTTCCTGCCTGAAGGCGATGCAATCAGCGCCAGCCGTCAGAAGCTGGAGAGCCAAATCTCTACGCTGTACGGCGGTCGTCTGGCTGAAGAAATCATCTACGGTGTGGAACATGTTTCTACCGGTGCGTCCAACGATATTAAAGTTGCGACTAACCTGGCGCGTAACATGGTCACCCAGTGGGGCTTCTCCGACAAACTCGGTCCGCTGCTGTATGCGGAAGAAGAGGGCGAAGTATTCCTCGGTCGTTCAGTGGCTAAAGCCAAGCATATGTCCGATGAAACGGCTCGTATCATCGACCAGGAAGTGAAGGCGCTTATCGAACGTAACTACGCTCGTGCCCGTCAAATCCTGAACGACAACCTGGACATCCTGCACTCGATGAAAGATGCGCTCATGAAATATGAGACCATCGATGCGCCGCAGATTGATGACCTGATGGCTCGCCGTGATGTTCGTCCGCCAGCAGGCTGGGAAGATCCAGGCGCGTCCAATAACTCTGATAGCAATGGTACCCCACGTGCTCCGCGTCCGGTCGATGAGCCGCGTACGCCGAACCCGGGCAACACCATGTCAGAGCAGTTGGGCGACAAATAAGTTATCCGTTGTTGATGACGCTGCTTTAACTGAAAACCCTGGGGCTGTCGCTCCGGGGTTTTTTTATTTTGTTAACGTTTTAACCATACCAGGGATTCGTCATGAAACTCTTCGCCCAGGGCACTACACTCGATCTCGCTTATCCGCACGTGATGGGCATCCTGAACGTCACCCCAGATTCTTTTTCGGACGGCGGGACACACAACACGCTGGTTGAGGCGGTAAAACATGCCAATCTGATGATCAATGCCGGGGCCACTATTGTGGATGTTGGCGGTGAGTCGACGCGCCCGGGGGCGGCTGAAGTGAGCGTGGACGAAGAGCTTTCCCGCGTTATCCCGGTGATTGAAGCTATCGCCCAGCGCTTTGAGGTATGGATTTCGGTTGATACCTCTAAGCCTGACGTTATTCGTGAGTCGGCGCGGGTCGGGGCACATATCATTAATGATATTCGTTCTCTGACCGAGCCGGGCGCACTGGAAGCGGCAGCAGAAACGGGCCTGCCGGTCTGTCTGATGCACATGCAGGGTGAACCACGAAACATGCAGGACGCGCCTAAGTATGACGACGTCTTTGCGGATGTGAATCGCTATTTTTATGAGCAAATCGCGCGCTGTGAAGCTGCGGGTATCACAAAAGACAAATTGTTGCTCGACCCGGGATTCGGTTTCGGTAAAAATCTCTCCCACAATTACGCACTCCTTGCACGTTTGTCAGAGTTTCATCATTTCGACCTGCCGTTGTTGGTGGGAATGTCGAGAAAAACGATGATTGGGCAATTGCTGAATGTCGGGCCATCAGAACGCCTTAGCGGCAGTCTGGCCTGCGCAGTCATTGCAGCGATGCAGGGGGCACATATTATTCGCGTTCACGACGTGAAAGAGACAGTTGAGGCGATGCGTGTGGTCGAAGCCACCCTTGCTGCAAAGGAAAATAAACGCTATGAGTAACCGTAAATATTTTGGCACCGACGGCATTCGCGGTCGCGTGGGCGATAGCCCAATCACCCCTGATTTTGTGCTCAAGCTCGGTTTTGCAGCCGGTAAAGTGCTGGCTCGTCACGGCTCACGCAAAGTCATCATCGGCAAAGACACGCGTATTTCCGGGTACATGCTGGAATCCGCGCTTGAAGCGGGTCTGGCGGCGGCTGGACTTTCTGCATCTTTCACTGGGCCAATGCCAACCCCGGCGGTGGCTTATCTGACCCGCACTTTCCGTGCTGAAGCTGGGATCGTGATTTCCGCATCCCATAATCCGTTCTACGACAACGGCATTAAATTCTTCTCCATCGAAGGTACCAAGCTGCCGGATGCGGTCGAAGAAGCCATCGAAGCGGAACTGGAAAAAGAGATAACCTGCGTAGATTCAGCACAGCTCGGTAAAGCCAGCCGCATTGTTGATGCCGCAGGTCGGTATATCGAATTCTGTAAAGCGACGTTCCCGAATGAGTTAAACCTCAACGAGCTGAAAATTGTGGTCGACTGTGCGAACGGGGCGACTTACCACATTGCGCCGAACGTGTTCCGCGAACTCGGTGCAAAAGTGATTGCCATCGGCTGTGAGCCGAACGGTCTGAACATCAATGAAGAAGTTGGTGCTACTGATGTTCGCGCTCTCCAGGCACGTGTGCTGGCGGAAAAAGCGCATCTGGGTATCGCGTTTGACGGTGACGGTGACCGCGTCATCATGGTTGACCATGAAGGCAATAAAGTTGACGGCGATCAGATCCTCTACATCATTGCGCGTGAAGGTCTGCGTCAGGGCCAGCTTCGCGGGGGAGCCGTTGGCACCCTGATGAGCAACATGGGTCTGGAAGTGGCGCTCAAACAACTGGGCATTCCGTTCACCCGCGCGAAAGTGGGCGACCGCTACGTGCTGGAAGCGATGCAGGAAAAAGGCTGGCGTATTGGGGCTGAAAATTCCGGCCACGTTATCCTGCTCGACAAAACCACCACCGGGGACGGCATTGTGGCGGCATTGCAGGTTGTCGCGGCGATGGCACGTAATCATATGACGCTGCAGGACTTGTGCAGCGGCATGAAGATGTTCCCGCAGGTGTTAGTGAACGTTCGCTATACCGATGGCGCAGAAAATCCACTGGAAAACGAAACGGTGAAAAGCATCACCGCCGAAGTGGAAGCGGCATTAGGCAATCGTGGTCGCGTGCTGTTGCGTAAATCAGGCACCGAGCCGCTGATTCGTGTCATGGTTGAAGGCGAAGATGATGCTCAGGTGACGGCGTTTGCGAACCGTATTGCCGATGCGGTGAAAGCGGTTTAATCGCCGCGTTAACTGTTTAAAAAGGCAGCTTTTGCTGCCTTTTTGCTGAACAGAATTTCCGTTTTTGCTGTTTTTTTCCGCACTTGATACAATGCATCAAAATTGCCCTTGCGAACCCCATTCGCTTTGGTTAGTATTCACACCCGCTTCAGTGGGAAACATTAAAAAGTCCCGCTTTATTGGTTGAAGCAATTGGTATGCGGTAGTACCGCAAGGAACAGGTTGATTATGTACGAAGCTCTTCTGGTCGTTTTCCTTCTTGTTGCGATTGGCCTCGTTGGTCTGATCATGCTGCAGCAAGGTAAAGGCGCTGATATGGGAGCCTCCTTCGGAGCAGGCGCATCCGCTACACTGTTTGGATCAGGTGGTTCTGGTAACTTCATGACCCGCATGACCGCAGTTCTGGCGACGTTGTTCTTCATCATCAGTCTGGTTCTGGGTAACATCAATACCAACAAGACCAGCAAAGGAAGCGAGTGGGATAACCTGACTGCACCGAAATCGGAGCAGACTCAGCCAGCAGCACCGGCCCAGCCGAGCAGCGACATCCCGCACTAAGTTTTCAGTACCGAGGTGGTGGAATTGGTAGACACGCTACCTTGAGGTGGTAGTGCCCTAACGGGCTTGTGGGTTCGAGTCCCATCCTCGGTACCAATATTCCAGAAAAGAGACGTCGAAAGACGTCTTTTTTTGTTTTTGTCCTTCCTGCTTTTACATAGTTTTTTATTAAACAAAACTCTCCTGTTGGTTCCTGTTATTAATGGATAAAGTCGGCTTCGCCTATTTTTCCATCATCATTGCAGGAATGAAGTCGCCGTGAAAATATCCAAAGTTGTGACCCTGACGGGAATATTCATGCTGACCGCATGCAGCAGTTCCTCATCCTTAACAACCGTCAATGAAATACGGGACATGCCGGTGCCTGTGGTCCATGCGCAAAATAATCCCGCTGCTGATACCACTGCTGTGAATAATTGCTATAAAGAAAACGCTACTCGGTTGAGTGAACTGCAACACACACTGAAAACGAATATGGGTGATGATGTTAAAACGTCTGAAGTTTTCGATACTACGAGTGATGCTCACCGCGTCTTTACCGCATTATCAAAACTCGAGCAGATCTCCGCGATGAATGAAACCTATCGCAAAGAGGGGAATATTGCCGGATTGAAGGCCATTAATGAAATGCTCAAACCGTTGAAGGCCACGGCCTGAAGAAGGGCAGAAGAAGAGATTGCCGGTGCCCGGCAATCTCAGGAATGATTTAGAAGCTAAAGTTGAATCCTGCATACGGCCCATCGGCCAGCGTGTTGTCACGGTGACCGTTTTTACCTGCCATATTAATATAGCGATAGCCCGCCTCTATGTTCATTGATTTCAGGACGCGCAGACGGACACCCGCGTTTCCTTCGACGTAATCTTCCACACCGCTCGACATTGAATCGGGTGAATAGTAGTAGTCACCAAATACAGTGATAAAGTCGCCGATTGGCACCTGCGCGCCGCCGCCAACCGCGACTGCATACCCCTCATCACCGTCGTTCGGGCTCAGATATAACGCCTTTCCGCCCAGGGTAAACAGGAACGGTCCTAATGGCATATTCCAGCCCAAACCGAGGCCGGCAATATCACCATCATCATCGCTGTGACCCCAGTTACCATTAAACGTCAGGCCTGGTTCATTTGCCCCGAAACTGGCAGACAGGTTGGTAAATTCTTCACCGGCCTCAGCGTGGAGATTAACAGACGCGTTGGTTGCCGCGGCGGTACCGAGTGTTGCAATCAGAAGAGCTGCTTTTAGCTTAAACATACGCATGGGTTGATCCTTCAGACAAAAAAAAGCCCGATGCGTGTGATCGGGCAAATGAATCAAGTGTTTGCTATCGCGAGTAAGGCTTACTGACCGGAAATCTGCACAACGACACGGCGATCAGGAGACAGGCAGCTAATCAGCGCATTGCCGGTCTGGTTGTCACAGGTATTACCGGTTACAGATTCGCTGGCACCACGGCCTTCGGTCTGAATGTTCGCGGCTGGCATACCGTCGGCTACCAGCTGGTCAGCAACGGCCTGGGCACGGCGCGCAGACAGTTCCTGGTTGTATTCTGCTTTACCGGTACGGTCGCTGTAGCCGATAACGGTAGTGCTGTTATTTTTTGCAGACTGCATTTCCGGAGAGTTATACAGCTGGTTGATGGCGGCTTTGCCTTCTTCGGTCAGCGTGGCGGAATCGTAACCGAACATCACGTCAGACTTCAGGTTGAAGGTTTTTACTTCTGGAGCAACAACAGGGGCAGCTACCACGGCAGGTGCAACATCGTCGTGCTGGCCGAAGCGATACACGATGCCCGCAGAAACGGAATGAATGTCGGAGCTCAGACCAATCTGGTTAGAGTTACCCACGTTGGAAACCCACTGGTATTCCAGACGACCGGCCCAGTTTTTGTTAAACGCGTATTCGGTACCCGCGGCAACCACTGGACGGACGCCTGTTTCGAAGTTGTTTTTACCAGCAACGTCGGTTTCAGCGCGGTAGCCCATCGCACCGAAGCGGCCATACAGGTCCCAGTCACTGGTCAGCGCATAGCTGGTTTTCAGAGACAGTTGCAAGCCCTGGCTCTTCATTTTTGCACCGTTAACGCCGTGGTTACCGTTGAACTGTGCATTGCCGAGGTAATCGTAACCCCCTTCAACGGCCAGCCAGTCATTGATCTGGTAGCCGCCGAATACGCCGCCGCCCACGTTGTCGTGATCAACGTTGAAATCGTTGGAAGCATTCAGGCTTTCGTTGAAGTTTTTGTTTCCGCTGACATCAGCGTAATGAGACCAACCGAATTTAGCACCGCCGTACCAGGTACCAGCATCACCAGCAGCAAATGCGGTGGACACAGCGCACGCGTTTAAAACCATCAGAGCGACAAGCGTCTTTTTCATTTTGAACTTTGATCCTATATTGAAGTCGAAAACTCATTGAGTTCGCTGAGTAGCGTAGATCGCTAAGATATAGATGAATTTAAATATTGGTTAATTCTAAAAAGTTTAAATTTAAATCTGGAGCGAAATTTAGGCGGGAGTTTGTCAGAGGGTTTGAATGTGTTTTTAAATGTAAAAACCTTCTGCAAATATTTCACTCGCAGAAGGTGGGTTCAAAATTAGAATTTTTCTGGCAATGTTTCAATGCTTTGTAAATAGCCGCCGCGGATAAACTGAATGTATTTCCCTTTCTTTAACGCTGATAACACATTGAGAATACTGCTACGCGACAGATGCGTTCTGTCCTGAATATAATCGAGGATAGAAGTCCGCATGCGCATTTCTTCTGACAGCAGGATCATTTCCATCAGATGATTGCGAATAACCGCATAGGTTCGCTGCTGTAAAACCAGGGCATCACGATAAGCCAGATACGCCGTGTGGTATGCCAGTAATGAGGTTGCATCTTCCCAAAGCCCTTGTTCCCGCAAAATACGCATGGCGTCGTCAGCATCGATCCGTGACATGACGGATTCGGCCTCAGTGCGTAATACATGTCCACGCACGGGTTGTAACATCTCGGCGATGCCAAACACATGTCCCTCATAGACGGTGATCATCAGCAAACCATCGGAAGCACGGAGCATGGAAATCTCGCCCTCCCTGAAAAGCCAGAGTTGCTGCTTGCCTTTGTAATGCCAGTTAATCTTTTTTCTGGCGATGGCATTGATGGGCGTGGCGTGGGGTTCGAGTGCGTCCAAAAGTCGATTAATTGCCTGCTGTGGACGAATCGGGGGAGAAATGTGCATAGAGATCCTCATGATAAATGACGATTTCTGCCGTCAGAAATTATAGATGATATGTTAATGCACAAGAGGGAAGAGCGACAGGTAAAATAGACTTAAAGATCGGCTATGGTTGAGAAAATGATGCGTGTTGGCAACCTTTTTCAGATGCAAAAATAATAAAGGCCGGAGATCCGGCCTTTAGCGGGCAAAATTATTTCTTGCTCAGGCTTTCCTGATTTTCGACCTGCGGCAAGCCGTTTCCGCTTGAAGCAGACAGCAGTCCCGTTTTTGCGTAACCAATGAGTTTCTCACGGGTGTCGGTGATATCCAGGTTACGCATAGTCAACTGACCGATACGATCGTCTGGTGAGAATACCGAATCGCCTTTCTCCATCGTCAGACGTTCTGCTTTGTAGGTCAGGTTGTCAGACACGGTATTGAGGATTGAGTAGTCATTACCGCGACGCAGTTCCAGGGTGACTTCCCCAGTAATGGCGCTGGCGACCCAACGTTGCAGGGCATCACGCAGCATCAGTGCCTGAGAATCAAACCAGCGACCCTGATACAACAGGCGACCCAACTGACGACCGTGCGCATGATACTGTTCGATGGTGTCTTCGTTGTGGATCCCGGTTAGCAGGCGCTCATAGGCAATATGCAGCAGGGCCATACCCGGTGCTTCATAGATCCCGCGGCTTTTCGCTTCGATAATACGGTTTTCAATCTGATCGCTCATACCCAGACCGTGACGGCCACCGATACGGTTGGCTTCCAGCATCATCTCGACATCGTCGCTGAAGGTTTTGCCGTTCAGCGCCACCGGATGGCCTTGCTCGAAACGGATGGTCACTTCTTCCGCCGGGATCTTGACGCTCTCATCCCAGAATTTGACGCCCATAATCGGGTTAACGATTTTGACGCTGGAGTTCAGGAATTCCAGATCCTTGGCTTCATGGGTTGCGCCAAGCATGTTGGAATCGGTGGAGTAGGCTTTTTCGACCGACATCTTGTAGTCGAAACCGCAGGCAATCATAAACTCAGACATTTCCAGACGGCCACCAAGCTCGTCGATGAAGTCGGTATCCAGCCACGGTTTGTAAATTCTCAGCTCGGCGTTGGTCAGCAGGCCATAACGATAGAAACGTTCGATATCGTTGCCTTTATATGTACTGCCGTCACCCCAGATGTTGACGCCGTCTTCTTTCATGGCGGCAACCAGCATGGTGCCAGTTACGGCGCGACCGAGTGGGGTGGTGTTGAAATAGGTCAGGCCGCCGGTGGTGTTGTGGAATGCACCGCACTGGATTGCGGCGATGCCCTCAGCAACCAGTTGCTTACGGCAATCAATAAGACGTGCATTTTCAGCGCCGTACTCCATTGCGCGGCGTGGGATAGCATCGTAGTCCTCTTCATCCGGCTGACCGAGGTTCGCGGTGTAGGCATAGGGTACCGCGCCTTTTTTTCGCATCCACAGCAGTGCGGCGCTGGTGTCCAGACCACCGGAGAAAGCGATACCAATACGTTGACCAGATGGAAGATGCTTGAGAATCGTCGTCATAAAGTAAAACCCTGCTTGCCAGACTGTGGTGAGGTAAGTGCTTTAGCGCTTACTGCATGTTTATGCAAAATAAGTGAGTTTTCATTTAATCATCTTTTTCACGGAACAGGAAGTGATTCATGCGTTTTAGCGTAAAAATTCCCTGTTCAGGAAAGTAGCAATATGCATAACAACAGGTTTTTTATGCCCTGGCAATTATCAAGATGAATGGGTTGACATAACCGATGAAATTTCAATATACTACAGGCCGGTTTTACGTCCCGTCCTCGGTACCAAATCCCAGCAGTATTTGCGTTTTTTACTCAGTTTGAGTAAAATATGCCACGTTTCAGGCGCGGGGTGGAGCAGCCTGGTAGCTCGTCGGGCTCATAACCCGAAGGTCGTCGGTTCAAATCCGGCCCCCGCAACCACTTTCCCTTTGAGTTTTTTTTCAAATATACTCTTCGTAATCGTCGCTGGATTTGAAAGAATTCTCACGGAAAGTACTCCAGACCGCGTTTGCGGTTATAGGGTTCAGTTATCTAAAGCCCCGATTTATCGGGGTTTTTTGTTATCTGACTAAAGAATAACTGGGCTTTACGCCCTTTTTTTATGTCTTGGGGGTGGGCTTGTCCACATTAGAACAGAAATTAACAGAGATGCTTACGGCGCCGGTTGAGGCACTAGGCTTCGAGCTGGTCGGCATCGAATTCGTTCGCGGTCGCACATCTACGCTGCGCATCTATATTGATAGTGAGAATGGCATCAATGTTGATGATTGTGCTGATGTGAGCCACCAGGTCAGTGCCGTCATGGATGTCGAAGACCCCATTACCGTCGCTTACAACCTGGAAGTTTCCTCACCAGGACTCGACCGTCCTATGTTCACCGCTGAACATTACACGCGTTTCCTCGGTGAAGAGGTCACGCTGGTCCTGCGCATGGCGGTTCAGAACCGTCGTAAATGGCAGGGCGTTATCAAAGCGGTAGACGGTGAGATGATCACTGTTACAGTCGAAGGCAAAGATGAAGTGTTCGCGCTGAGTAACATCCAGAAGGCGAACCTGGTTCCCCACTTTTAACAGTCTGGATTGAGGTGAAAGGCCCCGATGAACAAAGAAATTTTGGCTGTCGTTGAAGCCGTTTCCAATGAAAAATCGCTGCCGCGCGAGAAGATTTTCGAAGCGCTGGAAAGTGCTCTGGCAACGGCTACAAAGAAAAAATACGAACAAGAAATCGACGTTCGCGTTAGCATCGACCGTAAAAGCGGTGACTTTGACACTTTCCGTCGTTGGGTAGTGGTCGAAGAAGTGACAATGCCGACCCGTGAAATCACGCTGGAAGCAGCTCGCTACGAAGATGAAAGCATGAACGTGGGCGATTTCGTTGAAGACCAGATTGAATCTGTGACCTTCGACCGTATCACCACTCAAACCGCGAAGCAGGTTATCGTACAGAAAGTCCGCGAAGCGGAACGTGCGATGGTTGTTGATCAGTTCCGTGAACACGAAGGTGAAATCATCACCGGCGTGGTGAAGAAAGTGAACCGCGACAACATCTCTCTGGATCTGGGCAGCAATGCTGAAGCCGTGATCCTGCGTGAAGATATGCTGCCGCGCGAAAATTTCCGTCCGGGCGACCGTATTCGTGGCGTACTCTATTCTGTACGTCCGGAAGCGCGTGGCGCGCAGCTGTTCGTCACCCGTTCTAAGCCTGAGATGCTGATCGAACTGTTCCGCATCGAAGTGCCGGAAATCGGTGAAGAAGTTATCGAAATTAAAGCCGCAGCCCGCGATCCGGGTTCCCGTGCGAAAATCGCGGTGAAAACCAACGACAAACGTATCGACCCGGTCGGTGCTTGTGTCGGTATGCGTGGCGCGCGCGTTCAGGCTGTCTCGACAGAACTGGGCGGTGAGCGTATTGATATCGTACTGTGGGATGACAACCCGGCACAGTTCGTGATTAACGCGATGGCTCCGGCCGATGTGGCGTCTATCGTTGTTGACGAAGACAAACATACGATGGATATCGCAGTAGAAGCGGGCAACCTGGCGCAGGCCATTGGTCGTAATGGACAGAACGTGCGTCTGGCTTCTCAGCTGAGCGGCTGGGATCTCAACGTGATGACCGTTGACGACCTGCAGGCTAAGCATCAGGCTGAAGCACACGCGGCTATCGATACCTTCACCAAATATCTCGATATTGATGAAGACTTCGCGACCGTGCTGGTAGAAGAAGGTTTCTCCAGCCTGGAAGAACTGGCCTACGTGCCAATGAAAGAACTGCTGGAAATTGACGGCCTGGATGAACAGACCGTTGAAGCACTTCGTGAACGTGCGAAAAACGCACTGACTACGCTGGCGCTGGCTCAGGAAGAAAGCCTCGGTGATAAAAAACCGGCTGACGATCTGCTGAACCTTGAAGGTCTCGATCGTGCAATGGCATTTAAGCTGGCTGCCCGCGGTGTTTGTACGCTGGAAGATCTCGCCGATCAGGGCATTGATGACCTGTCTGATATCGAAGGTTTAACCGACGAGAAAGCGGGTGAGCTCATCATGGCCGCACGCAATATTTGCTGGTTCGGCGACGAAGCGTAATAAACTGTAGCAGGAAGGAACAGCATGACAACAGATGTAACCGTAAAAACGCTGGCCGCAGAGATTCAGACTTCCGTGGACCGCCTGGTACAGCAATTCGCTGATGCAGGTATCCCGAAGCAAGCTGATGACTCTGTAACCGCACAAGAAAAACAGACTTTGTTAGCGCACCTGAACCGTGAACACGGTTCGGCGCCAGACAAGCTGACGCTGCAGCGCAAAACTCGCAGTACTCTGAGCGTTCAGGGTACCGGCGGTAAAAGTAAATCGGTGCAGATTGAAGTCCGCAAAACGCGTACCTTTGTAAAACGTGACCCGCAGGAAGCTGAACGTCTGGCGGAAGAAGAAGCGAAGCGTGAAGCGGAAGAACAAGCCCGCCGTGAGGCTGAAGAAACAGCCAAGCGTGAGGCACAGGCAAAAGCTGAACGTGAGGCCGCAGAAAAAGCTAAACGTGAATCCGCTGATAAAGCGAAACGTGAAGTTGCGGAAAAAGACAAAGTGAGCAATCAACAGACAGACGATATGACAAAAACCGCCCAGGCTGAGAAAGCCCGCCGTGAAGCAGAAGCCGCAGAGCTGAAGCGTAAAGCGGAAGAAGAAGCGCGCCGCAAGCTCGAAGAAGAAGCCCGTCGCGTTGCGGAAGAAGCCCGCCGCATGGCCGAAGAAAACGAGAAAAACGGTGTGAATACCGCCGCTGAGCCGACTGAAGACACCAGCGACTATCACGTGACCACATCTCAGCATGCTCGTCAGGCTGAAGACGAAAACGATCGTGAAAGCGAAGGTGGCCGTAGCCGTGGTCGCAACACCAAAGCTGCGCGTCCTAAGAAAGCCAACAAACATGCTGAATCTAAAGCCGACCGCGAAGAAGCCCGTGCTTCCATTCGTGGCGGTAAAGGTGGCAAGCGTAAAGGTTCTTCCCTGCAGCAGGGCTTCCAGAAGCCAGCTCAGGCTGTTAACCGTGACGTTATCATCGGTGAGACCATCACCGTTGGCGATCTGGCAAACAAAATGGCCGTTAAAGGTTCTCAGGTCATCAAAGCAATGATGAAACTGGGCGCAATGGCGACCATCAACCAGGTCATCGACCAGGAAACCGCACAGCTGGTTGCCGAAGAGATGGGCCACAAAGTTATCCTGCGTCGTGAAAACGAGCTGGAAGAAGCAGTAATGAGCGACCGTGACACTGGCGCAGCGGCTGAACCGCGTGCACCGGTTGTGACCATCATGGGTCACGTTGACCACGGTAAAACCTCTCTGCTCGACTACATTCGTTCTACTAAAGTGGCATCCGGCGAAGCGGGTGGTATTACCCAGCATATCGGTGCTTACCACGTAGAAACTGACAACGGCATGATCACCTTCCTGGATACCCCGGGCCACGCCGCGTTTACCTCCATGCGTGCTCGTGGTGCGCAGGCGACGGATATCGTGGTACTGGTTGTTGCCGCAGACGATGGCGTGATGCCGCAGACTATCGAAGCTATCCAGCACGCGAAAGCGGCGCAGGTGCCAGTGGTCGTTGCAGTGAACAAAATCGATAAGATGGAAGCCGATCCGGATCGCGTGAAGCAGGAACTGTCCCAGTACGGCATCATGCCGGAAGAGTGGGGCGGCGAAAGCCAGTTCATCCACGTATCTGCGAAAGCCGGTACCGGTATTGATGACCTGCTCGACGCTATTCTGCTGCAGGCTGAAGTTCTGGAGCTGAAAGCCGTCCGTAACGGTATGGCGAGCGGTGCAGTTATCGAATCCTTCCTGGATAAAGGTCGTGGTCCGGTTGCAACCGTGCTGGTTCGTGAAGGTACCCTGAACAAGGGCGACATCGTCCTGTGTGGCTTCGAATACGGTCGCGTTCGTGCGATGCGTAACGAACTCGGTCAGGAAGTGATGGAAGCAGGTCCGTCCATTCCGGTTGAGATCCTCGGCCTGTCTGGTGTACCGGCTGCCGGTGACGAAGTTACGGTTGTTCGTGACGAGAAGAAAGCGCGTGAAGTTGCGCTGTATCGTCAGGGCAAATTCCGTGAAGTTAAGCTGGCTCGTCAGCAGAAATCTAAGCTGGAAAACATGTTCGCCAACATGACCGAAGGCGAAGTTCACGAAGTGAACGTCGTTCTGAAGGCCGACGTACAGGGTTCTGTAGAAGCAATCTCCGATTCTCTGCTGAAACTCTCTACCGACGAAGTGAAGGTGAAGATCATCGGTTCTGGCGTAGGTGGTATCACCGAAACCGACGCGACCCTGGCTGCTGCATCCAACGCGATTCTGGTTGGCTTCAACGTACGTGCTGACGCATCTGCGCGCCGTGTCATCGAAGCTGAAAGCCTGGATCTGCGTTACTACTCCGTCATCTATAACCTGATCGACGAAGTGAAAGCAGCGATGAGCGGCAAGCTGTCACCAGAACTGAAACAGCAGATCATCGGTCTGGCTGAAGTTCGTGACGTGTTCAAATCACCTAAATTTGGTGCCATCGCAGGTTGTATGGTTACCGAGGGTGTGGTCAAACGTCACAACCCAATCCGCGTTCTGCGCGACAACGTGGTTATCTATGAAGGTGAGCTGGAATCTCTGCGCCGCTTCAAAGATGATGCCAACGAAGTCCGTAACGGCATGGAATGTGGTATCGGCGTTAAGAACTACAACGACGTCCGCGTCGGCGATATGATCGAAGTGTTCGAGATTATCGAGATTCAGCGTAGCATTGACTAATCGTTGAAATGTCCGGGTTTGTAGGCCTGATAAGCGCGAGCGCCATCAGGCTTAGAAGCGCCACCCGGCAATCGTTCTAAAAAGGGGCTTATGGCCCCTTTTTTGTCTTTATCTGGAGAATTTATTATGGCGAAAGAATTTGGTCGCCCACAGCGCGTATCCCAGGAGATGCAGAAAGAGATTGCTATCATCCTGCAGCGCGAAATTAAAGATCCGCGTTTGGGTCTGATGACTACCGTTTCCGGGGTTGAAGTCTCCCGTGACCTGGCCTACGCCAAAGTATTCGTCACCTTCCTGAACGACAAAGATGAAGCTGCTGTGAAAGCGGGCATCCGTGCGTTGCAGGATGCTTCCGGCTTTATC
Source organism: Scandinavium sp. M-37 (assembly GCF_043558715.1). Lineage (NCBI taxonomy): Bacteria > Pseudomonadati > Pseudomonadota > Gammaproteobacteria > Enterobacterales > Enterobacteriaceae > Scandinavium > Scandinavium sp. M-37. The sequence goes on from NZ_JBIGIN010000024.1 coordinate 47,886, forward strand.
CGTACGCTGCTGGGCAAAGCCATGCGTCTGCGTATCGTGCCGGAACTCACCTTCTTCTACGATAACTCGCTGGTTGAGGGCATGCGTATGTCCAACCTCGTGACCAACGTGGTGAAGCATGACGAAGAACGTCGTGTGAACCCGGACGACAGCAAGGAGGACTGATGAGTCGTCCTCGTCGTCGTGGTCGCGATATTCACGGTGTGCTGCTGCTGGATAAGCCACAGGGCGCATCCAGTAATGACGTACTGCAAAAGGTAAAGCGTCTCTATAACGCGAACCGCGCAGGGCATACCGGCGCGCTGGATCCGTTGGCGACAGGCATGTTGCCCGTCTGTCTCGGTGAAGCCACCAAATTTTCGCAGTATCTGCTCGATTCCGATAAACGCTATCGGGTGATTGCGAAGCTCGGCCAGCGTACCGATACGTCTGATGCCGATGGTCAGGTGGTGGAAGAGCGTCCAATGGCGTTTACCGCTACTGAACTGGCCGCCGCGCTGGAGAGTTTCCGCGGTGACACCCTGCAGGTGCCGTCGATGTACTCGGCGTTGAAATACCAGGGTAAGAAGCTGTACGAATACGCTCGCCAGGGCATTGAAGTACCGCGCGAAGCGCGTCCGATTACCGTCTACGAGCTGTTGTTCATTCGTCATGAAGGCGATGAGCTTGAGCTGGAAATCCACTGTTCGAAAGGCACCTACATCCGGACAATCATTGATGACCTGGGTGAGAAGTTGGGCTGTGGGGCGCATGTCATCATGCTACGCCGCCTGGCGGTAAGCCGCTATCCGGTCGAAAAAATGGTCACGCTGGAGCACTTACAGGCGTTGGTTGCTCAGGCTGAAGCACAGGATATTCCGGCGGCACAACTGCTGGATCCGCTGCTGATGCCGATGGACAGCCCGGCGGCAGATTTCCCGCTGGTAAACCTGCCACTGACCTCGTCGGTGTACTTCAAAAACGGTAATCCGGTGCGTTCAGCAGGTGTTCAGGTCACGGGCCTGGTGCGTGTGACCGAAGGCGATGATGGCAAATTCATCGGTATGGGCGAGATTGATGACGAAGGCCGCGTTGCGCCGCGTCGTCTGGTTGTCGAGTATCCGCAATAATCGCCTGTCTTGCGATAACAGGTCGCTACAGGTAGAATATTGCCGCTTAACGTCCGAATAAAGGTTCGCCTAGATGAGGCCGTTAATCCTGGGGTCGCTGAATTAGAGATCGGCACCCTTTTTACTTTTTAAATCTGGAGTTTAAAATGTCTCTAAGCGTTGAAGCTAAAGCAAAAATCGTTTCCGAGTTTGGTAGTGGTTCTAACGACAGCGGTTCTACCGAAGTTCAGGTTGCACTGCTGACTGCTCAGATCAACCACCTGCAGGGTCACTTCTCTGAGCACAAAAAAGATCACCACAGCCGTCGTGGTCTGCTGCGCATGGTTTCTCAGCGTCGTAAACTGCTCGACTACCTGAAACGTAAAGATGTAGCACGCTACACCGCGCTGATCGAGCGTCTGGGTCTGCGTCGCTAATTCTGGCGAGTTTCAGAAAGAGGGGCCTTTAGGGCCCCTTTTTTCAACCAGATGGCAGCAATTAACATGAAACTCATGTATTGTTTGTATTGCTGAAACAAATGATCTTCATTGCAGCGTTTCGCGCGGCTAATGAGAGACTTAACCGTAGGTTAGGATTGTCATTAGTCGCGAGGATGCAAGAGGATCGGTTCTCTAAACGGTACATCCAATGGTGTCCCGTTACTCATCAAGAAAGGATATTATTTTGCTGAATCCGATCGTTCGTAAATTCCAGTATGGCCAGCACACGGTCACTCTGGAAACCGGCATGATGGCACGTCAGGCGACGGCTGCTGTTATGGTTAGCATGGATGACACCGCGGTATTCGTTACCGTTGTAGGTCAGAAAAAAGCGAAACCAGGCCAGGACTTCTTCCCGCTGACCGTTAACTACCAGGAGCGTACTTACGCTGCCGGTAAAATCCCTGGTGGTTTCTTCCGTCGTGAAGGCCGTCCAAGCGAAGGCGAAACCCTGATCGCGCGTCTGATTGACCGCCCGGTTCGTCCGCTGTTCCCGGAAGGCTTCGTCAACGAAGTCCAGGTTATCGCGACCGTTGTGTCCGTAAACCCACAGGTTAACCCAGATATCGTGGCGATGATCGGTGCATCCGCAGCGCTGTCCCTGTCTGGTATTCCATTCAATGGCCCAATCGGTTCTGCTCGCGTCGGTTACATCAATGACCAGTACGTACTGAACCCAACCCAGGAAGAGCTGAAAACCAGCAAACTGGACCTGGTTGTTGCCGGTACCGAAGCTGCGGTCCTGATGGTTGAATCCGAAGCAGAACTGCTGAGTGAAGATCAGATGCTGGGCGCGGTGGTATTTGGCCACGAGCAGCAGCAGGTCGTCATCCAGAACATCAACGACCTGGTGAAAGAAGCGGGTAAACCACGTTGGGATTGGCAGCCAGAAGCCGTCAACGAAGCGCTGCACGCGCGCGTTGCTGAGCTGGCACAGTCTCGTCTGAGCGATGCTTACCGCATTACCGACAAGCAGGAACGTTACGCGCAGATTGATGCTATCAAATCTGACGTTATCGCGACCCTGATTGCCGAAGACGACACCCTGGACGCTAACGACTTGGGCGACATCCTGCACGGTATCGAGAAAACCGCTGTACGTAGCCGCGTACTGGCAGGCGAACCGCGTATCGATGGTCGTGAGAAAGACATGATCCGTGGTCTGGACGTGCGCACTGGCGTACTGCCACGTACTCACGGTTCCGCACTGTTCACCCGTGGTGAAACTCAGGCGCTGGTAACAGCGACTCTGGGTACCGCACGTGACGCACAGAACATTGACGAGCTGATGGGCGATCGCACCGACAGCTTCCTGTTCCACTACAACTTCCCTCCGTACTCTGTGGGCGAAACCGGTATGGTTGGCTCACCGAAGCGTCGTGAAATTGGTCACGGCCGTCTGGCGAAGCGTGGCGTGTTGGCAGTGATGCCTACCACCGACGAATTCCCATACACCGTACGCGTTGTGTCTGAAATCACCGAATCTAACGGTTCTTCTTCCATGGCTTCCGTATGTGGTGCTTCTCTGGCACTGATGGATGCAGGCGTACCGATTAAATCTGCAGTAGCAGGTATCGCGATGGGTCTGGTGAAAGAAGGCGAGAACTTCGTAGTTCTGTCCGACATCCTCGGCGACGAAGATCACCTGGGCGATATGGACTTCAAAGTAGCGGGTTCCCGCGAAGGTATCTCTGCACTGCAGATGGATATCAAAATTGAAGGTATCACCAAAGAGATCATGCAGGTTGCTCTGAACCAGGCCAAAGGTGCGCGTCTGCACATTCTGGGCGTAATGGAACAGGCTATCAACGCACCGCGTGGTGACATCTCTGAATTCGCACCGCGTATTCACACCATCAAGATCAGTCCAGACAAGATCAAAGACGTTATCGGTAAAGGTGGCTCTGTTATCCGTGCGCTGACCGAAGAAACCGGCACCACCATCGAAATCGAAGATGACGGTACCGTGAAAATCGCAGCGACCGACGGTGACAAAGCGCAGTACGCTATTCGCCGTATCGAAGAGATCACCGCTGAAATCGAAGTGGGCCGCATCTACAACGGTAAAGTTACTCGTATCGTAGACTTCGGTGCATTCGTTGCTATCGGTGGCGGTAAAGAAGGTCTGGTCCACATTTCTCAGATTGCCGACAAGCGTGTTGAGAAAGTGACTGACTATCTGCAGATGGGTCAGGAAGTACCGGTTAAAGTTCTGGAAGTTGATCGCCAGGGCCGCGTACGTCTGAGCATTAAAGAAGCGACTGAGCAGACTCAGCCAGCCGCCGCGCCAGAAGCGCCGGCAGCGGAACAGGGCGAGTAAGGTTGCCATTAGCCCTCCGCTTTTGCGGAGGGCGCATTCCGGGCAGGACGCTTGTTAGCAGCCGGGGAACAGGACGTTCATCCAATTGTTGTCTTCGGGAGTGGGAAATGAAGCCTTTTTTGCGCTGGTGTTTCGTTGCGACAGCACTCACGCTGGCAGGATGCAGTAATTCTGCCTGGCGCAAGAGTGAAGTCCTGGCGGTGCCATTGCAACCGACTTTACAGCAAGAAGTGATTCTGGCACGTATGGAACAAATTCTTGCCAGTCGGGCTTTAACCGATGATGAACGCGCACAGCTTTTATATGAGCGCGGAGTGTTGTATGATAGTCTCGGTTTGAGAGCATTAGCGCGGAACGATTTCTCGCAAGCGTTGGCAATCAGACCCGATATGCCTGAAGTATTCAATTACTTAGGCATTTATTTAACGCAGGCAGGCAATTTTGATGCTGCCTATGAAGCGTTTGATTCTGTACTTGAGCTTGATCCAACTTACAATTACGCATATCTGAACCGCGGCATCGCGCTTTATTACGGTGGTCGCGCAAAGTTAGCGCAAGATGATCTGCTGGCGTTTTATCAAGACGATCCCAATGATCCTTTCCGTAGTCTGTGGCTTTATATCGTTGAGCGGAAGCTCGATGAGAAGCAGGCTGTCGTAGCACTCAAGCAGCGCTATGAAAAATCGGACAAAGAGCAATGGGGATGGAACATTGTCGAGTTCTACCTCGGTAACATTAGCGAAGCAACGCTGATGGAAAGACTGAAGGCAGACGCAACGGATAACACCTCGCTCGCTGAGCATCTCAGTGAAACAAACTTCTATTTAGGTAAGTACTACCTAAGTCTGGGGGACAAGGACAGCGCTACGGCACTGTTCAAACTGGCGGTTGCTAACAACGTTCATAACTTTGTTGAGCACCGATACGCATTGTTGGAATTAGCGCTCTTGGGCCAGGAGCAAGACGACCTGGCAGAATCGGACCAGCAATAGCTGACGAACAACTCAGCCCATAATCTTTTTTGATTGCCATCATCTTTACGGGTGAGGGCTTTATTGTTCGTTAATTCACCAAATTTGAGCCGGTTCACACTTTTCAATGAAAATTGCAGGTCAATTTCACGATGAGTTATGTAGACTGGCCGCCATCTACGAGGCACGTGTACTACATGACTGATATCATCGAGACTACTACTATCGAAACTACTTTTTCCGATCTGGGGCTGAACGCCTCCATCCTCAAAGCCCTGAACGATCTGGGTTACGAAAAACCATCTCCAATCCAGGCAGAGTGTATCCCACATCTGCTCGGTGGCCGTGACGTACTGGGTATGGCCCAGACCGGTAGCGGCAAAACTGCAGCGTTCTCTTTACCGCTGCTGCACAACCTTGATCCAGAGCTGAAAGCACCACAGATTCTGGTGCTGGCGCCGACCCGCGAACTGGCGGTTCAGGTTGCTGAAGCCATGACGGATTTCTCTAAACATATGCACGGCGTAAACGTGGTAGCCCTTTACGGTGGCCAGCGTTATGACGTACAGCTGCGCGCCCTGCGTCAGGGTCCACAAATTGTCGTGGGTACCCCGGGCCGTCTGCTCGATCACTTAAAACGTGGCACGCTGAACCTGTCCAGCCTGAAAGGTCTGGTACTGGACGAAGCCGATGAAATGCTGCGTATGGGCTTCATCGAAGACGTTGAAACCATTATGGCGCAGATCCCAGAAGGTCATCAGACCGCGCTGTTCTCTGCGACCATGCCAGAAGCGATTCGTCGTATTACCCGTCGCTTCATGAAAGAACCACAGGAAGTCCGCATTCAGTCAAGCGTGACGACCCGTCCTGACATCAGCCAGAGCTACTGGACGGTGTGGGGCATGCGTAAAAACGAAGCACTGGTTCGTTTCCTGGAAGCGGAAGATTTTGATGCGGCGATTATCTTCGTGCGTACCAAAAACGCGACTCTGGAAGTGGCTGAAGCGCTGGAACAAAGCGGCTATAACAGCGCAGCGCTGAACGGCGACATGAACCAGTCCCTGCGTGAGCAGACTCTGGATCGTCTGAAAGATGGTCGTCTGGACATCCTGATTGCTACCGACGTTGCGGCCCGTGGCCTGGACGTTGAGCGTATCAGCCTGGTTGTTAACTACGACATTCCAATGGACTCAGAATCCTACGTTCACCGTATCGGCCGTACCGGTCGTGCGGGTCGTGCGGGTCGTGCGCTGCTGTTCGTTGAGAACCGCGAGCGTCGCCTGCTGCGCAACATCGAACGCACCATGAAGCTGACCATTCCAGAAGTTGAACTGCCGACCCGTGAACTGCTGAGCGAACGTCGTCTGGCTAAGTTCTCCGCTAAAATCCAGCAGCAGCTGGAAAGCAGCGACCTGGATATCTACCGCGGTCTGCTGGCAAAAATTCAGCCTTCTGCTGAAGAAGAGCTGGATATGGAAACCCTGGCTGCAGCACTGTTGAAAATGGCTCAGGGCGAACGTCCACTGATCCTGCCACCAGATGCGCCGATGCGTCCTAAGCGTGAGTTCCGCGATCGTGACGATCGTTTCGATCGCAATGACCGTGCTCCGCGCGGTGACCGTAACGACCGTGGCCCACGTGGCGATCGTCCAGAGCGCAGCGGTGAAGACCGTCCGCGTCGCGAACGTCGTGACGTTGGTGACATGCAGCTGTACCGCATTGAAGTGGGCCGTGATGACGGGGTTGAAGTTCGTCACATCGTTGGCGCCATCGCTAACGAAGGCGATATCAGCAGCCGTTACATCGGTAACATCAAGCTGTTCGGTACCCACTCGACTATCGAGCTGCCAAAAGGTATGCCGGGCGAAGTGCTTCAGCACTTTACTCGTACCCGCATCCTGAACAAGCCGATGAACATGCAACTGGTCGGTGATGCCGTGCCGCACACCGGTGGTGGCGAGCGTCGTGGCGGCCCTGCTGGCGGTCGTGGTGGTTTCGGCGAGCGTCGTGAAGGCGGTCGTAGCGAAGGTCGTCGTTTCAGCGGCGAACGTCGTGAAGGTGGTGCAGGCCGTTTCAGCGGTGAGCGTCGCGAAGGTGGCCGTGCGCCGCGTCGTGATGATGCACCAGTACGTCGTCGTCCTACCGAAGCGTAATAGCCGAGTTTAAAACTACGGTTACGTACGTAAAGTAAACGATACAGCCCCGGTATTGATTATCGGGGCTTTTTTTATTCCAATTGTACTCGTGTACTGGTACAGTGCTGCGCATTAACACGGATATGAATTCTTTTTCTGGAGAGCAGGCGCTATGGCGACATTGACCACCACAGCAACCCGGCCGTCATTGATTGGCGGGGTGGTGATTATCGGCGGAACGATTATCGGGGCGGGAATGTTCTCGCTGCCGGTGGTGATGTCCGGGGCGTGGTTCTTCTGGTCGCTCGCGGCGCTGGTGTTTACCTGGTTCTGTATGCTGCATTCCGGGCTGATGATCCTTGAGGCGAACCTCAATTACCGGATCGGTTCCAGCTTTGACACCATCACCAAAGATTTACTGGGCAAGCGCTGGAATATCATCAACGGACTGTCGATTGCCTTCGTGCTCTATATTCTGACCTATGCCTATATCTCGGCGAGCGGTTCTATTCTGCATCACACCTTCAGCGAAATGTCCCTGAACGTGCCACCGCGCCTGGCGGGGCTGGGCTTCGCGTTGCTGGTAGCGTTTGTGGTATGGCTCAGTACCAAAGCGGTCAGCCGCATGACGGCTATCGTGCTGGGGGCGAAGGTCATCACCTTCTTCCTGACGTTTGGCAGCCTGCTCGGGCATGTGGAATCCCCGACGTTGTTTAACGTGGCTGAACAGCATGCGACGTACCTGCCGTATTTGCTGATGACGCTGCCATTCTGTCTGGCGTCGTTTGGCTATCACGGCAACGTGCCGAGCCTGATGAAATACTACGGTAAAGATCCGCGTACCATTGTGAAATGCCTGGTCTACGGCACGTTGCTCGCGCTGGGTCTGTACGTTATCTGGTTGTTGGGCACGATGGGCAATATTCCACGTCCCGAATTTGTCGGCATCGCGCAGAAAGGCGGGAACATTGATGTACTGGTGCAGGCGTTAAGCGGGGTGTTGAACAGCCGTAGTCTGGATCTTCTGCTGGTGGTGTTCTCAAACTTTGCGGTGGCGAGCTCTTTCCTCGGCGTAACGCTGGGCCTGTTCGACTACCTGGCCGATCTGTTTAAGTTCGATGATGCGCCGCTTGGGCGTTTTAAAACTGCGCTGTTGACGTTTGTTCCGCCGGTGGTGGGAGGCTTACTGTGGCCGAACGGTTTCCTGTATGCGATTGGTTATGCTGGCCTGGCTGCCACTATCTGGGCGGCGATTGTTCCGGCGCTGCTGGCACGTAAGTCTCGCAAACGCTTTGGCAGCCCGCAGTTCCGCGTCTGGGGTGGCAAACCGATGATTGCCCTGATCCTGATATTCGGGGTGGGTAACGCGGTGGTGCATTTCCTGTCGAGCTTTAATGTGTTGCCTGTGTATCAGTAATCGTTCACGCCCGGCGGCGAAATGCCGCCGGGCAATAAACAAAAATTACCCCAACAGTTCCTCTTTCACCTGCATCGCTAAATCAAACGAATGCAGGCGTGCCTGATGATCAAAGATCTGCCCGTTAACCATGATTTCGTCAGCCTGCGTTTCACGCAGCACCGATTCCAGCCCATGACGGACTTTCGCTTTGTCACCCACCAGAGACATGCCCAGCGCCTGATCGACCCCGTATTTTTCCGACGGAGACCAGAATTGGTCCATATTCTCAATCGGCGGCGGCAGCTGCCCGGTTTCACCCCGGCGCAGTTTGGCGAACGCCTGTTGCATTGAGGTGAACAGAAACTCCGCGTCTCGGTTGCTGTCGGCGGCAATGATGTTGATGCACACCATCGCGTGCGGTTTTGCCAGACGTTCTGATGGCTTGAACTGGGTGCGATACAGCTGCAGCGCCTGGAACAGCATATCCGGTGCGAAGTGTGAGGCAAACGCGAACGGGAGGCCTAACTGCGCTGCCAACTGAGCGCTGTACAGGCTTGAGCCTAGCAGCCACACCGGGATTTTCTCACCGTAGCCCGGCACAGGACGTACCTGCGGATTCGGGTCACGCGCGTCGAACCAGTCAACCAACTCCGCCACATCGCGCGGGAAGTTATCGATATCTCCGCCCATATGACGGCGCAGGGCGCGCATCGTCGGCTGATCGCTCCCCGGCGCACGGCCCAATCCCAAATCGATACGACCCGGGTAAAGCGTATTGAGGGTGCCGAACTGCTCAGCAATGACCAGCGGGGAGTGATTCGGTAACATCACCCCACCGGAACCGAGGTGCAGGGTAGTGGTATTGGCCGCCAGATAGCCAATCAGCACCGACGTTGCGGCGCTGGCAATGCCGGTCATGTTGTGGTGCTCGGCCAGCCAATAGCGATGATAACCACGCTTCTCTGCGAGGCGTGCCAGATCGAGTGAATGAGAAAAGGCCTCTTTGGCAGAGGAACCTTGAGGGATCGGGGCCAGATCCAGCACCGAGAAAGCAATATTTTTGTCAGTCATAACGGCTCACTTTGCTACAGCATCGTCATCAGATTGAAGGTCTTCTTCCAGTCTGGCGCAGGATAATCGCGCCAGCCAGAAAAGCTGCATCTTTCATACTGCATGACAAACGGATAACTGCTGTTAACAAAGTGAGCTTTTTTTAAGCCTGCAGTTCAAGCCCGGCCAGACGTTTCCAGTAGCCGTTGCAATCGCTATGCGCTTCGAGCGTGAGCGGCGCAGCCCCGTTTTCATTCGCACGGAAGGCGTCAATCATCGCAAAGGTTTCTGTGCCCAGGGGGGACAGGCGCACGATATCAACCAGGCCCGCCATAGACTGAAGCTCGTTGCCGAGGTTGTAAACGTAGCCGCTCATGGTTTGGATGCCGTTGAGAACAAACACCTGCTGATTTTCCTGTGACAGCATGTTGCGCCCGTTCGGGTATTTAATGCAGCAGGTTTCGCATTCGTCTTTCGGTTTATCTTCCGAACGTGCGGTAAAGCAGCGGGCGGAGTAGGCCAACGGCAAATGGCCGTAGCTCAGCACTTCCACTTCGAATTTATCGCGAATGCCTAATTCTTCGCACTGATTCAGCAGATTTACCAGCCAGTCTCGGGAGAGTTCCACTGGCATACACCAACGCACCATGCCCTGTTTTTGCAGCAGGCGAAGCGTCACGGCGTTGTAGCAGTTCAGCGCGTGCCCGGCGACAAACGGTAATTTGCGATCGGCGCAGAGGTTCACCACGCCCAGGTCGCTGGCTTCCAGAAGAAAATCCCCATTTTCAACATAGCGCTTCAGCTCGTTGAGTTCGGAAGAGGCCTGCACCAGCGCCAGCGTCGAGAGCACTACCTGCTTGCCGCTTCCGGCCAATGACTTCGCCATATCCAGCCAGTCGCCGACTTTGGTGGCGCGACGTTTACTGCACACGGCTTCACCGAGATAAATCACGTCGGCGCTGCTGTGGGCCGCCTGCTGATAAAAATCTTCCAGCGTCTCTTTTGACCAGTAGTAGAGCACCGGCCCTAATGAATATTTCATCACGTTCCTTACTGCCATTTACGGTGATACGCGCCAAGCGTGGTTTGGGTGCCTTCGGACATCGCGCCCAGCGTGTCCATCCACGCGGCCTGTGGCACGAAGTTCTGCGGATCCGCCATACAGCGGTCGATCGCCTGACGCCACACTTTCGCCACCTGGCTGACATACGCCGGGCTACGCTGGCGGCCTTCGATTTTTACCGAGGCAATATTTGCGGCGAGCAGTTCCGGCAGCAGTTCCAGAGTGTTCAGGCTGGTCGGCTCTTCAAGCACGTGGAAACGCTGATCGTCAACCAGATAGCGCCCTTTACACAGCGTCGGATACCCGGCGTTTTCGCCGTCCTGATAGCGGTCGATCAGCACTTCATTCAGACGTGACTCCAGCCCCTGCGGCGTTTGCTGCCAGCGCACATATTTCGCCGGTGAACAGGCTCCTACCGTATTCGGTGACTCCCCCGTTAACCAGGAGGAGAGAAAACAGCGGCCTTCAGCCATAATGCACAGGCTGCCGAAGGCAAAAACTTCCAGCGGAACTGGCGTGGTGCGCGCCAGTTGCTTAACCTGATGAATAGAAAGTACGCGTGGCAGTACCACGCGGGCGACGTCAAAGTGACGATGATAGAAGCGAATGGCTTCTTCATTGGTCGCGGAAGCCTGCACGGAGACATGGCGTTCAATGTGCGGATAGCGCTCGGCGGCGTATTCCAGCATTGCGATGTCAGCGAGGATCAGCGCATCGGCACCGAGCTGAGCCGCCATATCCACCGCGCGTTGCCAGCGGGCGTAACCGTCCGGGTGAGCAAACGTATTGATGGCGATATGTAGCTTACGGCGATGCTGATGAACAAAGCTGACCGCTTCCTGCAGTTTCTTTTCGGTGAAGTTAAGGCCGGCAAAGTGACGGGCGTTGGTGTCATCTTTCAGTCCGATGTATACCGCGTCGGCACCGTTTTCGATGGCCGCCTTAAGCGCCGGGAGGTTTCCGGCAGGACAGAGCAGCTCCATAATGTTTCCTGAGGCAGCGACCCGCAGGGCCGCGATTGTTAACGAACTGGGATTTTAGTTAACCCAACGTCGACAATTTTTGATTTGAGGCAGTTAAAAGCGCATTGAGCGTGCCAATAATGCGGCACAGCCTCTTACAGAATTGTTGATTTACGCCGCTATGTTGTTCAACGGATGTGGCAGAATAACCAGACTATTGCATTGAGGGAGTAAAGCTCGTGTTGGATAAACTGCGTTCACGCCTGGTACAGATGGGCCCGACTCTGATGAGCGTCCCGGTGAAAGTCGCGCCGTTCGCGTTAAAACGTCAGGTACTGGAACAGGTGCTAAGCTGGCAGTTCCGCCAGGCACTGGCGGAAGGGGAACTGGATTTTCTGCAAGGCCGCTGGTTAAGCATTGAAGTGCGCGACATTGGCCTGCGTTGGTTCACTTCCGTCGAGAATGACCGCCTGATTGTCAGTGATTCCGCAGATGCCGATGTGAGCTTCAGCGCTGATGCCAGCGATTTGCTGATGATTGCGGCTCGCAAGCAGGATCCGGATACGCTCTTTTTCCAGCGTCGTTTAGTGATCGAAGGCGACACGGAATTGGGGCTATACGTTAAAAACCTGATGGACGCCATTGAGCTTGAGCAGATGCCGAAAGCGCTGCGTATCATGCTGATGCAACTGGCGGACTTTGTTGAGGCCGGATTACAGAATCCGCCACAAACCAGACACACATCGGTAGGTGAGCCATGCTGATTCGAGTGGAGATTGGGATAGATGCGCCGGGTATTGATGCCCTGCTGCGCCGTTCGTTTGACGGCGAAGGCGAAGCGGATTTGGTGCACTCCCTGCGTGAAGACGGTCTGATTACTCTGGGCCTGGTCGCCACAGACGACGAAGGACAGGTGGTCGGCTATGTGGCCTTCAGCCCGGTTAGCGTCGAAGGCGAAGAGTTGCAGTGGGTCGGACTGGCCCCGCTGGCGGTAGATAAAGCCTGGCAGGGGCAGGGTATTGGCCGTCAGCTGGTGTATGAAGGGCTCGATTCACTCAATGAGTTCGGTTACGCCGCTGTGGTGACGCTGGGCGACCCGGCGCTGTACGGTAAACTGGGCTTCGAACCGGCTGCTCGCTTTGATTTACGCTGCCGTTGGCAGGGAGCTGAGGCGGCGTTCCAGGTACGTCCGCTGGCCGATGATGCGCTCAACGGCGTGCATGGCCTGGTCGAATACAGCGACCATTTCAACCGTTTCTGAGGCTCGCTAACATCGCGTCAAATGACGCATCTCCGGCGACGAGGCGCTCTTTCTGGCGCTTCGTCAGCTGCTTGATTTGATATTCCAGTCGCAACGCAAGTGAGCGTTCACCAACTTCACGAGCAAACGCCAGCGTGAGCTCTCCCTTTCCCCGTAACGCCTTCGCCCCCTTCCCGCACTGATGCTGGCTCAGACGACGCTCAACGTCGGTTGTAATGCCCGTATAAAGACGGTTATCAGGGCTTCGAATCATATAGACAAACCAGCACACGTTCCGGCTCCTGTGTTAAGGTGAGCGCACCATAGCACGCGGGAGAGTAAAAATGGAGTCACTGGCCGCCATCAGTCGATGGCTGGAAAAACAGCACGTTGTCAGCTGGAGTGTGGCAAAAGACGGCGAGCTGTGGGCCGCCTGTGCATTTTATCTTTACGACCGTGAAAACGTGGCCTTCTACCTGCTCACCGAAGAAACCACCCGCCATGCGCAAATGAGCGGTCCACGCGCCGTTGTTGCCGGCACGGTTAACGGACAGCCGAAAACGGTGGCGCTGATCCGCGGCGTGCAGTTCCGGGGTGAAATACGGCTAATGGAAGAAAATGAGAGTGCGGCGATGCGCGAACGCTACTATCGCCGCTTTCCGATGGCCAGAATGCTGCCGGCGCCCCTGTGGGAAGTCCGGATTGATGAACTGAAATTCACCGACAACACGCTGGGTTTTGGTAAGAAAATGATTTGGTTGCGAGGATCAGGAGCCGAGCAGGCGTAACGCCTCGCGATTAAACGCCGGAAGGTCATCCGGCGTCCGGCTGGTCACCAATTGATCCTTATCTACCACCACTTCCTGATCGTAAAACTCACCGCCCGCATTTTTAACGTCCACCACAATCGGCTTCACGGCGGTCAGTTTGCGTCCGCGCAGTACATCGGCGCTAATTAACAACTGCGGGCCGTGGCAGATAGCGAACACCGGTTTGCCGCTGTTGATAAAATCACGGGTAAAGGTAACGAAACGCTCGTCACCGCGCAGCTGGTCCGGGGAGTAGCCGCCGGGGAGCAACAGGGCGTCAAATTCGGCAGGACTGACGTCATCAATGGCTTTATCGATAGCGACGCGGGTCTCGCCTTTTTTGCCTTTGACCGTTTTACCCGCCTGTTTTTCAATGGTTACCACCTGATGGCCCGCTTTCTTAAATTCAGCGGCGGGTGAGGCAAACTCTGAATCTTCAAACTCGTCGGTTAACAAGACCGCTATTTTCTTGCTCATGGTTCCTCCGTGGTTCTGGCTTCAGAAAGGTAAATTCTCCAGAAAGGGTTAATACTCATTCAGACTGTTAAGCCTGGTTCATTCCGGGGCATTGATCACACGGAAAATTCTGCAAAGGAGACTCTAATGACACATGTACTGATTACCGGGGCAACTGGATTGGTTGGTGGGCACTTACTACGAATGATGATTCAGGCGCCTGGCATTACCCATATTACCGCCGCCACCCGACGCCCGTTGCAGGATATGCCCGACAAGGTCAGTAATCCTCACGACCCGCAGCTGACCGACGCGCTGGCGCAGGTGACAGCGCCGGTCGATATCGTTTTCTGCTGTCTCGGCACCACGCGGCGCGAGGCGGGCAGCAAAGAGGCGTTTGTGCATGCCGACTATACGCTGGTGGTGGATACCGCGCTCACCGGCCAGCGGCTCGGAGCCAGCCAGATGCTGGTGGTCAGCGCGATGGGAGCCAATGCCCGTTCGCCCTTTTTCTACAATCGGGTGAAAGGCGAAATGGAGGAAGCGTTGATAGCCCAGCAGTGGCCCCGGCTGACGATTGCCCGTCCGTCAATGCTGCTGGGCGATCGTGAAAATCGCCGTCTGAACGAGTCGCTGCTGGCGCCACTGTTTGGTTTCTTACCGGGGAACTGGAAATCCATCGACGCACGTGACGTGGCGCGCGCCATGCTGAATGATGCGCTGGCCCCTGCTACACAGGGCGTAAACATCCTCTCCTCGGCAAAATTACGTGAAATGGCGGCAAGGCAGGCGTAACATCCTGCCTCACAATATTTTTCTTCTCCGGAGCCTGGTATGACTGGTCAGTCTTCCTCTCGGGCAGCAACCCCACTGACGTGGTGGAAACCTGCACTCTTCTTTCTCGTGGTGATCGTTGGTCTGTGGTACGTGAAGTGGCAGCCGTATTACGGCAAAGCGTTCACCGCGGCGGACACCCACAGCATCGGTAAATCCATTCTGGCGCAGGCGGCTGATAACCCGTGGCGGGCGGCGTTGGACTACGCGATGGTCTATTTTCTCGCGGTCTGGAAAGCCGCGGTGCTGGGTGTCCTGCTGGGATCGCTGATCCAGGTGCTGATCCCCCGTGACTGGTTGCTGCGCACCCTCGGACAACCGCGCTTTCGCGCCACCCTGCTTGGCACCTTATTTTCACTGCCTGGGATGATGTGTACCTGCTGTGCGGCTCCGGTGGCGGCGGGTATGCGTCGCCAGCAGGTATCGATGGGCGGCGCGCTGGCCTTCTGGTTGGGTAATCCACTGTTAAACCCGGCCACGCTGGTATTCATGGGGTTTGTGCTCGGCTGGCAGTTCACGCTGATTCGGCTGGCTGCGGGGTTAGTCACGGTGCTGCTGGTGGCGACGCTGGTGCAAAAATGGGTGCAAGAGCCCGTCAGCACCCAGCCTGTTCCGGTGGATACGCCAGATGAGTCGAACGATTCCGCGTTCCTTGCCCGCTGGGGGAAAACGCTGTGGACGCTGTTCTGGAATACGATCCCGGTGTATATCGTCGCGGTACTGGTCCTCGGAGCCGCGCGCGTCTGGCTGTTCCCCCATGCGGACGGCGTTGTGGGCAACACGCTGTTTTGGGTGATAGCGATGGCGGTGGCTGGGGCATTATTTGTCATCCCGACCGCAGCAGAGATCCCGATTGTCCAGACCATGATGCTCGCAGGAATGGGAATGGCTCCAGGTCTGGCGCTGCTGATCACGCTCCCAGCGCTGAGCTTGCCGTCGCTGTTTATGCTGCGCAAAGCGTTTCCGGCTAAAGCGTTGTGGCTCTCAGGGGGCTTGGTGGTGCTCTGTGGTGTGATAACGGGCGGAGTGGGTTTGTACGTTTTATAGGCCCGGCAAACTTGCGCCGCCGGGCAGAGTGCTTACTTGAGGAAGGTAAAGGCGGTGGTGACGTGTTTCACCCCGCTGACGCGGCTGGCGATATCCGCCGCGGCTTTGCCTTCACGTTCGGTCAGGGAACCCATCAGGAACACTTCAGCGTTTTCGGTGGTGACTTTCACCGCAGAGGATTTCACCTGATCGCTACCCAGCAGCTGTGAGCGAACTTTGGTGGTTATCCAGGTATCGGAAGAGGCGGTGCCCAGCCCAATCGGCTGACCCTGACGGATTTCGTTAAACACTTCCGCCGCGCCTTCGACACCCATCGCGATTTGTTTGGCCTGTGAAGCCAGTTCGGTTGACGGCGCCTGGCCGGTCAGCAGGACTTTACCTTGCCATGCCATGACGTTCACACGCGCTTCTTTCTTCAGTTGTTCATCTTTGTTCAGGGCGCTGTTCACACGCAGTTCAAGCGTGCTGTCGTCGACTTGCGTACCCACGGTACGTGGATCGGTGGCCGCTTTGGTGCCGACCGCTGCGGTGCCGACAACGGCTGCCGCGACACATCCCTGAAGCAGCAGCGCGGAAATAAGGACCGCGAGGGGCGAAAATGCCTTCATGAGTACTCCTTAATCGTCCTGGTGTGGGAAAAGGGTGTTATCAATCAGATCGCATAAACAGTTTACCGTCAGCATATGCATCTCCTGAATGCGTGCGCCACGGTGCGAGGGAATGCGGATTTCCACATCCTGAGGGCCCAACAGGCCAGCCAGTTCCCCCCCGTCATAACCCGTCAGCGCCACAATGGTCATATCACGCGTCACGGCGGCTTCAACGGCTTTCACGATATCGCGGCTGTTTCCCCGGGTGGAGATAGCCAGCAGTACGTCGCCCGCATGACCCAGCGCACGAACCTGTTTGGCATACACTTCATCGTGCAAGCGATCGTTGGCAATCGCCGTTAAGACCACATTATCGGTATTAAGTGCAATCGCAGGTAAACCAGGGCGTTCTGTTTCAAAACGGTTGATCATGCAGGCAGCAAAATGCTGTGCGTTGGCGGCCGATGTGCCATTGCCACAACAGAGGATTTTGTTGCCGTTAAGTAAGGATTGCACCAGCGTCATGGCGGCCCGGGAAATAGCGTCCGGAAGCGCTTCTGCTGCTGCGATTTGGGTCTGAATGCTTTCCGTAAAGCAGGCTTTAATTCTGTCGAGCACGATTTCCCTTAAATTCTTGAGTGACGCTATTCGCCAAAGGCGTTTGTTAACCATTCTACCTGACTGCCGGTGAAGGCTACCACATCGAACCGGCAATCCGTAGTCTCAAAGCTCCCATTGTGGCGGGCAAGCCACAAGCGGGCGGTGTGTAATAATTTTACTTGTTTGCTGCGTGTCACACTGGCGGCCGCGCCACCGTAGCGCGCGGAGGTCCGGTAACGAACCTCAACAAATACCGTTACCGCACCCTCTTTCATGATCAGGTCGATTTCGCCGCCGCGCGTCGTAACGTTCGCGGCGATGAAACGCAGTCCTTTGCTTTCGAGCCAGCGACGCGCTTTTAGCTCCCACGCATCGCCGGTCTGTTTACGGCTTAGTTTGCTGCAACCATCTGTCCCTGCTGGTATTTGAGCCATGACAACTTCCTGTTGATCACACAATCCTGAGTGGCGGTCAGATCGCCTGTGTTGCCGTTCAGTTCAAAGCCTGGCACCTGACGCATCTGAGAGAAGTGATTCGCCAGCGTCCAGGCATCCACGCCCATGGCATACAGCCGCGCCAGCGAATAATCGTTACGCACCGCGCTCAGCGCCTGCTGCATCAGAGCCGGATTGCTGCCCGCCAGCATAGGGATTTCGCTGAACTGCAGTCCGTCCATTTCGAGACGGAAATCCGGGCCTGCGGTCCCCTGCGCACTACGTGAACTTGCATAAAGGGTCGCGCCACTCTGGCTGCCGTTGCGCATCGCAATCATCGGTTTGATGTAGGCTATCTCTTCCGGGGTGGCGACAATATAGGCCGCATCGACTTTACCGCCGCCGGAGATTTGCGCTTCGCTCGGTGGCGCCGGGATAGTCAGGCCACCAATCGTGACGGCTTCCTGCTGAGGCAGGCTGGCGCTGATTGGGCTACCGGTCAGGGCGATCCCGCCTCCGCCATTGACGTTACCACGCAGCTCATTCACTGAACCAAATTTCTGTTCCAGCACCACACCCCCGCCGAGTTTCTGCCACTCTTGCGCAAAGGCGTTCGCCACGCGATCGCCGAATCCATTGCGCGGGATCAGCACCAGCGGAGCCTGCTTACCCTGATCGTGAATATGGTGCGCCGCATCGCGGGCCTCATCTTCCGGGGAGAGCGCGAAATAGCAGACGTTAGCTTTATTCTGCACGTTTTCTGGTTGGTTGAGCGCCAGTACGTTCAGGCTGGTGTTGCTCTTAACCAGTGACTCTACGTCCGGCTTAAGCAGAGGGCCCACGACCAGGGACACGCCGTCCTGCTGCGCCTGATTCAGGATTTGATCCAGAGGGGCGGCGGTGGTGTCGTAAACCTTCACGTTAGCCGAGGGATTGGCGGGAACGGCGACGACAGCGGGCTGAGCCGCAGGCTGCACAGAACTGCTGTCATCTGCGCTCACCGGCTGTGTGGCCGTAGGCGTTTCAGTTTGCTGAGGCGCAGTCACCGGCTGGGCCTGCGTGCCGACCGCAGGCTGGCTGGTGGCGGTCAGGTCGTTGATTTCAGCCTCAGACGGGCTGACGACAGTATTGTCCTGCACGGTTGCCGCCTGGGCAGTTTGTTCCGGCACAGCGCTGCCGCTTACCGCACCTGCGCTGCCATTTTTCGCGGCTTCAAAACCTTGCTGAATGGTGCGTCCGAAGACTGCGGCCTGGCCGTTCAACGGCAGCAGAAGGGCAATTTTTGCCGTGGACGCGGGTTTAAAGCTCTGCACGTTGACTAACTGAGTCGGCAGCATTTTCGCCCCCGGGTTCTGCGGATAGCGCGTTTTCCAGTCCTGGATCCCGGCTTTCATCATGTCCGGATCGTTGCGGTTATCGAACCAGACACGTTGCAGATCCAGCCAGCCCTGTAAGACGTTTTCATCAGCGTTGATCACCAGCGTGTTGGCCTGATCTTTGGTCATTGAGGACAGCGCCTGCCAGGTGGCATCGATATTTTTCTGTTTATCTTGCGGCGCGGTCAGCAGCGGTTCCTGCGCAATCAGGGCGCGCAGCAGCGGCAGCGACGGCTGGCCGTTCATCGCCACAATCACATCCTGCCAGTAACGGGCCTGCTGATTGCTATCGAGGTCGGCGACCTCAACGTTAGCGAGTAGCGCCTGCGCCCCGGCAAAATCTTTCTGCGATAGCTTGATTTCTACGTCCAGCAGCGACTGTTCTTTACGCTGAGAGGCGGTCAAGTCCTGAGGCAGTTGACCGTAGAGTTCCAGCGCCTGCTGGCTCTGGCCTTCTTTCAGCAGTGCACGAATGGCGAGTAATTGCCAGTTGGTCTTGCTATCATCTGAACTTTGCTGCATCTGCTGCAGGTAGTAACCGGAATCGGCCTGCGCGCTGCCTTCGAGGTGCGCGACACTCTGGTCTGCGCTTTGCTGGGTGCCACAGCCGGCAAAAAGTAACGCAGCCAGCATAACAGGCAGACAGCGCGCGGCTTTAGAACGAAGAAATGTTGACGGTACCATACGTATCCAGTGATATTTTTTTAGCTCAATGCTCAATATTAAATCGGCAATACGGACTAAACAATGAAACAACGCGAAACAGCGGACAATTCTCAGGGTCAGCTCTATATAGTGCCCACGCCAATCGGTAATCTTGGCGACATCACCCAACGTGCGCTGGAAGTGCTGCAAGCTGTTGATCTCATTGCCGCGGAAGACACGCGTCATACCGGTTTATTGCTCCAGCATTTTGCCATTAATGCCCGTATGTTTGCCCTGCACGACCATAACGAGCAGCAAAAAGCCGAAACCCTGCTGGCGAAGCTGAAAGAAGGGCAAAACATCGCGCTGGTTTCCGATGCCGGAACGCCGCTAATCAACGATCCGGGCTATCACCTGGTGCGTACCTGCCGTGAAGCGGGGATCCGCGTGGTGCCGCTCCCAGGCCCGTGTGCGGCTATCGCGGCGCTGAGTGCGGCAGGACTGCCGTCCGATAAATTCTGCTATGAAGGTTTTCTGCCCGCGAAGTCGAAGGGTCGCCGGGATGCGTTACGCGCCCTGGAAAACGAACCGCGTACCCTGATTTTCTACGAATCCACGCACCGTCTGCTGGAAAGCCTGGAAGACATCACCGCCGTCCTCGGCGAATCGCGCTACGTGGTACTGGCCCGCGAACTGACCAAAACCTGGGAAACCATCACCGGTGCGCCGGTCGGTGAACTGCTGGCGTGGGTAAAAGAAGACGAAAACCGTCGCAAAGGCGAAATGGTGCTGATCGTCGAAGGTTTCAAAGTGCAGAGCGACGATGCGCTGCCCGCTGAAGCCCTGCGCACCCTGGCCCTGTTGCAAGCCGAACTGCCCCTCAAGAAAGCCGCCGCCCTCGCCGCCGAAATCCACGGCGTGAAGAAAAACGCGCTGTACAAGCACGCCCTGGAGCAGCAAGGGGAGTGATGTTTTGAGCCGCTACCCTGGGTTGGGTAGCGGCTGAAAAAATAATGTATTGCCAGCCGAAGGGTTTCTTCCGACAGCAAGTCATCATTCTCTAAGTTCGGTGGATATCATTCACAAAAAAAGCCGCCTTGCGGCGGCTGGAAATAATCTGGGAAATTTAATATCTGTATGAACAAAGAATAAAGAACAAAATGCCAACGGACCTTATCACTGTGGATCAGTTGTGTCATCTTCAATTCGTCGGTAGCCAGAGAAATATATTTTCTAATATTTAAAAATCCCATCCATGGGCAGTAAGAATTATGTCTGACAGATTCTGCTAAAGATTTTCTCCATACCTAAAATTGCTCAAGATTAATTAGAAATCACAATTTAATTAAATAAAATTTAAAGGCTTGAACTGCGGTAACTCCGTATGAGTATCGTATTAAATGATGAGATTTGATTTTTTCGACTTTTGTTTTTTCTTTGAAGGCGTTTCTGCCAATAAATACCCGCATTACACTACTGGCTGATAATGATGGCTCGTTATTCATTATGATTTCTCAGCTTAGCATCGGAACTGAATAATTCTATTTTTAGATGCTGAGTATTAAATTATATAGCTATGGAGAACTGGACACGATGTCTGATTCAACAGAAAAACAAAATGACTTAACGCTGGCTGCGGTTGGCGCTGGTTCCACCTCACCGGTGACCATTGATAGCATTCTCGATAATACCGGCCAGCACCAGGGCCCGGTTGCTCAGTACGGCGAAACCGATGACCTGCAGCCAACGCTGACAGGGTCTGTCCCCATTGGCACCAGTAGCAGTCTGATCATTCGCGTCTACCTCAACGATGAGCCAATCGGCACCGCCCATGCACAGGCTGACGGCACATGGACCTATACCCTAGAGACTCCGCTGGATCCGGACGCACAGAATTATTTCCAGGCCGTCCTTCTGAATCCGCGTGACGACTCGGCACCTCGCTTCTCCGACCCTTACTTCATCAACACCACCGCCCCTGACCAGGATGTTGTTGCACCTGATGTGCCAGTAATCGACAGCGTGGCAGACAACGTACAGGGTGGCATTACCGGCGACCTGGCTAACGGCAGTCTGACTAACGATGCCCGTCCGGAGCTCACTGGTCATGCCATGGCGGGCGCTACTGTCAATATCTATGACAACGATGCCCTGATTGGCACCGCCATCGCGGGTGCAGACGGCTCATGGCGTTTCACGCCTAACACTGACCTGTCTGAAGGGGCGCACAATCTGAGCGCGACCGCGATGAATGCGGCAGGTGAAAGCGCCTCAACGGACGGCTTTGCCCTGACCGTGGACACAGAGGTTGCCACCCCGGTGCTGACCGCAATTGTGGATAACGTCGGGGATTACCAGA